>JAPOYT010000079.1:12701-18429 GCA_026706445.1 Chloroflexota bacterium
CTTGACATAGGCGCATTGGCAGTCGCTGCAATTTGGCAGGCTGACGCTGGTGATAAGCTCGCCATCGTTCAAGTCAGTCTCGAACAGGTCGACGAAGAAATCTTGCGCGCCGACGCTGCGCGAGCCGTCAGCGCCCTGGATATTGACCGTGGCGCCGCAAGCCACCAGCACTGTTGGCGGGTCGGATGCCGGGTCGGCATGGGCGATATTGCCGCCGATGGTGCCGAAGTTGCGCACACCCTGGTCGCCAACCTGGCCGCAAGCGCTAGCCAAAGCGCGGCACATCGCTTGCACATCGGCCGATGTCGCGATCTCATCATGAGTCGCCCCCGCGCCAATCGTCAAACCGCCATTCGCCGAAATGCCCTGCAGTTCCGGTATCCGTCCGATATCAATCAGTTGTTCGGGCGAATCCAGGCGCAGCTTCATCGCCGGCAGCAGACTATGCCCGCCCGCCAGAAATTTGCCGCCATCCGCGGCCGAAGCCAGCGCTTCGTCTACCGATCCCGCACGCACGTAATCAAATTTGTTGGGCCACATTTATTGTCTCCTCCTGTCAATTTGCCTAGAGACGGGCGACTCGCCGCCGCGCGTAGACACTGCGGTTCAGTCGCCCCTACAAGTATTCGATTATGAGCGGGCGTCCTGTATCGCCTGCCACACCTTTGCCGATGAAAGCGGCATGTCGATCTGTTCCACACCCAGCGGCGCCAGCGCATCCAGCACCGCGTTGTATACGGTCGGCGTGCTCGCGATCGTGCCCGTCTCGCCGACGCCCTTGACGCCCACCGGATGATGCGGCGACGGCGTCACCGTCTCGCCGAGCTCGAAATTGGGGAACATGTCCGCCTTCGGCATGCAGTAATCCATCATTGTGCCCGTCAGCAGCTGGCCGTTTTCGTCATATATCACGCCTTCGCAAAGCGCCTGCGCGATGCCCTGCACCACGCCGCCGTGAATCTGCCCGGCGACGATCTCCGGATTGATCTGCGGGCCGCAGTCATCGACCGCGATATACCGCTGCAACTCGATCTCGCCCGTTTCAGCATCCACTTCAACGATCGCAATATGCGTGCCGAAGGGGAATACGAAATTTGGCGGGTCATAGAACTGTGATTCCTCGAAACCGGGATCCATGCCCTCGGGCATATTCCACGCCAAATGCGCCATCAGCGCTACATCCTGAATGCTCTGCGTTTGATCGGGCGAGCCCTTGACCGAGAAGCTGCCATCGGCGTATTCGATGTCGTCTTCGCTCGCTTCCATCAGATGAGCCGCCAAGGCTTTCGCCTTCTCCTTCAACTTCTGCGAGGCTTTCGCCAAGGCGGCGCCAGTCACCGGCGTCGTGCGGCTGCCATAAGTGCCCCAGCCCATCGGCGTCTCGGTTGTGTCGCCGTGGATAACTTCAATGTCATCGACCGGGAAGCCGAGCTCTTCGGCGATGATCTGCGCCAGCGTCGTCTCTGAGCCTTGGCCATGCGGCGAAGCGCCGATCAGCGCTTGCACCTTGCCCGTCGGCGTGACGCGCACGGTGGCGCTCTCCCACAAGCCGCCTTGGAAACCAACAGCTCCCGCGACCTGGCTTGGACCCAAACCGCACATTTCGGTGTAAGCGGTGACACCGATGCCCAGGTAGCGTCCCTGCGCCGCCGCCGATTTCTGCTGCTGGCGGAAATCGCCGTAGCCAGCCATGCCCAGCGCCTTCTCGAACGCAGTCGGATAATCGCCGCTGTCGTAATTCAAGCCCGCCGCGACTTCATAGCCGTCTTCAAAAGCCGGAATCAGATTCTTGCGCCGCACTTCAGCCGGATCCATGCCGATCTTGTTGGCAACATTGTCGATCATGCGCTCGAGCAAGAAAGTCGCTTCCGGTCTGCCGGCGCCGCGATAGGCATCGGTCGGCGTGCCATTGGTCATCACGCCGATGGATTCGCAGTAGACACTGTCGATCGTGTAAGGACCGACATAAAGCAATCCATGTAGAATCGTTGGAATGCCGGGCGCCGCCGTCGACAAATAACCGCCCATACCAGCGTAAACTGTCGCCCGCACACCCAAAATCTTGCCGTCATTGCTGGCCGCCATATCGACATGCTGTACGTGGTCTCGCCCATGGATCGTGATCAGGTAATTTTCGGAACGCGTCTCCGTCCATTTGACCGGGACGCCCAGCTGCATCGCCGCCCAACTGACCAGCGCTTCATCGGGATAGCAGGGAATCTTGCTGCCGAAGCCGCCACCGACTTCCGGCGCGATCA
The DNA here is from genome assembly GCA_026706445.1 of Chloroflexota bacterium. GTDB lineage: Bacteria > Chloroflexota > Anaerolineae > Aggregatilineales > Phototrophicaceae > UBA6055. Next base: position 14,960 of record JAPOYT010000079.1, read on the forward strand.
CCCGCACCTTGTTTTCGTTCAAGCCAGTCACCGCGCTGATGATGAAGCGGTGGATATGCGGGTTCTGCGATGTGCACCAAAGCGTCAATTCCGCTGTCGCCGGGTTATACTGCGCCATCGCCGACCGCGGCTCCATCGCTGTCGGCAGCAGCCGCTGCTGCAAGATCCGCTCCGAGACGACGACATCGGCCGCGTCAAAGACCGCGTCGCTCGCCTCCTTGTCAAATGGCGCCCAGCGGAAAGCGATATTGCCCTCGACATCATCATGAATCAAAGGCGCGCCCTCTTGCGCCGCTTCTTCCGGATCAATCACCGCGGGCAATTCTTCGTATTCGACGACCACCGCGTCAGCCGCGTCCTGCGCCTGATAACGGTCGCCAGCCAGCACGATGGCGACGCCATCGCCAACGTAGCGCGCTTTGCCCTTCGCCAAAGCGGGATGCTCCGGCGTTTTCAGGTCACTGTCCGGTATCAGCCAAGCCGTCGGCAAGCCCGCGAGACCTTCTATATCGTCGCCGGTGTACACGGCGACCACGCCGTCCATCGCTTCAGCCGCCGAACTGTCGATGCTGACGATATTGGCATGGGCGTACGGACTGCGAACGACCGCCATGTGCAATACGCCCGGCAATTTAATGTCATCGGTGTAGCGCGCTTCGCCGGTGATCAGGCGTGGGTCTTCCCTGCGTTTAATTCCTGAGCCAAATATGCGTGTTGTCATAGGTTTTACCCCCTTTCCACGCTTCCCCCATCTCTATGGGGGGCAAACACCTACGTCGCGGCGGCGTCCGCCACCTGCTTGACCGCCTTGACGATGTTGTGATAGCCGGTGCAGCGGCAGATGTTCCCTTCGAGGTAGTGGCGGATTTCCCCTTCCGAGGCGCCGGGGTTGTCGCGCACGAAAGCGGCGCTCGCCATGATCATGCCCGGTGTGCAGTAGCCGCATTGCAGGCCATGATTCTCCCAGAAAGCGGTTTGCATCGGGTGATGCTCGCCGTTTTCCGCCAAGCCCTCAATGGTAGCGACCTCCGCGCCATCGGCTTGTACAGCGAGCAAGGTACACGATTTCAGCACCTTGCCATTCAAGTGAACTGTACAGGCGCCGCATTGGCTGGTATCACAGCCGATCTTGGTGCCGGTCAAGTCCAACTCTTCACGCAAAAAATGGACCAAGAGAGTGCGGGGGTCGACATCACGTTCATGTACGACCCCGTTTACAGTGATTGCTACTTGCATAAATCCCTCCATTTCGTGACCAATATTTTCGCGGTTTCTTTACCCATCGCGCCATTATAACTTGCCTGACGCAAACTTGAAACTTGCACCGGGCAAAACGCGAAATTGACCGGGGCAAGGCTAAACTTCCGCTCGACGAAATTGTAACTTGCTTTCCGTCAATCCGCTACAAATTGCTCCACAGGCGCGGCAGATGCGGCGCAGATGCGTTCGGCAGCCAAAGATGTCACTGAATTGGTCGGCAGTGTTCAGCGTCGGCTTCCGCCAGAAATGCAGCCAGATGATGTTTCCAAACCGCAGCCAGCGTATGCGTGCCGTGCCCGCGGGTATGCTCATCAATGGGAAGCAACACAGAACGCCCGCGCTCCACCTGGCGAATCGCCGCTTCCATGATCCCCAGCTCCGGCGGATTCACCTGATCATCGGCGGAATTGATCGCCAGCAGCGGCGCCTTGATTCGCCGCAGGTCGGGCGCCGGGTTATAATCTTCCGATGCAGCGAAGGCATAGAGCATATCGTTGGCATCGAGCATGTTCGCGTAGTCGCGAATGCGTTGCGCGAGGAAGGCGTCGGCGGCCGCGCGTGTTGGCGCCTCAATCTGCCATTGCCGCGGACAACTTGTCATCATGATCAGCAGATGTATCGCATTGATCAAGCCGGGCGGCTGCTCGTCATAATCCCCGCCGCGCCAGGCGGGATCACAGCTGATCGAATCCATGATCATTTTGCGGATCATGCGGTTGCGCCCGGCAATCTCCGCCGGAAGGGACGCGAGCGGAACGAGAAAGTCCATGAAATCGGAATAGTGGATGCCCCAAAGCCAGGTCTGCATACCGCCCATTGATGTGCCCATCACTAGGCGAAGATGCGCAATGCCCAAGCCTTCCGTCAGCAAAAGATGCTGCGCGCGGATCATGTCGCGGTAGCCATAGCGCGGGAAATCCAGCCGCATGCCATCGCTCGGCTTGCTCGATCCGCCGTGCCCAACGCCATCGGGCAATATGATGAAATGCCGCTCGCTGTCCAGCAGCTGCCCGGGCTGAAACAGTTCGTTCGCGAAGCTGCTCCGCAGAAACTGAGCGCCGCTGCCGGTGGTGCCGTGCAGGATCAAAATTGCGTTGCAGACTGCGCCGGAGGCGTCGCGCCGCGGCTCGCCCAGCGTACGGTAGCGCAGTCGCAGCTCGGGCAGGAGGCCGCCACTTGCAAATTCGAAGTCGCGACTTGTGAATTCGCCCGTCCTTAGGTCCAAGCCCTTCTCGTTTCCGCCTTATCGCCTGAGCAATGGCAGATTGTAGCGCCTGACGAAAGTGCGCCCTTCGCGAATCAATACGAGATTGAATCCGCCCGGCGTCAGTGGATCGGCGACGCCGTCGTGCATGCCCGGGTAACCGGAGAGATTGGACCAGGTCGATGGACAGCAGATATAGAGAACGCCATCGCTCTGGCTGACGGTCTGCTGATGAATATGCCCGTGAAAGACGCCTGCAAGCTTGTCGCGATGCGCCCGCAAGACGCGCTGAACCCGATCGCCATTCTGGATGCGCATGTGATCATCCAGCCATGGGACGCCAGTTTCGATTGGCGAGTGATGCATCGCGACGATGGTCGGCTGATCACCGGCGGCTTCGAGTGCGTCGGCGAAAAATGCGATCTGTTTGCCCAGCAGGGAGGGCGCGTGGGCGTCGCCAGGTCCGTTGGTGTCGAGCGCAACCAGCGGATAGCCGCTCACCTCGAGCTGGGCGTCACGCAAGACATGCAGCTTCGCCCCGTCGTGCAGAATGGCTTCCATATATTCGGCTGAATCGTGATTGCCCGGCAGCATATACACGGGTTGTCGAAACTGCGAGAGCAGTTCGCGCGCGCAATGATAATCGGCCTCATGCGGGTCGGCGCAAACATCGCCCGTATGCAAAATAAAGTCGATCTCAAACGGCAACCGATCAATCGCTGCCAGCAGCGATTCGGCGCCGCGGTTCGGGTGCGGAACGTCGTCCGGTATCCAGGGCGGATGATAATCGGGATCGCCACTGATATGCGTGTCACTGATGTGGAGGAAGGTCAACACGTCTACGGTCCTCGGAGCTTCGACCCGTTAGGACGATTGTAGCCTGCTCCCGCTGTTTGGCAAAGTCCGCGCCATCCGAGGTAGTGTATTGAAATCGGTTGAAATTCTTTGAGCTATCCTCGAGATTATATCCCCAACCCCAAGTACGTATGATTTTGTAGGGGCGACT
>JAPOYT010000079.1:18511-21697 GCA_026706445.1 Chloroflexota bacterium
CCTACAGACTGTCAGGTGGATGCAATTTACCTATTTCAACCGAAATGGATACACAACCGCATCCGATCATTGCTCCGGCGACATTGAGGAGATTCCCAACAGCGCAGGGCAATTGTTCAAATGCAGATGTCTCCAGCCGAAGATCGTATCCAGACCTTGACTTTTGCGTAGAATATAGTGAATTCGGCTGTATGTCGTCGCTGCCAATGTTTTGACGATTGCTACTAATGGCGACGCATAGAGGATAAGTATGACGGCAGATTCGCACATTCATAAAGTTTCACTCGCCTCGGATTTATTGAAGCTGCAGCGCGGCGAACTATCATTGTCTTCGCGGATTGACGCCCTGGAGGCGCGCTTTGAAGCGATCGAGCCGGCCATCCGGTCCTACTTGCCCGAGGCAGATCGCTTCGGCCGCCTGCGCCGCGACGCCCATGAGCTGGAGGCGCGCTGCCAAAACGCCGCCACGCTCCCCCCGCTCTATGGCGCGCTGCTCGGTATCAAGGACATCTTTCATGTGGACGGCTTCCCAACTCGCGCGGGAACACAACTGCCATCGGCGCTCTTCGCCGGCGCTGAAGCCGATGTCGTGACGCGCCTGAAACAAGCGGGCGCGCTCATCGTCGGCAAAACCGTCACCACCGAGTTCGCTTACTTTGAACCTGGTCCCACGCGCAATCCGCACAATCTCGCGCATAGTCCCGGCGGCAGCAGCAGCGGTTCGGCCGCCGCCATCGCTGCCGGGCTCGCCCATGTGACGATCGGCACTCAGACCGTAGGCTCGGTGATTCGACCGGCCGCCTACTGTGGCGTCGTCGGCTTCAAGCCATCATTCGCGCGCGTCGATACCACAGGCTTGGTCGATTTCTCGCCAGCGGCCGATCACGTCGGCTTCTTCAGCGCCGATGTCGCCGATATGCTTGCGATTGCCGCAGCCGTGATTGGCGATTGGACCGGCCAGCCCGACCATAAGCCACGACCGGTTTTGGCGGTACCGATTGGCCCATACCTCGAACAGTCGACCGCTCTGGCTGCATTCGAAGCGCAGCTCAATGCGCTCGAAGAGGCAGGCTGCCCGGTTAAGCGCATCCCCATGTTCGACGATATCGCAGTGATTGACGCCCGCCATCAAGACTTGATCGCCGCGGAACTGGCGCAGCAACACCGCGAATGGTTCTCGCAATACGAGCGCCTCTACCGACCGCGCACGGCCGCACTGATTCGACGCGGACAAGCTGTTGCGCCGAAGCGACTTCAAGCGGTTCGCGACCATCGATTTGAACTTCGCGCGCGAATAGGGCGCAAAATGGACGACGAGGAAATTGATCTGTGGATCTGCCCGTCGGCGCCGGATGTTGCGCCACGCGGACTTGGAGCGACCGGCAGCCCGGCGATGAATTTGCCCTGGACTCACGCGGGTCTGCCCGCCGTATCTGTGCCAGCCGGAACCGGCATGCTGAGCCTCCCGCTAGGATTGCAACTGATCGGGCGCTTCGGTGAAGATGAAGCGCTGCTAACCTTTGCCAAAGCCATTGGGCGCGTGTTTGCGCGTTAACAGCGGCGCAAGACTTCACTATATGAAGCCATTCTATGTGGGCTATATTCGTTCGCAAGATCTGCGCGCGTATCGGGCTTCATGCGATGGCGATTGGATTCACCCAAGAGCCGGTGGCGCCGGTCAACTTCAGCGGCGCGATGATGAGCAGAAACTCGTAACAGCCCGCCGCCGCCAACTCATCCAGATTAAGATTCTCCACATGGGTGATGCCACTATGCACCAAGGTGAATCGATGCACCGAATGATCCATCGGCGGCATGGCTTCCACCGCCATATTATCGGCGCCAACCAGCGTCATGCCTTGCTCCACCAGGAATTGCGCCGCCTCCAGATTCAAGCCCGCCTGCGCATCGCGATATATCGGATCTCCAGCGCGCAGCAGCGGATACGTCCCCGTCCGCGCCAGCACGGCTGCGCCCTCGCCAATGACGCTGCTTTGCTTTTCCATGGCGCCGCGAATATCGTCCGCGCCGATGCTGTAAGCGGGCGGCAGCATCTCGACGCCCTTGTACGCGGCGATATCCAGCAGCACGCCGCGCGTGACGATTGGCGGCATCTTCTCGATGCTCATATGCGTCTGACCAGCCGAATTGACACAATCGCGAGCGGCGACCGTTTCGCCTGCGCCATTGTACAGGCGTGGCTCGCCGTCAGATGCGGGATTGCCGGCGCCGTCCTGCTTTTCCCCAATATGGCAGAGCGCGTCGATATGCGTGCCAACGTGAATCGACATGCGGATCGTCTCGGCCGCGGCTGTGCCCGGATCAATCGTTGATTCATCGCCGTGGCGCAAATGCGGCGCGATCGAATAAGTTTTCATCGCCGCGCCCGGCGTCAGCATTCCTTCTTGAAAATCGACGCCTAAACTGAAAACCTCGCCAGTTTTGACCAGACTCAAGAGTTCGGGCGTCAAGCGCGGAACGGGCAATCTTCCATAAGCGGACAAACTCATATCCACTCCTCGTTTTTCAAATTAACTCGCTACAGTGTAGCAAATCTCGCGCGCCACAACGATAGACCTGTAAGGCTTGTCCGCTACTTGATGGCTCGCTTCCGACGCTGCGCAGTGCCAAGGAGTACATGGGCTTCACCACAGAGGAATCGAGGAAACACAGAGGGCGCAGAGGGATGGATTGTTGGAACTCAATCGACACTGCAAGGGCGATCTACTAGCTATTTTGGTGGTCAGTGTCTACGCTGCCTAGGCGCGCCGGTAAAAATCCCGCTTGCACTATAAATTGGCTGGAGACTTTGTCCCAGATTTGCTGTGGGTACGGGCGAGCGATCTGCAGTGTCGGCGGTCAGTGTCTACGCGACCTACGCGCAGCGGTGGCTCGCCCCAGCAGAACCCTGATTCAATTTCTGTTGCGTTAAACTGACACAGTAGCGGACAAGCCTTGTAGGGGCGACATATCATGTCGCCCGCAAATCCCCATGCTCGACTGGGCATACGCGGCGCCCCCGCCATCTTCATACTTGTGTAGACCCTCGCGCGACTATGCCCCCGCCCACGCAAAATACCTTGCGTCCCGCTGCGCTAAGCTCCCCTTCCCTAGCTGTATAGTCCCGTAGTGAGATGGTGCGGTTCAGTATGAAAGTTTTCCGGGTTTTCCCGCCAGCGGTCGCAG
>JAPOYT010000003.1 GCA_026706445.1 Chloroflexota bacterium
TGCCATCATCGAGAAGGTCAGCAAGTGTAAAGTCATTCTTGGGACACACCACTAGGTTCATCGGGGCGCCGTCGCAGTATCAACTTGGCTTTGCCTTCCGTAGCGGATTCAATACCCACTACAGCCCTCATGCATCCCCTCATTTCGCATGGCATCAGATCACGCCGAAGATCTCTCGGAACGCCCGCTGTTCGACCAGCATGCTCCCGAACGTCTCCATCAACGGACGAATCCGATCCTCGGGCCAGTTGGGAAGATGGTGGTACAGCATCAACCCTTGCCGAAACAACGAATGCGTCCGCCGCTTCACCGTGTTCGCCTTCAGCCAACGGTCATACCCGATGCGCTCGCCCGCCGCACCCAGCAACGACAACACGGCAATCGCCAACGCGCTGATCAACAGCAGGCGGTCCCGCCGGTCCGGCCGCGAGACATGCATCGACGACAGGCCCATTCCGAAGCGCATGTCCTTGATGTCCCGAAAGCCCGCCTCGATCCCCCAGCGCTTGCCGTAGTATCGAATCAGAACCCGCGTCGGCACCGTCGCTTCGCTGGCCACCAAACACCACGGTTCGTCCATCTTCCGGTCGTGTACGCACACGACCGCGCCCACAGGCCATTCGTGCTCGTCGGTCACCCGAGCACCCACCAGCCGCCGGGCGCGCCCGCCGGCCCCGACCCACGCGGCGGCCGCTCGCCGTTCGCCGCGCGCATTCGTCACATAGACGTCTCCGCGCAACCGAATCACGTATTCAAAGCCCAGCTCGGTCGCCAACGCGTAGAACAGCTTGCAGTCGGCAAAGCCCCGGTCTGCTACCACGGTGACTTTCACCCCCGCCGGCAGCACCTGGCGCAATCGGCACAGCACCTCGTACTCGTAGCGCCGCTGATTGCCCTTCAGCGTCGACGAGGCCACCGTCTTCCACAGCAACGGCGTCGCGCGGCCATGGCCGGTCACCATCGACAGCACGATGGTGTCCTGCGCATCGGCCGCGAAGCTCGTCCAATCCAGCGCGACGACCACCTCGGTGCGGGCGCCGACGATGTACGGCGTCCAGTAGGCGAAAAAGGTCCACACGTGGACGCCTCGGTTGCTCAGGAGCCGGTCGACCTGCTTGACGCCATGCTTGGTCAACGTGCCCATGGCCTGGGCCAAACCACGCCCCACGGCATGGATTGCCAGCGAGGCGCTCGTCAGTACGCCCAGGGTGGCGTTGGCCAGCGACAGCACTCGTTTGGCATGCAGGTCGCCATCGTACAAGACGTTTATGAAGTTCAGAAGGTCGTGTCTCTGGAAGCATTTCCTGGGCGGGGTTTCATACAGCGGCATACAGCCACAATTTTAATTCGAAGCACTCACACTTCCGAGTGCGAGATATCTCTGTCCAATCAGGATTCCCTTATCGATCTATCGGCAAATGAGGGGATCTCTGAGGGCGGGGGAATCGGCTGAGGACAATGGCTAGTGGTGTGTCCCATAAATGACTTTACACTTGCCTGTCGTGGCCGACGGCTCGCAGAAACGCCCTATTTCCGGGGCGATTGTGGACGAGAGCGTCACCGCGCCACGGATGTTGAACTGCAAACTTGTTCTAGTGACACACCACTAGCGATGGCTACTACACGATCTATCGGGATCGAGCGTCTCGGGAGTGGCATTGGCTACTCAGGTCGAAGAACCACAAGGACATCGCCATGTCCTGCAAGGGCTTCTCGGACAGGGTCTACTGCGAGGAAGCCGTCGAGATCCTGAAGCGATACGCTGACTCGGACATCGAGGACGGCTAAGCTTCATCGCGGCCTGGAATCAAATCTCACACTCGGGTGAGGACGGGATTCCAGGCTCCCACCGTCTCTAGTCGCTGTGGATTCCGTACCTGTCGGCTAACTCCTTTTTCGCATCCGCCTCCATAGCTAGGAGATGCTTGTTCTTAGACGGTCTTCTTGTTGACCATTCATAGTTAATCCCTGCCTTCTCTAGGAAAATTGGCAGTGATCTGAGTCTATCCGGGCTCAGAAACTCATCCGTCACCGGCTCCCCTGAGAAAGTTACCGTATGCCACCCTTGGACGGTCTTTACTGGTACACTGATGAATACTTCATTGCCTAGAGGGTTATCGCGCGCACTTTCTAGCAACTCAAGCCATTGGCCTTTCTTCTGTTCCTTTACGAAGCTAACTAGTGGTATGTCACTAAAATAGCTTTACAGTTGGAGCGCCG
>JAPOYT010000062.1 GCA_026706445.1 Chloroflexota bacterium
AGGACGGGCTGAGCGGAGAGAAAGACTGCCAGGATGAATAAGGATAAAGTCAGGAATCGCTTAGATTCCAGTTGGGGCGGCGAGACTGCGCATTTCATTTGGACTCCCGGAATGTTTTTCTGCTATGGACCTAGTCAAACGCTACACCAGCAACGGGGTAGTGTCAAGCAAGCTCTTGGTGGCCGCGCAGTCCTCCCACTAAGTCCACCCGGCGCTAAGCGAGATTGCCGTTACAATAGAGTGGCAAGCCAGACGATGGACACGCGATGCAAGAACAACTCGCCGGCGCAGTTGAGCGAATCACCTATTTCAACGAGGACAACGGCTACAGCGTCATCAAGATTCTGCCGGAAAAGCGCTTCCCGCAGGCGCAGGCGCGCGATGGCACGGTGACCGTTGTGGGGACGATGCCCGCGCTCGGCGAAGGCGAATCGGCTGAATTCATCGGCGAATGGGTCACTGACCCCAAATACGGCCTTCAGTTCCGCGCGCAGCAAGCCATCCCGGTTCCGCCGAGCACAAAGAAGGGCTTGATCAATTACCTGAGCAGCGGCATCGTCCGCGGCATCGGACCGCGCACCGCCGAGAAAATCGTGAATCATCTGGGCGACGACACGGTCGCCATCCTCGACTCCGATCCGGCGCGAATCTATGAGGTGCCGCGTCTGAAACGCTCGCTGGCCGATCATCTGATTGAGACCTGGCCCAAGAAGCGCGGCGAGCGCAATATCCTCATCTACTTGCAAGGGCTCGGCGTCAGCGCGCGTATCGCCCGGCGCATCGTCAACGAATACGGCAGTCATACGCAGCAGATCATCGAAAACAATCCCTACCAGTTGGCGCAGGATGTCTTCACCATCGGCTTTCGCAAGGCGGACCAGATCGCCCGCCGAATGGGCTTGCTGCCGGACGACCCGCATCGGCTGCGCGCCGGCTTGCATCACGCGCTGGGCGAATTGGCGCGCGAGGGCCACACCTACGCGCCGCGCGCTGAGCTGCTGGAGAAGGCTGGCGAGCTGCTCGGCGTCGATGATCCGTCGGCGCTGACGATTGCGCTACAAGGTCAGTTGATGGCGGGCAAGCTGGTCGAAGACGAACTGCGCGGTCATGCTGGGAACGACGTGATCCAAGCCGTCTACCTGCCGCGTTTCTTCCGCGCCGAAACCGCCTCAAGCCAGATGCTCCGCGCCATCGCCAGCGGCACGAGCGCTATCGTCCGCGATCATCGCAAGACCGATTGGGCGCGTTACCTGTCCAAGTTGGGCGAGAACAACGATGTACTGCTCTCGCCACAGCAATTTAGCGCCGTGCGGGCCGCTATGACCTCCAAGGTCAGTGTGCTCACGGGCGGTCCGGGCACCGGCAAGACCACAACTCTGCAAATGCTCATTAACGCGCTGCGCGAAGGCGACTATCCCTTCAACCTGGCGTCGCCGACCGGGCGCGCCGCCAAGCGCTTGGGCGAAGCGACCGGCGAAGAAGCCAGCACCATCCACCGGCTGCTGGGTTTCTCACCAGATGAAGGCGGCTTCGAGCACGATGAGTCCAACCCGCTGAAGAGCGATATGGTAGTCATCGACGAAGCCTCCATGCTCGATTTGCAGCTCTTCCACAGTCTGCTCAAGGCGATCCAGCCAACAACGCATCTGCTGCTTGTCGGCGATGTCGATCAGTTGCCATCGGTCGGCGCCGGCAATGTGCTGCGCGATGTCATCGACAGCGGCATTGCCCAGGTCACGCGCCTCGAGCAAATCTTCCGCCAAGACGACAAGAGCCACATCGTCAGCAATGCCCATCGCATCAATCAGGGTCAGCATCCAGTCACCGACAATCAGTCCAATGACTTCTTCTTCTTCAACATCAGCGATCCCGAGGCGGTAGCTGAAATGATGGTGGATATCGTCAAGCGGCGCGCGCCCGAGCGCTGGGACCTCGATCCGGTGCGCGATATCCAGGTGATCGCGCCGATGTACCGCGGCGCCGCCGGCGTGAACAACCTCAACAGCCGGCTGCAAGCAGAACTCAATGGCGATTTCCGCATCGCTGAAGTCAAGCTGGGCAGCCGACTATTCCGCGTCGGCGACAAGGTGATGCAGACGCGCAACAACTACGACAAGGAAGTCTTCAATGGCGATATCGGCTTCATCGACAGCATTGATGACGACGACAACTCGCTTGAAGTCGTGATGGACAACCGATTCGTCGTGTACGACTTCAGCGAAATGGACGAGATGATGCACGCCTACTGCATCAGCACGCACCGCTCGCAGGGTTCGGAATATCCGGCGGTGGTCATGCCGATTCTGACGCAGCACTATATGATGCTGCAGCGCAACTTGCTCTACACCGCCATCACACGGGCGAAGCGGCTTGTCGTGCTCGTCGGCACACGCCAGGCGGTGCATATCGCGGTGGACAACAACAAAGTCGCCGAGCGCCACAGCGGCTTGCTGCAGCGGCTGCGGGTGTGATCCGCGTTTAATGGATATGCCAAATCCAATAGACACTGACAAAGCGCTATTTACAATCGCTTGAATAGCAACACGGTCGCGGATAAGATTGTTAATAGGAAATCGGAGCTTACAGGTATGTCTCAAATTCGATTGTTTCCCGACGAGAGTACGGTCGGGAAAAGTCAATCCGCTTCATCAATAGAGATTCTGTCAGCGGCGGATGTTCTCGATACGCTAAGCAATTCCGAGTCAGTAAACACTATCATTCTTGACCCTTGGTACAACAAGGGAGTAGGCGGCGCGAGACCGGATTATCATGATTGGCTGTCAGTAGTTATTGCCGCCGCGTCCAGAAAATCGCAGCACATATTTGTTTGGGGTTTTCCGGAAATCTTGGCTTTCCAAATCCCGAACATACCCGAGGGATTTTCTCTGGTGTCTTGGCTGACCTGGTATTACAAGAACTGCCCTTCAGTCATCCGTGGATGGCGCTCCGCACAGAATGCCTGTCTCCATTTAGCAAGAGAAGGCGCTACCGTATATCCAGAGAATTTCCTAAATGGTAAACAATTGGAAAGATGGAAAACTGGCAAGATGCGATTCGTCCCCGGTCCTCCTTCAGTTTTAGAGGTTCCATTAAATGTTGGATTTGTCGGACGAAATGAACAGACCAGACACCCAGCGCAGAAACCACTGGCGGTAATAGAACCACTTATCTTAATGTCTACCGGAGAAAATGACACGGTACTCGATCCCATGTGCGGTTCTGGAACCACCGGTGAAGCCTGTTTACGACTCAATCGCCGAGCAGTCCTCTGTGATGGTTCTGAAGAGTACTTGTCGATAACAAGGGACCGTGTAGCCAATTATGTAAGAACTGCAAATGGAAGATAGAAACGCCGTAATCAAAGGACCGTATGCTCAGCGTTCAATCCGAGCTCGAATTGAGGCCTTCTTCCTTGACAATCTGGGAAAGGTGGCAACGCGAGAACAGTTGATAGAAGTTGCCACCGATCCCACAACTGGTCGACAACCGGAAAACTGGCATCAGAGATTGTCTGAACTCAGAACAGACTATGGATACACGATTCTTTCATGGCGAAATCATGGTGATCTTAAAGTCAGCGAATACATGATGCCGAATGCGGAACGGCGAAATACCGCGTCGAAACGAACACGCCCGAATGCGACGACATGGAACAAGGTGCTGAGTCAATATGCTAATAGATGCGCCTGGTCGGAAGGTGGATTCAGTTGTGGCTTGCGCAATGGCGATATTGATCCAGTTGGCGGCGGAACAGTAAAACTGACGCCAGACCATAAGACCCCACATGCAATACATGCTGAGGTTGATCCAACAGATCCGTCTAAGTGGCAACCGCTGTGTGGGCGGCATCAGGTCATGAAAAAGAACTATTGGGACGATGAAACCGGATGGCTCAATGTAGTGGCGATCGTGCAATCAGCGTCTAAGCCGCAAAAGCGTGAAGTGTACGAGTTTCTCAAGTCTTATTTCGGTGACGCGGATTAAGCGCCGCACCGCACCAACTCGGCACGAAGGCCCTCAGCCTCATCCGGACTCCAACGCCGCGCTTCGCCAGTCGTCTTGAAGCGCACGCGATAGGGCGCCGGTCGATTCTCCGCCAGATGCGCCGCAAGCGGACCCTCGCTATTGTCGGGCGTCAGGTACTCCAGCGCATGTTCTCCGACCGCCAGACGAAGGCCTCTCGCTGACAATACTTCATATCGTACCGTCTCGCCTGCCGCGCCCGTCACCGCTGACATGACGCCAGCGTAGCGCGCGACATCATTCGTCGCGAAGCTGAGGCGGTCGATTCCGGTGACGCCATTGGCATGGGCTGTCTCTCGCGGCAGGCGCTCTTCACGCGGCGTCAGATCCTCGATGATGAAGGGGATCAAGCCCTGCCATTCGCCCATTACCTTGTTATTGATCCACTTGACGGTGTAGCCATCCGGGCGCGAACGTCCGCCTTCGACCAACTCGCTGCACTCGACGCCCTGCGCGCGAAAAGCGGCATGGTCAGCGCGGATGTCATCGGTCGCCAGGCAGAAGTCAACCAGGCCGCCGCCGCGCTCATGCAGCAAGTCCCACCAGGGATGATCGGGGCTCTCTTCGTAGAAGCCCAGCAGTTCGATATAGCTGCCATCGGCAAATCCAATCAGCGCGTTGTAGGAGCCGTAGGGATGTTTCCCGCCTTCGACCACCGTGAAACCCAGGCCGCGATACGTCTTTATCGCGCGCTCCAGCGATTTGACCGCAATTACGATATGGTCGATGCCTGTGATCATGCGCCGCTCCTTATGCCTACCGCCCGCTCAGACATAACCGCCATCCACTTTTGTCACCAGAATCGGATCATCGCCGTTGATGATGACGGTGTGCTCGTACTGCGCTGAAACACTGCCATCCACCGTCCGCAAGGTCCAGCCGTCGTCCGCCGCCTTGATGCGCCCGCGCCCGGTATTGAGAAAGGGCTCCAGCGTTACGACGATGCCGTCTTCCAGCACATCGCGATTGCGTCTGGCATGAAAATTGGGAATGGATGGCTTCTCGTGGATATGCCGCCCGACCCCGTGCCCGCCCAGTTGGCGCAAGGTGCGATAACCACGGCGCTTGGCGAATTTCTCCACCGCCCGCCCGATCGCTCGCGCTCGCTGTCCAGGAACCGCCATCTCAATTGACAGCTGCAAGGCGCTGCGCGTGACATGGCAAAGCGTCGCCAGTTCCGGCCGCGCTGGCGGCACAATGATGGTGGCGCCGGTATCGCCCCAATAGCCTTCCAGCATCGCCGATACATCGACATTGAGCAGGTCGCCCGCTTGAATGAAGCGGTCTTTGCGCGGCACGCCATGCGCCGCTTCGTCATTGAGGCTGATACAGGTATAACCGGGAAATTCGTAGGCCTGTATCGGCGCTGAAACCGCGCCCGCCTTGAGCAGAAAATCGCGCCCGATATCATCCAGATCGCGCGTGCTCATGCCGGCTTCGGCGTTATCCAGCATCAGCTTCAGCGTCAAGCCGCAGATCTCGCCGATGCGTTTCATGCCGCGCAGGTCTGCTTCGCTTTCGATCTTCATATTGCTCTTGCGCCGTACGTTGATGTCCGGCGAGGATAAGATAGTCGATGGCGAATTGCAACGGGAAGCGAATAGTCATCTACTCTCAATTGTCGTTTAGAGCCGGCGAATCAGGCGATGGTTACATCGTCGTTCAGGTATACATCCTGAATTGCGTTGAGCAGGCGCGCGCCTTCCTCCAGCGGCCGCTGGAAGGCTTTGCGACCGCTGATCAGCCCCATGCCGCCGGCGCGTTTGTTGACGACCGCCGTCGTTACCGCTTCGGCGAAGTCGTCCGCGCCGCTGGCCCCGCCCGAGTTGATTAATCCGACTTTGCCCATATAGCCGTTGGCGACCTGGTAACGCGTGAGATCGATGGGATGGTCGCTTGAGAGTTCGCTGTAAATCCGCTCATCCAGTTTGCCGTAGGAAGAATCGCCCGCGTTTAGCGCCTTGTAGCCATAATTCTGCGTCGGCAGCTTCTGTTTGACGATGTCGGCGCCCAGGGTCACGCCCAAGTGATTCGCCTGCCCGGTGAGATCGGCGCTCGATTCGTGATTGACGCCATTTGCGGTGAAGGCGCTATTGCGCATATAGCACCAGAGGATGGTCGCCATGCCCAGCTCATGGGCGCAGGCGAAAGCTTCCGCCACCTCGACCATCTGCCGATTGGAATCTTGCGAGCCGAAATAGACGGTGGCGCCAACGGCGACCGCGCCCATATCCCAAGCCTGCTTTATCGTGCCGAACATAATCTGCTCATGTGTATTGGGATGGGTCACCAATTCATTGTGGTTGACCTTGACGATGAAGGGGATGCGATGGGCATAGCGGCGAGCGGTCAAGCCGAGCACGCCAAAAGTGGAAGCGACCGCGTTGCAGCCGCCTTCCAGCGCCAGCTCGATGATCTTGGCTGGGTCGAAATAAGCCGGGTTGGGCGCGAAGGAGGCGCCAGCCGAATGCTCGATGCCTTGATCAACCGGCAGAATCGAGACATATCCGCTGCCGCCCAAGCGCCCGCTGTCGTAAATCTGCTGCAAGCTGCGGATGACCTGCGGGTTGCGGTCGCTGTCCAACCAAACGCGCTCGGCGAAATCCGGTCCCGGCAGCGCCAGGTCTTCGCGCGCTATAGTATCGCAGCGGTGGTTGAGCAGAAAGTCGGCTTGGTCGCCGAGGTATTGCGCGATTGTGCCGACGCGCAGGTCGGGAGATGCTATTGCCATTGGTTAATCCTTCTGTCGCTCACTTAAGTTCGATTATATCATCAAGGGGCGCTTTTTCCCTGTCGTCGGTCTGGGTGTCAGGGCAATCGCATCAAATTGAAATGACGCTGAATTCAACTATTTCCCCACAACTTTCCGTAATTCTGTAGGGGCGTTTCGCGGAAACGCCCGCTATTTGTCGACTATTTTCACGGGCGTCTCACGAGACGCCCCTACAATTTCACACTTTTAGACGGAGATCGGCGCGAAATGATTTTGATGCGATTGCCCTGTCTGGGTTTACGCCACACGCTGCGGTTAAAATGTTCGATATGGACGGACACGATTCCCACGGCGTCTTGCTGCATCAACTGCGCGACGCCGCCGAAGCGCGCGACCCCGAGCGCTGCCAATTTCTGCTAAAGACTCTCTTCCTAGACATGGAATTCTATCTGGCGCTGGCGGTGGTCATCGAACGGGCGCGGAGCTTTCTGGAAACCTTCGAGCATTACTACCCCGACGGTGGTTTCGCGCGGCAGATCTTGACGCAGATGGTCAATACCGGGACGGCGCCATCGCGCCTGCCGCCGGAAGCGCTGCGGGATTTCGAATATCCGGGCGCGGCAAATTATATGAAGGCGCTTTCTGACCTGGCGCATGCCACCCAGCCGGGTCCGCTGCCGCCCCGCATCGGCTATCTGGTCAGCGCTGCCGCCAACGCAATCATGGCGGAACTGGTCGAGCACTATTACGGAAGGCGCATAGACGCCTGGCAAACTGTGCGCGAACGTCCGGATAGCGCCGAGGCGCGCGCAATCGCCTACGCTTTCTGGTCCGACGAGGAAGTCGCCCTGCTTGATACCGACCACTGGCTAGCGGTAACCGACAGTATCGAGGCGCAGCTTCGGCGTCAGTTGCGCTGACATAGCGTGAATGTTACAGTCCCTCTTGCGCAAGGAGCCGGAAAATGAGACAAGATGAATTTGGCTTGGATGCGCCGCCGGCCGGGCTGTACGACTACAGCGCAGAAATCACCTCTGGAATTGACGGCTTCGACAATGTCACCGATGCCGACATCGAGCAGTTTCACGCACTGGGCTTCCTGGTGATCCACAATGCGATTGACCAGACCGCGATCGAGGCGGGCAGATCAGGCATACGCGATCTGATCCTCAGCCGCGAAAACGACAACATCATGGTCGAAGCGGTTGTGGGCGAGCGCTTCTATGAACTGGCCGATGAAGAGCGGCTGGACAGCGTGCGCAAGATGATGCCGGTCGCGCCATTTGACGAACGGTTGAAGACCGCATCGGAAAACGCGGCGCTATTGCATGTCATCGGGCGCATCATGGGCGAGCCGGCGGCGCTGTCGCAAGATCAAGCCATGCTCAAGCCGCCGCGGATCGGGCGCGAAAAACCTTGGCATCAGGACATGGCTTATTTCGACTACCCGGCGCAAACAACGATCGTCGGCGCCTGGATCGCGCTGGACCAAGCGATGCCGGAAAATGGCTGCATGATGGTCATCCCCGGCAGTCATCATGATGGTCCGATGCCGCACTGGACGCGGCGCGATTGGCAAATCTGCGATACCGATGTGCGGGTTGGCGATAGCGTCGCCGTGCCCCTGCCGCCCGGTGGCTGCCTGCTCTTTCATTGCCTGCTGCATCATGGCAGTCCGCCGACTCGCTCCGATAAACGGCGCTGGGCGCTGCAATTCCATTATTGCCCGGCGAGCGTCAGGCGGCTGCCCGACAGCGAGCATCGCCTGCGCGTCTTCGGCGCAGACGGGGTGGACGTTTCCTGCTAGGCGCCTAAGGAGAACGCGTGATCTTCGTCTTATTCATCGTCTTGAATCTACTGCTGATGGCGGCGCTTTTCGCCTTCGGCCTGTATCAATTCATGCAAGTCGAAGAGAAGCGCAAACGCAGCCGGCTGCTCGCCGATGCCGGCATAGATACCGCGGAGCTGCAAGCGCTGGTGCAAGCGGACAGACTCGACGAAGCGCGCGACCGGCTAATGAACGAAGCCGATGTTGACCGCTTCACAGCCGAATCCGCGGTGGCGCAGCTGAAAGAGCGCCAGCTTCACTGACTCGCCGCAGCCTTTTGAATATGCGCCAGGATCCGACCGGCGCGCACATCCCAGGTGTAATGTTCCAGCGCCATCTCACGGGCGCGCCCCCCTAGCCTCGCGCGCATTTCACGGTCGAGGCGAAGTCGGCTGATCGCTTCGGACCAGGCGGGGGCATCAGCCGGCGGGACCAACACGGCTGTTTCGCCATCGGCCACCACATCGGACCAGGCAGGCAAATCCGAAGCGACGATGGCGCGCCCGGCGGCCATGTATTCGAAAAGCTTCAGTGGCGACGTGTAGCGGCTGAATTGCGCGGTTGGCGGATGGGGCATGGCGCAAATGTCAAAGGCGCTGAGGAAGAGCGTCACTTGATCCGGCGGCGCGTGACCGGCGTAGAGAAAGCATTCCGCTCGCAATCCTAACGCAAGCCACTTTCGCCGCAAACTTTCCGCCATATCATCGGGTCCGCCGACCAATGCGAGGCAGGCGCCCTCATTCGCCGCCAGCGCTTCGACAAGCGTACCGACCCCCTTGTCCATGCCAATGGTATGCAGCCGCCCAAGATAACCGACGATGAAGGCCTCTTGCGGCCAGCCGACCTGTTGTCGCGCGGTCGCTTGGTCCGGGATGTCCGCAAAGCGCGCGCGGCGGATGCCATCATGCGCGATGATGACGCGAGCGGAGTCGGCGCCACGCTGCCGGATGAGATCTTCACGCAGCCGCGGCGTGAGGGCGATGACGCTGCCAACCCGAGAGACGACATGCGCCTGCAGCGCCGCGCCCCGTCCCGAAGCGGGAAACTGATGCGCTTCGTAAGCCAGCGACGCCTTCGCCTTGACGCGGGACAAGAGCGTCAGGATGAACTCATCGCGGCTATAGAAAATATCGGCGCGCGTGAACGGCAGCAAGAGCAGGCTCGCCAGCGCGTATGACAGTTGCAGGAGATAAAAAGAAAGGCGGGCGCCAGCGCTCTCGGGCGGGAAGAGTGGGAAGATATCGATGCAAGGAATTCGACGCACCTTGAAGTTGGCGCGGATGCCGTAGTAGGCAAAAGGATCGATTATGGCGCGCATCTCGCGCGTGTTCCAGCGGCGCGCGACCCAAAGCGTGACATCGCAGCCGGCATCGGCGAAAGCCTCGCAATTCTGCATGATTTGCAGCCCGTGCGCCTTTTCCGTCGGCAGGCGCATCAGGGAGATGTAGATCAATTTGGGCATCTTGCCGCTCACGTCACTTGGCGACGAGTATACATCCTAGGCTTTGGCCTGCCGCGGCAGCAGCAAACTGAGCGCGCCGGCGACCGCAATCATCACGGCGACGATCTGGAAGGTCAGCGCCAAACCAATCTGATCGGAGATGAAGCCGATCGCCAGCGAGCCGATGGCGCCGGTGGCGAAGATGAAGCCCAGTATCGCGCCCGAGGCGAAGCCCTTGCGCATGGGGATCAGGTCCTGCGCCATGACCACGATCAAGCTGTGCGCGCCGCCAGAAAGACCGCCCGCGGCGATCGCCAGAAAGAAAGCGAAGGCGCCTTCGTAAGCCGGCAGCAAGAAGAAGGCCGGCGCCGAAAAGAGCATGCTCAGCATCATCACCAGGCGCCGGTCAAAGCGATCGGCCAGCCGCCCGAAGATCAAGCCGGAGACAGCCGAGGCGATCCAGTATGAGCTGGTGATGCTGCCGTAGGCGGCCGGGTCCCAGCCCTTCTGCTCAAAGAGCACCGGCACAAAGGCCACCGAGCCCTGCTGCCCCAAGCCGCGCAGCAATACAATGACGCCGAGGATGAGGAATGCGAAAAACGGCAAATGCTCCTTCTTGCCATTTTCCCGCTCCGACTTGCGTTTGCTCTGTTCAGCGTGATGCTCATGATGGCGCGGGATGCTGGTCGCCATTAAGAAAACGGCCGGCAGGGCGAACACCGACAACAAGACGATCGGACTGAGGTTATCCTGTATGCCGTAGTGCGCCAAGCCGACCGCCGCGCCCATCTGCCCTAGCAAGTCGGGATTCGCCCGTTCAAGCAGGATGCCGGCAATGGCAGGACCCAGCGCCAAGCCGGATTGCCCCATCAGGAAAAAGACCGCCATATTGAAAGCCGAGCGTCGCGGTACCGCTTCGGCGGCATGCAGCGCGCCAACCGGATGCAAGGCGCCGCTGCCAATTGGCGCAAGCACAATTGGTATGAACATCAGCCAATAATGCCGCGTCGCCCCCGCCAGTATCACGCCCAAAGTGAACAATCCGACGTGAAAAGCCAAGCCCAAGCTGCCGAGCAACCGTCCGCCCGAACGATCGGCGCGGATGCCGAAATAAGGCTGGGTGATCGCGCCCAGCAATTGAGCGATGGCGACCGCCAGGCCGATCTGAATATTGCTCATCGGCATGATGCCGGCCGCGAGGAAGGTCAGCAGCACCGGCGTCATGGAGGAGAAGATATCGTTCGTCAGATGCCCAATGCAGACGGCCCAAAGCAACCGTATATGAGGCGGCATAGGGTGAAGCCCCCGCTAGAATGTCAGCAATGATAAACCTAGTGGCGGCAGATAAGAATGTAGAGCTTCAGTCCGTCGCGAATGCGGACAGATTGATCGGTGAGTTTACGGCAAGAATCTAAGTGTTCGGCTGATCTCTGCCCGGCTTAATGTTGATTCTTCGGTTTTGGAGTAGAGTCGAATCAATCGTATGGTGGAATCGTTCTCCGTAACATACAGTGCGCGGAAGCCACCCGACTTTCCGCGATTCGCGGACCGGTTCGTCAGCCGAACTTTGCGGAGTTCCCGACCATAGCCAATCATCAGTTCGCCATGGACGCCAAGTGCTTCGAATTCCTGCAACAGTGCGCGCAAGTCTTCGCCAATGCGGCGATATTTCTTTCTAAGCCGTTTGACGTCGCGATCGAATTGGGGCGCAGTGAGAATATCAAATGGCTGTGACAAAGCGGCTAATCCTCCAGTTCGTCCAGTAACTCCTGGATAGGCCTGCCATGTCCCGCCAACGCTTCCTTATAACCCTGCTTGATTCCCTGCAATATCTCCTGCCGCGTCTGCTCGCGGTAAGGCTCGTCATCATCATCGGCCTCAAGCGGCGTCGGCCTATAGTCGCCGGCTTTGTATTCCACTTCCGCTTCACGCAGCGCCGCGACGATCTCCTCGTCGCTCGGCTCGCCGAATATCTCCTCGAACAGATCCCGCAATTCCCGCTCGGAAAGCGAATCCAGATCCACCTCCGCGACTCTTTCCCGATCCGTCTTGCGCGTCGTCTTGACTTTCGATGATTGGCTCATAACTGCCTCCGTGGCAACAGCCCCTACGACCTTGTCGTCTTAGCAAATTGTAGCGCAGTCTCCGCGTTATTCCATGCGCTGTGATATACTGCCAGCCGGTGCGCAATCAGACCGACGACTCACCAAACAGAGGGCAAACGATGACCATTGATTACCAGACGCTGCAAGCAATCCCCCAGCGCGACGAACCTTATCATATCGTAGTGACGGCCGCGCATCATGATGATATTGAATTTGGCGTGGCTGGCAGCGTCGCCCGCTGGATCCGCGAGGAAGGCGCGAGCGTGACCTACGTCATCATCACTGATGGCGGCGCCGGCAGCAATGACCCGGACATGACCCGCGAGCAACTGGTGGAGCTGCGCTATCGCGAGCAGATGGAAGCGGCGGCGCGGGTCGGCGTACAGGATGTGCGCTTCCTGGGTCATCCTGACGGCGTTCTGCAAGCGACGCTGGATGTTCGGCGCGACATCACCCGCATCATCCGCGAAACCAAACCTTATCGAGTCGTCTGCCAAGACCCGACCTCCGTCTTCGTCCACCGCGGCTATGTCAACCATCCCGATCACCGCGCGGCTGGCGAAGCGTCGATCTATGCCGTTTTCCCCAGCGCCGAGACGCGGCCGATCTTCCCCGAGCTGTTGGCTGATGGCTTCGAGCCGCACAAGGTGGGCGAGCTCTACCTGAATCTGACGGCTGCGCCGACCCATTACCACGACATCAGCAGCACGATCGACCTGAAGATGCAGGCGCTCAGCGCCCATGTTTCGCAGATTGGCGCCGGCGAAGACTTCGAGAATGGCGCCAAGAAGTGGCTGATGCAGGGAAATCGAGATGGCGGGGCGATGGTTGGCGTGGACTATGCCGAGTACTTCCGCGTGCTGAAGTTTGATGAGGATCGCGAGAGCTGGTACAAGGAGGAGATGGAGCGGCGCGAGCGGGAAGCGGCGCTGAAATAAATGAGCCACTCTGGTCAATCGGATCAATTCACCACAGAGGGTACAGAGCGGGCGACCCGACAATCCGTCGTAGGGGCGAGGCGGTGACTCGCCCTTTGAAGGAAAATCTGTATATGGGACGAGGACCGGACGCCCCTATTGTTGAAGCCATTGAAACGGTAAACTTTGCGCGGGACTGAAACGTATGAAAAAGGACGGATATGAGACTGCTAACCTATCAATCAGACGATGGACTCAAACTGGGCATCAAGACGGGGCGCGGCATTCTGGATGTTGCGGCGGCGGCGGCGGCGGGCGTCAAACGCCCCATCAGGCCTGACGCAGTGTACGCGCGCGGAAACGCCGTGCTCTCGCGATTGGGCGAGTTGGCGGCTGCGACCGATGACCCCGCCCACCTCCACAATGAAGACGACCTGATCTTGGGTCCAGCCGTGCCGAATCCGGGCAAGATCCTCTGCGTCGGCTTGAATTATCAGAAGCACGCGGCCGAAACCGGCGCCACCCCGCCGGCTGAGCCGGTTCTGTTCAGCAAGTTCAATAACGCGATAGCCGCTCCCAATGAAGATATTCCCATCCAAGCTGATTGGACTCAGGTCGATTACGAATCGGAGCTTGGGGTCGTCATCGGTGGCGCGGCGCGCAATGTTTCAGTTGACGACGCGCTCGCTTATGTCTTCGGTTATTGCAATATGAACGACCTCAGCGAGCGCCGGTTGCAGATGCTCAGCGGGCAGTGGCTGCTGGGCAAGACGCTGGACAAGTTTTTGCCGCTCGGTCCCTATGTAGTCACAGCCGATGAGATCCCTGATCCGCAGAATCTGACGGTCAAAGGCTGGTTGAATGGCGAGCCGCGCCAAGACAGCAATACGGCCGACATGATCTTCACCGTCGCCGAAGTGATCGCCTACGCCAGCAAGGTCATGACGCTGGAGCCGGGCGATGTCATCAGCACCGGCACGCCAGAAGGCGTCATCATGGGCATGGATCCCAAAGTCTGGATGAAGCCGGGCGACGAATACATCGTCGAGGTCGAAGGCTTGGGCAAGCTGGTCAATCGCATGGTTGAGGCTTAGCGATGGCGGAAACTTATCTTGTCACCGGCGGCATGGGCTGTATCGGCGCCTGGGCGCTGTATCACCTGCAGCGAAGCGGAAAGCGCGCCATCAACTTCGATCAAAGCGCGGATCGGCAGCGCATCGACTGGCTGATGAGCGCCGATGAGCAAGCGGCGATCACTTTTGTGGGCGGCGACCTGCGCGACACTGATGCGCTTAAGACGGTCTTCGCCGAGCACGGCGTCACCCATGTGATTCACCTGGCGGCGCTGCAAGTGCCTTTCTGCCGCGCGGATCCGGTGCTTGGCGCAGAGGTCAACGTGACCGGCACGGTCAACATCTTTGAGGCGGCGCGCGCAAACGGCGTCGATCATATTGCTTACGCTTCGTCGATCGGCGTCTATGGTCCGCCGTCGGATTTTCCTGCCGGCTTAATCCCCCACGACGCGCCAAAGAGACCGCGCACGCTTTACGGCGCCTACAAGGTCTGCAACGAGGGGACAGCGCTCGTCTATCACGAAGAAAACGGAATCACCAGCACCACGCTGCGTCCTTACACGGTTTACGGCGTCGGGCGCAATCAAGGCATGACCAGCGAGCCGACCAAGGCGCTCGTGGCGGCGGCCAAAGGGCAGCCCTACCACATCCCCTTCAGCGGCACGATGCAGTTTCAACTGGCGTCGGATGTGGCGCGGCAATTCATCCTGGCGGCCGAGCAGCCGCTGGATGGCGCCTGCGGCTTCAATCTGGGTGGCGGCGCGCCGGTAACGGTGGCCGATTTTGTGGCTGCGGCAAAGCTCGTCCTGCCGGAAGCTGAGATTGAAGTGGCGGATAATCCGCTGCCCTTCCCGGCCGGCTTCGACGACAGCGCGCTGCGAGCCAGCTTCGATACGGTTTACGAGACGCCGCTGGACGCGGGCGTCGCCGAGACCATCGCGCATATTCAGCGGCTGGGCGATCGGATTTAGCTGCGCGAAGGCGGAAAGACTTAACCGGATTCGGGCTGCGGAAACAGGCGGCTGAGTTCAAGCTCAAAGCCGGGCAGCGCGTCTTCGCCGGCGAGCAGGCCATCAGCCCCAATAAACTCGATGTCGAGGCGCGCGCCATCGGCGGAACGGCAGACATCGACGCCTCTTTCAGACGGCAGCACGATCCATACTACACTCGCGCCATTGTCCAGATAGATGCGAGCTTTGCGTCGGAGCTGCGGCATCGTGTTGCTGGGTGAAGCGACTTCCACCGCCAAGTCGGGCATGACCGAAAGAAACTCATTTTCGGGTTGTTGGCTCAAGCGCGCGTGGCTGAAAAAAGCAACGTCCGGCGCGAGCATTGTGCTGCGATCTCCCGGCGCGTAACAGCCGATTTCACCGTGCACTTCGCCCAAATCTCGTTCTTCGACAAAAACGCCCAGAAACATGCTAATGCGATTTGCGATGCGACTATGAAGCCGTTTCACTGGCGACATTTCATATATCACTCCGTCCAATAGGTAAAAGCGCTTGTCGGCGAATTCGGGTTGCCGCATCAATTCGCTGACGGCATCAATATCAAGAAGCCGTTCCTGTGTCGCCATTTTGCTTTGCCTTGCGAACCGTTTGTCCCTAGCATATCATGTTTTGACTGCCTGCGAATATATCGCTCATGGCGCGCTCGACGCAACAGCCACGAACGCGGGCTTGCGACATTGGCGCGATAGATTACGTACAGGAAGAGTAGAGGTCAGCTAGCGGAAGACTATTCGTTTTCCTCTGTGTTCTCTGAGTCTCGGTGGTGAATCAGCGAAAGACTAAGCCATGTCCCAAACGAAACGCATGATCCAGCAACTGAGCGTGAACCTGCTCAATATGCAGCGGGCGCGCGTCAAAGCGATTGACTATGTCATGATCAAGGCGCCGAGCTCCTTCGCGCCGATACCGAAAGAGCGCAACTTCGTGCAGCGCCAGGTGCTGGGCGCGCCGCCGATGAGCTTGATGGAATTCGTGAGCGCGCTCGACCGCATCGGCGCCGATCCGCGGCCGCTGGGCGTAATATTGTACTTCCGCGGATTCGCCGGCAGCACCGCCGATCTACAGACGATGCGCGATGCGATCCTGCGCCTGCGGGAAAAAGGCAAACGCGCCCTCAGTTATGCGCCGGGGTATCGTACGCTGGAGTATTTCATTGCCAGCGCCTGTGATGAAATCCTGCTGCCGCCGGGCGGCATGCTGGAGACCACCGGCTTGCTCAGCCAGCAGATCTTCCTCAAAGAAGGCTTGGCCAGCGTCGGTCTGGAATTCGACTCGGTCGTGATTTCGCCTTATAAGGGCGCGGCCGATATGCTGACCCGCAAGGCGCCGTCAAAGGAAGGCAAAGAGCAGACCAATTGGCTGCTCGATTCCATCTTCGAAACGGTCATCGACGGCATCGCCGCCACCCGCAAGATGAAGCCGGACGAAGTGCGTTACATGATTGACGGCGGGCTGCACCTGGGCGATGACGCGCTGGAAAAAGGTTACGTCGATGGCATCATGAACGAAGAGCAACTGCTCGATTACCTAGGCGTCACCAAGATCACCATGTGGGAGGAAGCCGATGGCCAGATCCTGCTGCCGGAGCGCGACTTCGGCAGCAAGTATGTCGGCGTGATCTATGGCGGCGGCATGATCATCGATGGCGAAAGCGCGACCCCGCCGAGCGATATGCCCCTTCCCCTGCCCTTTGTCGGCGGCGAACGCCTCGGCGATGTCACGCTCAATCAGCAAGTGCGCAACTTGATGAAAGACCCGCAATGCGGCGCGCTGGTGCTGTACATCGACAGCGGCGGCGGCTCAGCCACCGCATCGGAGTCGATGGCCTCGGCGCTGGCAGAGTTCGCCAAGTCGCGTCCGCTGGTCGTCTTCATGGGCGGCGTAGCGGCCTCGGGCGGCTACTATATCGCGGCGCCGGCGCATTGGATTGTGGCGCAAGCGGGCACCATCACCGGTTCGATTGGCGTGCTGATGGGCAAGCTGGTGAATAACGAGATGCTGAGCAAGCTGCATGTCAACGCCTTCTCCTATTTGCGCGGCGAACACGCCGACTTGATGACGAGCGAGAACGCCTTCAGCAAAGCGCAGCGCCAGATGATGCGCGGCAGCATTGAGCATATCTACACGCAATTTCTCGATCGCGTGGCTGAAAGCCGCGGCAAAACACGCGACGAAATTGATGAGATCGGTGGCGGACGCGTCTGGACCGGCGCGCAAGCCCTCGAGCGCGGGCTGGTCGATGAGCTGGGCAATCTGCAACGCGCGATCGAGAAGGCGCGCGAATTGGCGCAATTGCCGCATAATGCGCCTTCGGTGCTGATCCGCGAGAAAGGCAAGCCGATCGGCGTACAGGTGGCCGAGCAGAATCCGGCGGCGCTATTGCCTTACACGCGCGATGGCATTGAAGCGCTGACCAATCGCGCGCAGTGCGTCATGCCTTTCGAGTGGCGCTTGAAGTAGAGCGACCAAGGAGCGCTCGATCGCTATTGAACATTTGAGCGATTTTCATTGACAACTGCCGTGAATTGGTTAGAATTACTGTAGTTGCCGTTTCGCTTTAGAGATAGTTTGCTGATGAACGAAATCTTCACGATTGGCTACGGTGGCCGCGAAACAGACGATTTCATTGCCATACTGAACGAATACGAAATCGATACGCTTGTGGATGTTCGGTCGCAACCATATTCCCGTTACGCGCCGGATTTCAGCAAGGAGAGGCTCTCGGCAATATTGAATCATCGAGGCATTGAGTATCATTTCATGGGCAATTCGCTCGGTGGAAGACCGCAGGATAACCAGTGCTACACCTACAGTCCACAGCGAAAGAAGAAATTGCTGGACGCCAAGAAATGCGAAGCGAAGGCATTTTACCGAAACGGAATCTCACAGTTGAAACGGGCGCTGTCAACAGGCCGAAGAATCGTCATCATGTGCAGCGAGCTTGAACCGCACGAATGCCATCGGGGTTATGTGCTTGGCAAGACGCTTGACGGCGAAGAGATAGCAGTCGTCCATATTGGCCGCTATGGCGAGCCGCTCTCGCAATCGCAGATCAGAGCGACGAACTATCAAGAGGCGCTACTCTGATTTGCCGCCCCATCAACCGACAGCTCGTTTCATGACCGCTGAACTGCAAACAATATTCACTATCGGCGTCTACGGCTCTAGCGAAGAGTCGTTTTTTGGCGCGCTCGTCGATAATGAGATTGAGCTATTCATCGACATTCGCGCTCGGCGCGGGATGCGGGGGTCGAAGTACAGTTATGCCAACAGTACGGCTTTACAAGAGAAGCTGAAAGAACTAGAGATTTACTACGCGCATCTGAAGGAGCTTGCGCCAACGAAGGAAATCCGCGCCTTGCAGTGGCAAGCCGACAAAGAAGAAAACACAAGGAAACGTGATAGGACCGAGCTCAGCCCTGCTTATGTCAGAGCATACAACAAGGAAATCTTGAAGTTTGGAAAGCGAAGAGAAGACAGAATACTTGATCCGGCGAAAGTGCTGGAAATGGCAAAGGCCGCGGCGGGCTTTCCCGAAGGCAGGCCACTGCAACGATATGTGCTCTTTTGCGTCGAACAGAATGCGGACGCCTGTCACCGATCCCTTGTTGCGGCGAGATTCAGAGACAAGATGGGCGGGAGCGTGAAGCATCTAAAGGTTGTTTAGGGGATTGTGATGCCGAGAGTATTGATCGTGGGCAAAACAAAAAAGTGGGACGAAGCTTGTGTTGGCGGCTTAGTTTTGGATGAATCACTCAAAAGCGTGCGGTTATTGACAGCATCGGGTGAAGATCAACCAGCGGACACGCCATTCGAGGTTGGCTGCATTTGGGAAATAACGTTTGAAGAAATTCAAGCCGACAATAGAACAAGTCCGCACTCAGAAGATGTTAGGGTCATTGAAGCTACGCCGTCTTCTCCCAGGATAGACCAGAGGAAATTGGTTGACTTTATTCGCGATCGATTTTGCCAAAGCCTTTATTCTCCTGCAGAATTATTTGATGGTCTGGTAAAGCCTACTGACAATAATAAGTGGTTCGTCGCGCCAAAGACCGGTCTACCGAGTTATAGTACCGGTTTCTGGCGTCTTGATAATGCGCTTAGACTATTTTGGGTCTCACAAAATAGAGAAAGGAAACCTCGCTACATCTTTCTTGATGATGATGGCAACAATCCAACATTTGATGTTCCATATGTGGGATTTGAGGAGCCGCCATTGGTAGTCATTCCGCGCGGCGCAATCGTACGTTTTTCCTTAGCTCAGCCATTCAAGAACGATAAACAGCATCGCTGTTACTTGCAACTCTCCGGCTGGTTTCTCTAAGCAAATCAACTCGCCCCTGCTACAATCGCCACAATCGCATACTTACAAAGAAAAGGACAAACACCATGCCCACAGTCCCCGCGCGCGAAGAAGTCCCAATCGAATCCACCTGGAATCACGAATCAGTCTTCCCGTCTTTCGACGCCTGGCGCGAGGAGTACCAGGCAGCGCTGGCGAAAGTCCTCGAAATCGAAAGCTACAAAGGCGCGCTCGCGCAGGGTCCCGAGCGCCTCGCCCAGTGGTTCGACTTTCATCAAGCCTTCGCGCGCCGCGTCTGGACGCTTTATATGTACCCGGTGATGTGGCAAGCCTGCGACGGAGAAAACGAAGAAATCAAGGGCATGGTCGGTCAGGCGCAGGGCTTGGCCGGTCAGTTCATGGCCGCCGTCGCCTTCGCTGAGCCGGAGTTGCTGGCGCTGGACGAGGAAATGTTGCTGCGCTGGCTGGATGAAGACGACTTGAAGCTCTACCAGCAGCACATTGATGATCTGCTTCGCAAGAAGCAGCACGTGCTATCGGGCGAGGTCGAGTCGGTCTTGGGCTTGTTGAGCGATCCCCTAAGCCGCATCGAAAGCATCCGCAGCGCGCTCAATGACATGGATCTCAAGTTCGAGCCGGCGAATGACAGCGATGGCGTTCCGCAGCCGCTGGTCCAGAGCACCGTCAACAAACTGCTTGCCAGCAGCGACCGCGAGGCGCGCAAGAATGCCTGGCAGAACTACGCTGACAGCTATTTGAAATATCAGAATACCTTCGCCACGACATATCTGGCATCGGTCAAGCGAAACGTGGTGATGGCGCGGCTTCGTGGCTATGAGAGCGTCTTGCATGCCAAGCTCTCGCCCAACAACATCCCGGTCGATGTATTCCACAATCTCATCGACACCTACAAAAAGCACATCCCCACCTGGCATCGATATTGGGATGTGCGGCGGCGCGCGCTCGGTTACGAGACGATCCATCCCTGGGATATCTGGGCGCCGCTTACGCCTGAAGACCCGCAATTGTCCTATCCCGAAGCGGTTGACATGATCGCCGCTGGCATGGCGCCGCTGGGCGACGACTACGTGGCGACCATGAAGCGCGGCTGCCTGGAAGAGCGCTGGGTCGATTACGCTATCAACGAGGGCAAGTCAGAAGGCGCTTTTTCTTTTGGCGCCTATGACAGCCATCCGTTTATCATGATGAGTTTTGATGGAAATCTGAGCTCGATGAGCACCTTGGCGCATGAGCTGGGGCATTCGATGCACAGCCACTACACTCGCAATCACCAACCCTTCGTCTACAGCAATTATTCGATGTTCGTCGCCGAGGTCGCCTCCAATTTCAACCAGGCGATGGTGCGCGCGCATCTCTTCGCCGGGGACAACAGCCGCGATTTCCAGTTGGCGCTGATTCAAGAAGCGATGGACAACATCCACCGCTACTTCTTCATCATGCCCACCCTGGCGCGCTTTGAATTTGAAACGCACACGCGCATGGAGAATGATGAGCCGCTGACGCCGGAGACGCTGAACCAGATCATGTCCGATTTTTACGCTGAGGGTTATGGCGAAGCGATGTCCGACGATCGGCGGCGCACCGGCATCACCTGGGCGCAATTCGGCCACCTGTACGAAGCCTACTACACCTTCCAATACGCCACCGGCATTTCGGCGGCGCATGCCTTGGCGAACGCGATTCTGGCGGACGATGACCCCGGCGCCGTAGACCGCTATCGGGCATTGCTGCGCGCCGGCAGCAGCGATTATGCGATTCCCGCGCTGAAGTCGGCCGGCGTGGATATGTCGACGCCACTGGCGGTGGAGGAGACCTTCAAGGTGCTGGAGGGCTTGGTGGATCGGCTGGAGGGCTTGATTTGAGCGACGCGCCAGGCGCTCCGATGCAGATTGACCGAGACGCTGCTATTGACATGGCGGTGTATTCGGGCAATCTGCTGTATAACGACAACGATGAAGCCCACGCCTGGGCTTTGACCGTAATCGCGTCTAACTTGTTTGAGCTGATCGGGGAGGGTGATACGAGCGCTGATCGCTTCGCCCATGGCTTTGGCAAGGTTGCGCTAGTTGCAAACTTGGACGCCAGTGACTTGGGCTGGGATTATGTCAGCGTGGCCAGAGCAATC
>JAPOYT010000261.1 GCA_026706445.1 Chloroflexota bacterium
AGTAGTTCCAAGTTAGTCATGCGAAACCTGATTGGAAAATATGGCAGGAGTGGGCGAGCCACCGGCTCGCCCCTACAGGTTTTCGATTATTTTGGCATTTTCTTTCGTACGGCAGTCATTCTCATTACTTTGTTTGAACTACTTCTGTGTCTCTGTGGTTAGAGCTGAGTTTGTTTTATGTTCATCGCAGAACATATTCATTTTGATGCGATTGCCCTGCGGTTGGAATCCCTCAGTTTGACATGCTAATGCCTGTCTAGGTATACTCCCCGTGAATGGTTGAGGGGCTGCCACGTTACGATGTATAGGTAGAGCAATTAAGCAAGCAAAAGATGCTTCGAGAAGACCAATTTTTTGATGCGAGTGGCTCGCCTGCCTTATTGACACCGGATATAGCGCGTTAGTGAGATGATGGAACATTACAAGTTTCGCGAAATGGAAGACTGCAATGGCAGCACGCTCCGACAGGAATAACGGGAACTTAAATTCGCTCGTTCAGGCGAAACGCGAACAATATGTTGGCGTTCTGAGAGCGCTCTTGTCCAAATCAACTGAGGGAGAAGAAGCTCTCCAAAATGAAATTGCCGGATACTTCAAAGGCTTGGGATGCCAGGTAGAGACCATTTCAAGCCAACCAAATCGCTTTGCATTGGCTTCGGATTTCGCAGCGCCTGCAGATCTGCCAGAGGCTGAGCGGGTGAGCGTCGTCGCTGTAAAGCCGGGCGCAGGCGACGGGCGCAGTCTGTTTGTGTTTGCCCATCCAGAGGGTGAGCCGGTGGCGGATACGGACACCTGGCGGCACGATCCCTTCGCCGGCACGATTGAAGACGGCCGTATGTATGGCTGGGCCATCGCCGATGACCTGAGTGGCGTAGTCGCGATGATTTGCGCCCAGGACGCGATTCGATCCGCCGGCTTGTCTCCTGCTGGCCAGGTCATCTATGCCAGCACGGTGAGCAAACGCCGGGCGCAAGGCATCTACGCCGTTTTGGAGAAAGGTTACCGCGCCGATGCCGCGATCTACCTTCATCCAGCGGAGTCCGGTTTTGGGCTCAGCGATATAAAGTCACGAGCGTCGGGCATGCTGCGTTTTCGCATTACGGTCACGGGTCAACTGCCGGATACCGGCGAGCCGACTCATACGCCCTTCTCCCACCTGGCCGTCAACCCGATTGATAAGGCTTGGGTCATTTACCATGCGATTAGAGAGCTGGATGAGCGGCGCGCGCAAAACGTTCACCATCCCGCGTATGAAGAAATCGGGCGCTCGACCAATCTGCACATCACGCATATCGAGTCGGGCAGTGATGCGCGCCCGGGTCGGATCCCGACTACGGCGGTGATGACGGGCGCGCTGGCTTTTCCGCCAACTGAAGATTTGACGGCTGTGCAGCAAGAGCTTGAAGCAGCTGTCCAGCAAGCTTCGCAGAGCGATCCCTGGCTCAAGGACCATCCGGCTCAACTGGATTGGCTTCAGGGCATCAGCGGAGTTGAAATCTCGGAAGATAGTCATATCTACGAGACTGTCGCCGCCGCTATCCAAAATGTAACCGGGGTCAGGCCCAAAGCGCAATCCTTACACGCCGCCAGTGAGATTCGCACGCCGATTCTCTACAGCGGTATTCCAACCCTTGGCTTCGGTCCTCTCTCGGGCGGCAATACGCAAAGCGGCGGTACCGATGAATGGGTAAGCGTCGACGACTTTATCAACATGGTCGCGGTTGTCGCGAGCATTATAGTGGATTGGTGCGACTAGTTGTTCCCAAATGGGCGGCTAAGGGTTTTTCGCAAAGTCGTGTGAAAGGAGGATTCTGGAGCGGAGCAAGACCGGCCGCGTCAGAGTTGGCGGCTTCTATTGAATTGGCAAACTCTCACTGATCAGAAAGGATTAGATTGCCATGGTTAGCAAAAGAAAGAAACGTTTGTTGTCCTTGAGTATCGCTCTGCTTTTCATCGCGTCGTTGGCGGGCGGCGGCTTCGCGGTCCTTGCGCAAGACATGAGCACGCTGGTGATTGCGCTGGCAGGTTCGCCGCCGACCTTTGATCCACTGGCGGCCTCTGACAGCCGCGTGGATACGCCGTCGATCAATCTTTACAACACCTTGCTGC
>JAPOYT010000037.1 GCA_026706445.1 Chloroflexota bacterium
TGCAGTGTCGGCGGTCAGTGTCTACGCGACCTACGCGCAGCGGTGGCTCGCCCCTGCAGAATCCTGTTTCAATTTCCGTTGATTTGAATTGACACAGTAGCGGACAAGCCTTACAAGCCGCCACATGGCGACAGAAAACCAGAGCAGGCGGTCATTATGCAAGCGACTTGGCCGATCCTGAGGGACGCCGTTTTGTTCCATTTGGCGAAAACATTATAAGATTACAGTTGAATGCCAAGCGGGGAATCGAATGATGCTGCGCTTTGCGAGGTCGCTGATTCTCGGGGCGCTATTGGGCGCAATTGCCGGGCTCTATATGGGCTGGATTCAGTTCCCGTCCGAATCGCGCAATAGCAGCATGGGAGACTTGTCACAGCGTCATCGAGACGACTACACCGTCATGATAGCCGCCGGCCACGCCGCAGCGCGCGACGTCGACGGCGCCGTCGAACGTCTCCAACGGCTTGAGGTTGGCGACGCTGGCGACCGCCTGCGGGACAGCACCGAGCGGATCATCCGCACGTCCGCGCGCGACCTGGATGATATCCGCTTGCTCGTTCAGTTGGCGCATGATATGGGGCAGCTTACGCCAGCGATGCAGCCCTTCTTTGCTTTGAACGGCGACGATCCATGAACCGGCGAACTCCGCGGATTGAGGCGAGCCAAAAGCGCGCCACCGGCTACTTTTCTTATTCTGTATTCGCCTTGAGCCTGATTGCAGGCATTGCGCTAGGCTTGTCGCTGACGCGCATGCATGGTCCTTTGCGGCGCGGCAACGCTGAACCCTGGCAGCTGAACGCTGAAGATCGACTTCACTACACCATCGCGATCGCCTTGGAATACGAACATAGCGGCGATCTGGCGACGGCGCTGAACAAACTGATCGCGATGCGACCGGCGCAGGACCCACTCGACGCGCTGGCGGAAGCGGCTTGCGCCCTGGGCGGCAGCGGCTATCTGGGCAAGGAAAGCGGAATCACGGCAGTGCGCAGCGCCGTGGCGCTTTATGCATCGCAGGGGCGGTCGGGTTGTGCCGAGCGATTGCTGCCGCCGGATGCCGCCGACAGCGCGCGGGCCGCTGCCGTCGAGGAAGAATCAGAAGCTGAAATTGCGACGCTGCAGCCCACCAAACCGCCTCTGCTAGCTGGCGACGCGGAACCATCGGTCAAAGGCTTCGTCCCCAGGCCCGTTCCACTGCGCAGATTCGAGGCGCGCGCGGCGCGGTCATTCTGTGATATCGCGAATCCCGCGCTTATCGAATTGCACGTCGTCGATTACTTGGGGCGCGGCATCCCGGGGCAGCGGATTCGCGTACGCTTTAGCGATCGGGAGGATGTATTCCTCAGCGGGCTTAAGGTCGATCGCGGCGATTCTTATGCCGACTTCCAGATGCAAGAAGGCATTGATTACGCCATCGATATGCCCGGCGCGGCTGATGCCTTGGGCGCCAGCTTGCGCACCGGCGCCTGCTACAGCGGCAACCGCCGAACGCTGAAATCCTGGCGCGTTACCTTTGTCGAGATCTGATTCCGCGCCCGATCTTCCAGTCGTCCGTAAGCCGCAACCCCTGCCACGACTTCGCGTAGTATTAATAGCGCCTGATCATTGTTTAGGGACGGTTGTAAATGCAAAAGAATGAAAAAGCATCGCAAGTCAGCACTGGCGTATTCTTCGTCGGGCTGGGACTGTTATTTTTCACCGGCTGGTGGTGGCCCGGCATTATGTTTGTCATCGCTGCCTCAATGCTGGCGGGGACAATCACGGCCGGCGAAAGCTGGACGTCGGCGACCGGCGCCCTCTGGCTGATCGGCATCGGCGTCGTCTTCGGCATACCGGGGCTGATCGGCGATATCGCCGGCGCCTTCTGGCAAATCTTCCCGCTGATTCTGATCGGCATGGGGCTATTCATGCTTTTCGGCGGCAAGTACCGCCCGAAGGTCAGCGGCAAGCGCAAGAACGACGACATCCACAAGGTATGAAGCCCGCCAGCGCGCGGAAATATTGACATTCATCCCGCGCCGGCTATACTGATTCCCGCGGCGGGATGGTGGAATGGCAGACACGGGCGCCTTAAAAGCGCCTGCCCGAAA
>JAPOYT010000025.1 GCA_026706445.1 Chloroflexota bacterium
AATCAGTCGCAGAATCTCTTTAGTTGCTAGCATGCGGAAGCTGTAGGGGCGAGCCGGTGGCTCGCCCCTACAATTCATCGTTATTTTGGGTGAGGGAAGTAGAGCAAGGATTCGAAGCAAACCGCAACAATTTCCACCGACTTCGATACACTACCGCCTGAATTATGCGAATCAGCGCCCAAAGATTGGCGTGGGCGTCGCCAGTATGGGCACCAGATAATCGCCCGACCGGCCGCCCGATTGCGCCAGATTGGCGTAGGGTCCGGCATTTTCAATATAGCAGAGGATGCCCATGGTGATGGCGTGGGCGAGCAGATCGTGCTGCGTGGTAAGGATTTCCTGGTCCGCCAGCATAAAACCCATCTCGAGGATGACGCCGGGCGTCAGCGGATGAATCTTGCGCCAGGCGTGATTGTTCACCATGTCTTCGGTCTCGTTGTAGCTGCGCTCCAGCGGGATGTTCGCGGCGTAATTCAGCGCGATGCACTCGCGCAAGAAGACATCGTTGCCGGTATCGGGGCGCGCATCGGATTTGGAGACAATATAGCCGGATACCACCTCGCCATAGTCGATGCAGGAATTGGCGTGGATGGAAACCAGCGCATCGGCGCGATAATCCACCAGGCGCGGATCAAATTCATCAAGCATATCCACGGTGAAATTCAGCGCCTCAAGATTGGCGACCACCCGCGTCGATACCGCGAAGTTGATCGTCTCTTCTTCCAGGGTTACGCGCTGGTACTCGTCATAGCAGACGGCGCCTGGATCTCGATTCAATGTTCGCCCAAGACCGCGATGACCGGAAATGATGCCGATGCGGCGCAGCCATTGCGGCGTCTGCACCGCTGTCGGTCGCGCGGACTCCGTCCCGGCGCCAAGCTCTTCGCGCTCGAGTTGCAAGCCCTGCACCACAGCCGGATTCAAGTATTCCGGGTTGACGAAAAACATGAGCAGCGTGGCCACCAGCGCTGTGCTGACCAAAACGACGAATATGGTTCCGAAGAAGCCGCCGGCCATGCTGGCGCGCTGCGGCGGGCGCAGAACGAGACGCGGCCGCACACGCCGTATCGGATGCTCCTCGCCTTTTGGCGCCAGGCTGGGTTCGGCTGCTGCCTCAGGCGGGGCGGGCCTTTCCGCGGATACGTCATCTTCGGACTTTGCCGACCCGGGAACGGCTCGCTCCGCCGCCTGCCGCATCAATTCAACAAATATCGCCGAGGCCGATTGCTCGTCTTGCTCATTATTCGGCTGTTCATTGACCGATGAATCAGTCACGGTGGCGACCCTGCGCAGGCAACTTCCTTTGAGAGCACAGCACCATTATAGAGGTATTCCTTAACCGGACACGCACTCCAAACGATAAGATTGACGCTCGGCGCAGGTGAGTTGGCGGATGTAACGGTTAGCGCGCGCCCACTCAATCAAATCGTCCGCCGTCCGCTTGATCCGCCAGCGGCGCAAGACATTATCCTGGCCCGCGGAGACGCCGAAGGATTCGCCAGGACCGAGCACGATTTCCTGTATCCAGTCGCCATGCTGCTCAAAGCGATTGATCTCCTCGCCAGAGGCGATATCCCACATGCGCACCGTGGTATCCGAAGAAGTCGTCAGCAGTGTGCTGCCGTCTTCAGTGATGTCGATGCCGAAGGTGTTGCCGGCATGCCCCACGAATTGGCGAAGCTCTTCGCCGCTGGCGACATCCCACATGCGCACCGTGCCGTCCCACGATGTGCTGATGATGAATTCGTTGTTGGGCGCCAAGCGCGCGTAATTGACAATATGGCTGTGCCCTTCAAAGGTCCGCAGCAGCTCGCCGCTTCCGAGATCCCACAAGCGCACGGTGAGATCGTTACGCCCCCAGCCGCCGCTGGCGCTGACTATGAGATTGCCATCTTCACTGACCTGCACGCCATTAACCGGGTCCGCATGTCCGCTATATTCACGCAGGACCTCGCCCGTTTCGATATCCCACAATCGGATGAGGTTATCGCTAGAACCCGAGACGAATTGGGCGCCGTTCGGCAGCAAGTCAATCATGTAAACGCGGGTGTCCTCAAGCGTATAGCGCTGGATTTCGTCGCCGGTTTCCAAATCCCAGCGGCGGATAGTGCCATCCCAACTGGCGGAGAGCAGCTGACTTCCATCCGCCAAAAAGCGCACCGAATCGACCGTATCTTCGTGGCCTTCCAATGCCATCAGTTGCTCGCCCGATACCGCATCCCAGACGCGGGCGGTAGCATCGAGAACCGCCACAGAGTCAGGACCAAAAAGTGGACCAGAGCCGGAAGCGAATAAGGCGCCATCCGCGCTTATATCAGCCGCCCAGACCCAATTGTCATGCCCGCGGAAGACCTGCGACTGCGTACGATTGCGCAGGTCCCAGAGATAGGCTGAACTGTCGGCCGGGCTGTCGCTGCCATCGGGGTGAGTGCCCGCTTCACCCAAGCCAATCAGCAGGTATTCGCCATCGGGTGAGAACTCAATGTCCTGGATTCGCTCGCCCAGATCCACATAACTGGTGACCAGGACGCCCTTTTCAATATCCCAGATTCTCACACTTTGATCGCGCGAGGCGGTCGCCAGCAGCGCGCCATCGGGAGAGAACTCAAGATTGGCGATCGTATCGCGATGAGCGTAAAGGCGCTGCAGTTCTTCGCCCGTTTCGGCATCGTAGATGCGAGCTGTGCCACCGAGCGCCCCGCTCCAGGTGGTCGCCGCGATGGTCGCTCCATCCGGACTGAACTCAACATCGCGGACGAAACCAATGCCGTCCGGCGGGATCGTCAGCAGGTTTTCGCCGCTGGCGACATCCCATACTTGAATCGTGTTATGATCGGGCGTCCGTTCGCTCTCGCGCACGCCAATGGCAGCTGACGAGCTGGCGAGTCGGGCGCCGTCCGCGCTGAAACTAAGCTTGAATACGTAATCAATATGCGCTTGCAAGACATGCAGCGCTTCGCCGCTGGCTACATCCCAGAGTCTCACGGTGAAATCGGCGCTGGAAGAAGCCAGCACCGCGCCATCGGCGCTGAATTCGACATCGGTGACGATATCTTCGTGTCCGCTGAGCCGATACCGTTCGGCGCCATCGGCAATCTGCCAGACGCCAATTGTTCCGTCGGACATGGCCGCGGCAATGAGCGAATCATCCGCGCTGAAGGCGACAGCGTTGACTGGGCTGCCAGTCGGAATTGCGCGCCGGCTCTCTCCCGTGCTTGTATTCACGAGATATAGCAGGCCCTCTGACCCGGCATAGGCGCCAATAGCGCCATCCGAAGTGAAGTCGACGCCGAGAATCGAACGAGGAGAATCGGTGAAGCGAAAGCGGGGACCGGGCGAGAAGGCGGCCGCGCCCAGGATGCGCAGCACTTCGGCTTCCGGCGGCTCAAAGGCGTAGCGCGCTTCAATGGAGACGGGCAGCGCCAGCGCCGGGTCATTCTCGCTGAGCGCGGTGCGGGCGTTGGCAGCCAAAGCCAGGCTGAGATTCTTGCGCTCGTTGGCCTCGGCGACGTGCATCGCTTCGACCGCGATCACGCGCTGTTCATCGGCTCGTTCTCGTTCGGTCTCGGCAATCGTCCGCTGTTCATCGGCTTTATTGCGTTGGTCGAAAGCGAAGAGGCTCAATATAACGGCGAGAACCGCCGCCACACCGAAAATCGCCGCGGCGATGCGCATATTACGCGCCTTCTGCCGTTCCAGCTCCCGTTCGCGCTCTTGCCGCGCCTGCTCTTGCGCCTCTCGTTCATCGCGCAGCGCCAAACTGGCGGTGAGAAACTCGATTTCAAGCTGATTAAGTCGCAGGCTGGCGCCTTCGGACCAATCTTCAAAGGTAAGCAAGCGATTGCCCTGCATGAGATAGCTCGGGTCTTTGCCAGCTGTTTCCCATTCCTGGGCGGCGTTGAGCAGTTCTCGCTCGAGCCGAATATCATTGCGGCTTTCCGTCAGCCATTCGCGCAACCGTTCCCAGCGGCGAATCAGCGCCTCATGCGCCACCTCGACCGTGGGGCTGCGCGTGGCGTCGTCTCGGTCAAAGGTGAGCAGGCGATAACGCCCGAAACGGACGATGACATTTTCGGCGAGATCGCGATCGTCAAGCGTCAATAATTCGGACCGCAGGATCCGGCGGCGCGTATCTTCTTGTCCCTCGCCCAAGGTCACCAGGCGCAAGAACATCTGCCGCGCCATGTTTCGGCCCTCATCCTTGAATCGTTGGAAGACCTCCTCGGCGCGCTTCGCCAACGCGCCCAGCGTGCCGCCAATCTCTTGGTAAGCGGCTATGGTGAGCAGCGCGCCTTCGCGACGCTCAAACAGCTCAGTCAAGGCATATTGCAAAAGCGGCAAGGCGCCCGGCTGCTCGCGAACATCTTCTATGATGGTCTCAATCAGCCCGTCTTCAATAATGGCGCCAACGTTATCCGCTGGTCCAAAGATCGTCTCCGCCAACTCCTCGTCGTTAAGCGGCAGGACCAGTTCTGTACGCGCTCGAATGAGTTCGCCAAAGCCCTGGTAAAGAAGCGGTCGATCATAAAAGTCGGCGCGCAAGGTGGCGATGATGATGACGGGGCTGTTCTCGGCGTTGACCGCATTGAGGATCAGATCCAGAAACTGCTGACGGTCACTCTCCAATTCCACTTGGGTGAAGAGTTCTTCGAATTGGTCGATCATCAGCAGCAGTTTGCTGTCTTTGGAGGGCAATGCTTCATAAACGCCCTGCGCCAAGCCATCGACATGATCGCGCAGCGTCTCGACGACGCCGGGCAAAGGCGAAGTCGAAACGCTGAGGAGGGCGGCGCCCAATTCCTCCAGCGGCACTTCGCCCGGGACCATTTCGGCGTAGAACCAATTCTCCGATCCCGGGATTCGGCCAGAGCGCAGCGCGGGCAATACACCCGCTTTCACCAGGCTCGATTTGCCGCTGCCGCTGGGACCAATGACGGCGAGGAAGTTATTCTCAACAACAGCCTCTTGCAATCGATCCAGCACCCGCTGAATCATAGCCCTGCGGCCGAAGAAATCAGCGTGATCCGCCTGTTGAAAGGCGCGCAGGCCCTTGTATGGATTCTTCGTTTCCAGCAACTCGAACTCGGAGAAGTCGAGTTCCTCCAACTCGAGTTCCTCAGTGCGCTGTCCATGGCGCAAAGCCTGCTGAAACTCCATCACTAACTCCAGCGCATCAGCATAGCGTTCGGCCGGTTCTTTAGCGGTGGCGCGCTGAATGATGGAATTGAAAGCCGGCGGCAGGTTCAGCGCGTCGTGGTCGAGCAATGGCAGCGGCTCATTCAAATGCTTATAAACGAGGGTAGCCAAGGTGAGGTCGGCGAAGGGACGCAAGCCGGAGAGCATCTCGTAAAGCGTGATGCCCAAGGCATAGACATCGCTTTGCCGGTCGGCTTCGGCGCCGCGGATCTGCTCCGGCGCGAGGTAAGCCATCGTGCCGACGATCGCGCCATCTGGGGCGCCGTCGTCGGCGCCCTCTTCTTTGGCAATGCCGAAGTCGCTTAGGTATGCGTTTCCACCTTCATCCAGCAGAATGTTGCCCGGATTCACATCGCGATGCACAACGCCGTTGCGGTGGGCGAATGTCAAAGCCGAAGCAATCTGGTCCAGTATTTTCCCCGCAACATCGGATTGCAGCTTGCCCTGCCGTTCGATCAGATCACGCAGGCTGCCGCCACGCAAATAGCGCATGACCAGGCATGTGCTATCCGGTTCGCGCCAATAATCGTAAAGCGGGACAATGTGGGGGTGCTCCAGGCGCGCGACAACCTGCGCCTCGCTCTCAAAACGGCGGATGAAGTCGGGCTGGTTGGCATATTTGGGCAGAATGATTTTGATCGCCACTTCCCGCAAGACAGCCTCTTGACGAGCGCGGTAAACAACACCGTAACCGCCCTGCCCCAACAGATCTTCAAAGTCGTATGTCTTAACCGACTTGCCAGTTAAATCTAGTATTTCCATAAACTTCCCCCGGGGCAGCGTATAAGAATGTTACGCTGAATTAGGACTCAGTATAGCACATTCATATTCGTTTCACAGCTTGCGGCAAGCACTTGCAGCTGTCAGCCCCTTGAGCATCAGCATTTATTGGCAGCACATATTGAGAATAAGCTTCGGCGCCGCGTTCCTGTGTTATGCTGGTTTTCGCGCAGCATTCTTCGGCAAAGGCTCGGCGCAGGCTATATTGAAGCCATGCCATTGCCGGACGAGCGCGCGATCGTCACTTGCTAATATCGGCTGCCGAGCCGCTTAGGACGTTCATGTTTCGATTTATCTGGCGCGTGATAATCTTGGCGCTTATACCGAGCCTGCTGCTGGTGACGCTGGCTGTCGCGGCGGCGCCTTTGCTGCCTGCAAGCGAGGAGGTGGTTTTTGTCGCCAGGGCTTCGGGCCAGCTCCAGTTGATGATCGCCGACATGAGCCGGGGGCTGAGGGCGGCCCTCACGCCAGCCGGCGGCCATGTCATGCAGCCGAGCATTTCCCCGCATTCACGAGAAGTGGTATTCGCTTCCCACGCCGGCGGCGATGCCGAGCTGTATCTGTTGCAGCCGGGAAAGGCCGAGCCGCGCCAACTTACCGTCAATTCTTACGAAGACTCCCACCCGCAGTGGTCCCCCGATGGCGAGTCGATCGTTTTTCAATCGGACCCGCAAGGCGTCTTTCAATTCTTCCTCCTAGACGCTGACGGGACGAACAGACGCCAGCTGACAAGCAATAAGACGGATTTCGCGCGGCCATCCTGGTCGCCTGATGGCCGCTCGGTGGTTTATGACGCCGGCGGTGATATTTTCCTCTACGATATCGCCGGCGGGACAAGCCAGGCATTGACCCATGACGAGTCTGGCGCCTACGACGAATACTGGGACGCGCAGGCGGTTTGGTCGCCTGATGGCGGCGCAATCGTCTATGATTCCTTTCGCGAGGGATCGTGGAATCTATATAAGCTGGATATCGCGAGCGGGCTTGTCCAGGCCTTGACACC
The DNA here is from genome assembly GCA_026706445.1 of Chloroflexota bacterium. Lineage (GTDB taxonomy): Bacteria > Chloroflexota > Anaerolineae > Aggregatilineales > Phototrophicaceae > UBA6055. The sequence continues at coordinate 6,980 of JAPOYT010000025.1, forward strand.
AGCCGGGCGCGACGAGCAGCACGCGACCTTCACCAACCAGCCGGGGCAAATTGCCTACCAGTCGGTGACGAAATTCCCCGGTTTGCTGTTTCTGCTGGATCTCGACCGCCCATCGGACCAGCGCGCGTTGACTATTCCGCCCAATTTCGGCAGTCCGCTGCATCTTCTATTCGGCAATCGTCAAGCGCTTGCGCTGGATGGGACCGACATCCTTGAACCCGATTGGCTGCGGAATCCGTAATTGAAGGATTTCGCAACTCAACCTGAACCGAGCGGCACGCCGTAAAGTATCAACTCATATTTGTCGGTCGAGGCGGCAATCATGGCGCCATCGGGGCTGAAACTGATGTCATGGATTGCGCCGTCAGTCTCGCGCGTCGCGATCAGTTGATGCGTCCGAGTATTCCAAATCGAAAACACGCCTTCCGCCGCGCCAACGGCCAGCATCGATCCATCCGGACTGAAGTCGAGCGATGTGACGCTCGCTGTGGGCAAAGTGTAACTTGCTAAAGTGTCAAACCCGGCGGGTCCAGTGATTATGAGATTGTCCGTTCGGCGCGCCAGCGCCACAGCAGACAATTGATCGCCATTCTTATCCAGCGCGATAACCGGTGCGCCGAAGTCCCGGCCCCATGAACTGAAGCCGCTGCTTGCCTCCCAATTGCGTATCAGGCCGTCGTCCGCGGCAGTAATGATAAGGTCCTTAGACGGACTAAAGGCGATCGCGTCTATCAGCCCCGTATGACCGGAAAGAATCGCCTGCTGCGCAACTGCCTCCAGATCCCAAACAATTGCGGCGAAATTGCGATCCACATCGACATGGGTATAGGCTTCGCGGCCTGCGCTGACAAGGCTGTTGCCATCCGGGCTGAAAGCCAAGGCGGTGACCGGTCCGGCGTGGGCATTCAAGAAAAGGCGATCGCTGAATGTCAAAGGATCGCCAGCATGGATTTGCCAAAGCCGCAGTACGCCGGTATCGCTGCCAAGGGCAAACTGATCGTGATTGGGCCGAAAAGCCAGCGCGGAGATTCCTTCCTCCAATTCCACAATCTGCGGCGCGAGGACTGGATGCCGCAGGTCATAAACCCAAACTCCATCGGAACCGGGCGCGCCCGCCGTTATCAGAAAGCGGCTATCCGAGGACCAGTCGTGAATCGGCTGGAAATTGCCGGAGACGCGCCCGAATTCGCGCAGGAAAGGCGCCAGGCTCGCGTTCAGCACCTCGCGACTGGGAATCGGCGGCGGTGATTCTGGCGCGACATGGTAGCCGCCATCGCCCGCTTCGGCGATATAGCCGGTCTGCCCGTTGACGAGCGCCAGCCACCAAACATAGCCATCAACGCATTCGGGACCGGCGGTGATATCCACCGTCCAGCCAGCCGGAATCTGCAGCAGCACCGCGGCCTTGATCGAAGGCTGCCCGCGCAAATTCAAATAGCTGCCGAGGATCTCGACTGTCATGCCGGCCTTGATCCGAGAACGCATATAGGGTCCGCCAGTCGCCGTCTCTCCGCAGAGCCGATTGGAGTATTGCGACTCCGGTTCAGCGGCCGCTGCCGCGCTCGCCGCATCCACAAGGCCGCAATAGACGACCAAGGCGCTGTCGCTGGAGACTCGATAGTCGTATGTGACGGCGTTATGCGTAAGTTGAAACTTGTAGCCGAGGATGGCGCCGCTCCCGGCGCTTGGGGCGCTCGGGCAACCTAGCGCGTCGTTGGGGAAATTCGTCTGTTCCCAGCGCCAATTCGACAAGTTGCCGATGCCGACGGAATAACCCAGCCGCGCGCTCAAATCCAGCAGCGCCGCATTGATTTGCCCAGGCGCCCCCTGCGCAAGCGAAACCGCCGCGCAAAACAGCAAAACCAAGCCGAAGCCAAGCTTTGAAACTACAGGCATCGTTTATGTTCCCTTGCTTAGCGCCACAGCATATAGTTGGATTATATCATGGCGCGCGCCGACCGTTTTTACGCTGACCAGCCCTATCTTGGCGAACGTCGATTCTTGCAAGTCTAGGCACAATTTGACAAAATAATGAGACTTGGTAACGGAAGCGTGAGATAGAAAGTCGCTTCATTGGCATCGGCGCTGGAATACGTCATCCTCGGCCATGAAATTGATGAGCAAGGGACCAAACGCCGCAAGCTGCTCATGTTCAACGGCGTCCTGCCATCACTGGATCCGACGTTTTACCTTCAACTGGTCGACCTGGCGCCGATGCCGGACGGCGTCGGCGGCGCTGGACCCGCACTGGTCCTGGTGGATCATGACCGGGATCGAATGCTGCTGGCCACCATCCAGCCCGCAACCGAAGATCCACAGACATACACCGACCACTATGTGTTCATTCCGGCCGAGGCCTTGGCCGAATCCGCGCTTCAGCTTGAGCGCTGGCTCGCATTTTTGCCGGAAGTTTCGCCGGACATCAATCGAACCCTGCCCCTTTTGCAGCCGCCCGATTTCAATTCGATCAAAATCGAAACCCGGGCGGCGAACCTCCAGCGCATCCTCGACGAATTGCCGGCTGACGGTTTCGACTATATGCTGACCCTGCTGGGCGCGCTCATGCATGAGCGGCCTTTGGTTATTGCGAATTTTCCGCCGGATTTCCAGGAGCGGCTCGCCCTGGTTTCCGGAATACAGGCGCTGATTCCCGGCCGGCTGGCCGCGCGAATGACCTTCGCCAGTCATGCGCCCGCCCACAGCCTACATCCGCCACAGCTTACTTTCGTCGATGAGGACGAGGACGTTTCAGGCTGGACATTCGATTGGTTCGCGCCGACGATCGCTTCCGATGTGTTGGAGCATCCGTACATTGAGGCGCTGCGCGCGCTTTGGCAAGATGATACCGCCGAATTGGCGGCCGAAATACAGCCTTTGGCCAGGCTCGCCGATGCAAACCCGGAGCAGGGAAAACTTGGGCAAGAGCTCGCGCGGATTGCCGACCGCTTTTGGCTCGATCGCCATGTCCAGGCGCCCGAGGACGTCGTCTCCACCGAAGCGATCATCCGGATCCTGGATGGCGCGAAGCCGCCGCGCGACGAGACTCGTCGCCAATACATCAGGAAGCTGCTGCAAAACGCGCTGAGCGAACGCGACTGGTCCGCCGGCGCGCGCGTCGCGGAAGAACTTGAAAACGATGCGGATCTGGAAAGCAAGCTGTCCGATATTTTCGATGAGATGCTGGAAGATCAGCCCGATTCAGTTTATGTCTTCATTCGCAACCGGCTGATGCATCTGGGCATCGACGAGCAGTGGATACCGCGCTTGCAAACAGCGGCGAAGAATTCGCTCGAAGTCGCCATTGAGGAAGGCGACATCGGCACACTGGCTGGTTGGCTGGAGTTGATCGCGCACGAGCCGCAAGCCTATCTCCTGCACGATATTCTGCAGGAAGCGATCCTGTTGGCGAAACAACGCGCCTATAGCGACGGCGAGCTCGGCATCCATCTGATTTTAATCGCCGTGCGCCGCGTACCCGAAATCGTCGACGCGCTCTATGAAGACGAGCAGCTAATCGACGCATTGGATGCTGACGTGCGGATCGCGCTGCAAACGCCGACGGCGGACTCGCTGCAGCGGCTGACGGATGAGCGAGCCGAGTATTTCTTGCTAGCCCTGTATCACGGCGTCAAGGTATCGGATGATGTCTTGGTCACTCTGGCTACTATAGAGCGGCTCTGGTCGCTTTACAGATCTGACCAGCGGGTGAATCTTCCGGCGGTGTACAGGCCGCCGGCGGTTGCGCGCTTGCTGGCGACCGAAGCAAGCCATCAGATGACGGAAGAGGCGGTCGACTACCTGTTCGAAAGCGTCATCGCGGGTGACGATCGCAAGCTGACCACGGACATGGCGCATCATTTGGCCAATAGCGATTTGCTCTTCCCGCGATTGAGCCAGACGCTTTCGAGAGACACGCTGCCCATGGACAAAGTGCTGTCTATTATGCACGCGGTCAGCAACATCAAGAGCGCGCCGCCGCATGAAGTGATTGATACTTACTTCACGCTGCTCGATTATTATCAATGGGAGCCGCAGACGCAGCGCTTGATGGAAGCGCTGTCTCGCCTAATGGCGAAACACCACGAAGCGCAGGTGTCGTATCGGCATCTGTGGCGGCTTTTTGACTCCTGCCATGCGCTGGAGATTGAAGGCGCGACGCGCGTTTCGATGACGCACTTGCTGCTGCAGTATGGGGAGGAAGAAGACCTATCTACAGTAGTGGACGGTGTGGCGCGGATCTGCGGGCAAATCGGCTGGAGCAAGCCATTGGGCGCTGCGGTGAACACTTGGTGGCGCAATTATACCCATAGCTTGAGCCTCACGCAGCTGCAGCGCCTGGAGCGCGAGCTGGCGCCGCAGCGGCATTTGGAGGCGCAAAAGCACATTCTCTACTCGGTGGTGGCGGTGCGGCGCTGGCTGCACAGCCAGGATCCGGTTGAATTGGCGAACTCGATCAGTACGACCTTTACAATACTCGAACATTTCGCCGACGCGTTTGACGCCGAGCATATTCATGAAATCGACTCGCACACGATCCGGCGCGAACTGGATGAAATCGGGCGCGGGCTTTCCTCAGAGAAGCGTCATATCTTGGCGAACAACCTGCGCAATCTCGCCCACCGGGTCACACAGATGGCGGAGAAGCGCAGTAAACCCTCGCTCATCCGCAGCGATGAAAGCATCGAGCGTCAGCTGCAGCACGGCGAGGCCGATCCACAGGGGTCGATCGATATGATGAAGTGGATCGCCGGTTATTTGGACGGCGCCCACGCTGAGAACGAAGATTGACGCCGCAATCCGGTATTAACATTTCTTCAGTTTTCCAAGTAAAATCTGACCGTCCAAGAACCGGCGCTGCGGAGAAACACAGGCGCATGGAAAAACTGTTCACCTACGGTACGCTGCGCGACCCGGCGACGCAGCAAAAGCTGCTGGGGCGCACGCTAGGCGAGGGCGCGCCCGACGCGCTGCGCGGCTACCGGCTGGCGAAGCTCACCGGCATTCACGATGTCTACTCCATCTTGCAGCCACATCCAGGCGCCACGGTCGAAGGCACGCTTTTCGAAGTCACCACGGAAGAACTCGCCCATCTCGACGCTTACGAAGGCGACGCCTATATGCGCGTGAGCGTAAGGCTCGTCAGCAAAACGCGCGCCTGGGCCTATACCGAGAATCCGAAATCCAGCTTTCGAATTCACATTGAGCCGCCCGATTCCCCCTGAATTTCAGCTCATTCGAATCACATTCACTCCGCCCAGTCCGCGTGCGTCGCAGGCTAGCGCATTCAAGCGGTCTGTGGCATAAAGGCGCCGGCGCGGGTCAAAGAGCCTCAACGCGCGACGGCATTCGGGCATCTGCAAGGATATCGCGACATGATCGAGCTCGGCATAGGCGTAATTGGTATGGGCTGGATGGGGCAGGTTCACGCGCGCTCCTACAGCCTGGCGCGGCAGCGCTTCCCGCGGGCTGGCCTTGCGGCGCGGCTCGTCATCTGCTCCGACAATGTCAAAGAGCGAGCGGAAGGCGCGCGCGCGCTGCTCGGTTTCGCGGAAGCCACGACGCATTGGCGCGATGTCATTGAGCATCCCGCTGTGCAAATCGTAAATGTCGCCACGCCGAATAATCTGCATGTCGAGATCGTGGAGGCGGCCGCCGCCGCTGGCAAGCATATCTTCTGCGAAAAACCCGTCGGACGAACTCCGCAGGAAACAGCGCAAATTGAGTCCATCGCGCGCAAAGCCGGCGTCTTGAGCTTCGTCGGCTTCAATTATCGCTGGGCGCCGCTGGTCATACAGGCCAAGAAGTTGATCGCTGAAGGCGCGCTGGGTGATCTAACACAGTACCGCGGGCGCTTTTTCAGCATGTATGGCAGCGACCCGATGGGGCTGCTTTCCTGGCGCTTCGAGCGCGAGATCGCCGGCTACGGCGTGCTGGGCGATATCCTGGCGCATGTGACCGATATGGCGCTCTATCTGAACGGCGGCGTTAAGCGGCTGGTCAGCAACTCGCATATCTTCATTGCCGAGCGGCCCCTGCCGATTCCCGGCAAAGGCACGCATTACTCGCGCGGCGCGCCCGATGATCCGACAGGACCGGTCACGAATGAAGATTATGTTGGCGCGCTGCTGGAATTCGAAAATGGCTCGCGCGGCGTGTTTGAAGCCTCTCGCTCAATCTTCGGACCAAAGAATCAGATGGCCTTCGAGCTAAACGGAACCAAAGGCGCGATCAACTGGGACTTTGAACGGATGAATGAGCTGCAGCTGTATCTGCCCGGCGAGGATCGCGGGCACGATGGCTTCCTGCGCTTGGTCGGCGGCGATCAGTATCCCTATCACGGCAATTTCAATCCGGGCGAAGGCAGCGGTCTTGGTTACGAAGATATGAAAGTGATCGAAGCCTTCAACTTCCTCCAGTCGGTTGCCGAAGGGGAACAGCGCGCGCCCGGCTTACGCGAGGCGCTGGCCGTCGCCGAAGTACACGCGGCGATGACCCGCTCATGGGAGAGCGGCGCCTGGGAAGATGTCACCAGTTTGCGCAAGCATTGAGGCGAACCAGCATCAGCATGTATCGAAACTCGAACCGTGAGTACAGGTAGCGCGATGACAGAACTTGCCTTGCGTGGCCCCATTTACACGCTGGTGGCTGACCCCTTCCTGAACGCGCCCGCGGATTGCGTCGTCTACGAGTCGGACGGCCTCATGTTGATCGGCGACGGCCTGATCCATGATATCGGCTCCTATGCCGATCTGCGCGACAAACTGCCAGCGGGTATTGACCTGCGGCATTATCCCGATGCCATACTGATGCCCGGCTTCGTCGACGCCCATATCCATTATCCCCAAGTTGAAATCATCGGCTCTTATGGCGCGCAATTGTTGGAATGGCTGAACAAGTATACTTTCCCGGCCGAAGCCCGCTTTGTCGATGGAGCGCGCGCGCGGCGGATCGCGGAATTCTTCATCGCCGAGCTGCTGCGAAACGGCAGCACCTCGGCCTCGGTATTCTGCACGTCGGCGCCGGGCTCGGTTGACGCCATCTTTGAGGCGGCGCAGCGGCGCAATATGCTGCTGCTGGCCGGGGTGATGATGATGGATCGTCACGCGCCAGCGAACCTGGTCGATACGGCTCAATCGAGCTATGACGACTCCAAGGCGCTGATCGATTGCTGGCACAAGCGCGGACGCTGCCTCTACACGGTGACGCCGCGCTTCGCCCTTACCAGCAGCCCGGCGCAGTTGGAATTGGCGGGCGCCTTGCTGCGCGAACACAGCGATGTCCGCCTGCAATCGCATATATCGGAGAATCGCGCCGAAGTCGCGCGCGCGGCCGAGCTTTATCCAGCGCGCAAACATTATACGGATATATACGAACACTACGGCTTATTGAACAATCGCGCAATCTACGGGCACGGCATTCATCTGTCCGAAGACGAGTTGCGCCGCTTCCACGAGACCGGCGCCAATATCGCCCACTGCCCCACCTCGAACTTTTTCATCGGCAGCGGCCTCTTCGACATGGCGAAAGCAAGAGACGCGGCGCGTACGGTCACCGTTGGGCTGGGCACCGATGTGGGCGGCGGCACCAGCTTCTCCATGCTGCAAACCATGAACGAAGCCTATAAGATGGCGCAGCTGCGCGGCATCTCGCTGACGGCGACGCAGAGCTATTATCTGGCGACGCTGGGCAGCGCCGAAGCGCTGGGTGTAGCTGACCGCGTCGGCAGCCTGCGCGCCGGTTACGCGGCCGACATCATCGTCCTCGATCCGAAAGCGACGCCCCTGCTGGAGCTGCGCGCCAATGTCGCGGAATCGCTTGATGAGTTGCTCTTCGCGCTGATGATCTGCGCCGACGATCGGGCGATCCAGGCGACGTACGTAGCCGGCGAGCTGGTTCACGAGCGGGACGCCGCCGCCTAGCTGTCGCCGTCAACTGTTACCTTTCCCAATTCGAAATATGTACTGTCGCCGACCGGCAGCCGCGCCGCCGGGTCGTTGATGTCGTAGAGGCCGGCGATCAATGTATAGTCATCCGCGGGCAAGTCCTCGGGAATCAGCAGGGCGTGATAGTCGTAATAATTATTGCCGGCATCCCAAGTCGACGTTGGCCTGGCGCCGCCAGCGGGTTCGCTATCCCGTTGCGCGACGAGCCGGCCCTCCGCGTCAAGCAGCTGCAGAAAAACTTTGTAACGCGCTTCAGGCGCGCGCTCCGCGAGCCAGATGATGCCTACGAGCAAATATTCCCCGCGCGCCACCGGCTCTGCGCTCGTCCAGTAGCGAGCCAAGCGGATGTCATCGCCAAAGGACAGGTCAGGCGAGTGTCTTTCGTCAAAACTGTCGGCATCGGGCACGATATAACGCGCGAAACGCATATCACCGACCCATTCCTGGCTGGCTTGATAGCTATGTACATTCAAATTGATTTCGACCGCGCGCTTGGGATCTTGTTCTTCGCTGCCATAAAAGATGGCGAAAATCCGTTTGTGCCTCAGGGTCAATGACAGCACATCAGATGCAGTTTCATTAGCGTCCGCGCTCAGCGGCAAGCCATAAACCGGCGCGTCGCCGCGGTAGTAGTAATCCAGCACTTCGCCGAAACCGGCTGCGCTGACCAGCACGGCATCGCCCTCGCGCAACTCAGATTCAATCCGCGCCGTCAATCCGCGAACGTCATCGCGCTGCAAATCGCGGTGATGATAGAGCGCGTTCAGTTCGCCCAAGAGCGCCAGCAAATAAACAGCAATGCCCAAAGCCGCCGCCAGCTTGGGAATCGCGCGCAGGGGCAGCCGCATCTCGCGCGTCGGCAGCGCCCACAAAATCCAGAAACCGCGCCCCAGCCATAGCGCAAAAGCCAGTTGCGCCGGCAGCAGGAAACGCAGGTAGCGGTCGGTCAAGCCGAGGTGGAGATAGACCGCTGCCGAGATGACAACCCAAGCGACCGGCAGAGCGATATTCCACAGCGCTCTTGGGCGAGCCGCCGCCGGAATCAGCCCGGCGAGCAAGAAGAGCCAGGCGACGAATGTCAGGTTTCCCATGCTCAATTCAAAGGTGTTGCCGACGGCGAAGAATCCCAGAATCTGCCGCAGCGATTCATCCAGCGGCAGCGGCTGCGAAAGATTCGGTTGCGCGCTTAACTGCGAAACCGCGACCAGCAGCCAGGGCAGAAACAGCAAAAACGTGATGACAAATGGAAGCAGCAAGCGAATCCAAGGTTGCCATGTTGGCCGCCTCAATCCCGCGACTGACCGGCCGCCAAATAAAGCGGCGCAGCATGCGAGCGCCGCCAGCGCCACTTGCGTCAGCATCACCAGGGCGTAGGCGACATGGGTATACATTCCCAAGGCATTGACGAGCCCCAGTCCAATGAGTTTCCCCCAACCCCCGCCAAGGTCCGAGCGGGAAGAAGGGCGGCGCAGCAAACCGACCAGCAACCACATGCTGGCGGCCGCGACCGCCGTCAACATGGCGTACATACGCGCTTCCTGGGCGTAGTAGATGCTGAAGCTGTTCAGCGCGACCAGCGCTGCCGCCGCCAATCCCGCAATGGGATGAAAAAGCCGCGCCCCAAGAGCGTAAGCCCAGGCGACGCTCAAAACGCTGAAGAGCGCCGAAAGCAGGCGCAGCGCGAATTCGGACGAGCCGGTGAAGTCCTGCCACCAGCCCAGCAGCGCGAAATAGGCGGGCACATGCACATTGTTCTGCAAGTGCGGAATGAGTTCGGGCAGCGTCCGCAAAGAATGGGCGTAGGCGACGCCTTCATCGTACCAGAGCGATTGCGCGCCGAGACGATGGAAGCGGGCAGCGCTCGCCAGCAGGATGATGACGATTGCCAAAGCCGCAGTCAGCGCGCGGTCTTTTGCCCTGCCCCTTTGAGCCGAGCCTGATACGGACGCGCCCATCATCACAATCGATCCCGCAGCGCTAAGCCAACAGCGCCGAAAGCGACCATCGCTAAGGCGCCGACAACTGCCAGCCATGAGAGCAGGCGGCTTAGACTCCGGTCATAGACGGCGATCTCATCCGCGATGATTGGACCATCGCCAAATGCTATGCGCCGCGTTTGCGCCAACCCGGACGAAAGCTCGATCCGCGTGCTGCGCCAGTCCGCGTCTTCGGCATCGACCGAAGTCCAGCGAATTTCTAAGGCGGTGCCGTGGGCGTCGAACTCCAGTCCTGATTCGAATACGGCAGCGCTGCCGAAGCGCGCGCTTTGGTCAGCCAGCAACAGGCCATTGTTTCGTATCTGCCAGGTTTCCGCTTGATGCCGCCCGCGGTACAAAGCCGGCTGCTGCCCCGTTATGTATTCTTTGACGCTGTGATAAACCGGCAGCGGCGTGAAGGTCGGCTTTTCCGGCTGGTAATCCGGCTCAGCCATGCGGAAGTAATAGAAGGCTTGATCGGCTTCAAAGGGATCTTTGCGCGTGAAGAACCAATACATGACATTGCCGACCCAGGGCCATTCCCGCTGGATCCGCTCGTAGAAGATCGGCATGTAGCGCGCCGCCTGCGCCTGCGTGACATTGCCGTAAGCGCCGTAGAGGCTGATTTGCTCGGGCGGCAGGTCGGCGTCGAGTGTGGCGTTCCAGGCGGCTTCACTGAGCCAAATCGGCTTATGGGCATCGCCGTTGCGCACCATGATATCGCGATAATAGGTATGGCGCGCCACGTTGACCGATGTCGCCCGCAGCCGCCGATCGCTGGGTCCGCTGCGCAAGCCGTAACCCTGCGCCGAGAGCGCGTCAAAGCAGTCGCCGCCGCCGTGATCGTAGAGCAATTGCAAGAAGACCAGATCGCTCAAATCACGCTCTATATCCATAGCGATGGTCGGGGCGATGGCGCCGCTGATGACAACGATGTTGGGATCAACCTCCTTCAGCGCGCGGTAGGCGCGGCAAAGCAGGTCAGTGTAGCCGGCCGGATCGATGGGGGCGTTGCCCCATTCGGGATAGATATTCGGCTCATTCCAGATCTGATAATGATGGATTCGCCCGCGATAGCGTTCGGCCACGGCCACAGCGTAGTTGACGAAGTCTTGGAAGTCGTCGGGCGGGGCGCGGTCGCCGGCGGCGAGATCGGCTCGCGACCAAGCCGGCGGATTGCTCAGACGCGCCATCAGACGCAAGCCATGCGCTTCCGTCAATTCAACGATCTGATCGTACTTGAGCCAGGTATCAATGGTATCGCTTTGACCGTCGCCGTCGCGGTCAAGTCTGGAATCGGTGAATTGCCCGCGGCCATCAACCTCGAGATCTTCCCAAGGAAACTCCTGCCGCAGCCAGACGAAGCCGGCATCGCGGATCATGCGCAGCATCGCTTCAATCTTCGGGCGCTCAACTTCCTGTTCCAGAAAGGTGTTGATGCCGTAAGGGATGGCCGCTTTGTTCGCGATCGGCGCCAGCGGCTCGGTCTCCAGCGGGTAGCGAATGAGGTTTCCCGCCACTTCCACCAAGCCACGTATCTGGCCGGGAGCGGCTTCCTCGCCCGTCTGCGACCAGAGGAATTGCCAAATCAAACCGCGGCTGCGCAAGTCCAAACCTAGCAAGACCAAAATGAAAGCGGCGGAGAAGCCAATGATCGCTGCGCGTTTGCGCCATGACATCAAGGCAATCTGTCGCGTGTTCGACATGCGGCGAATTATAAATCAGGCCGGTCGAATGGAATAGCGCGGCGAGGCGCCGGCTGCGCAGTCGCGCGATCGCGCAGGCCGGCCGCGCATGGGAAAGGCGCGAGCAATCTTTGAATCATCCGCCAATATATGGTTAACTTGCTGTATGAATTGTCGGTGCTGATATGTACTTCCGTTTCTGCTGCATCGCGCTAACGCTCCTGCTGACGCCCTTTGCCGCCAGCGCGCAAGGCATCGTCGAAAGCGCCGCATGCCAGGATACGCCCTACGGCTTTCATGCCCGCTGCGGTTATGTGACGCTGCCGCAAGACTATGAGAAACCAGGCGACGGCTCGGTTGCGATATTCTTCTCCGTAATCCACAGCGCGAGCGGCGAAAAGCAGCCCGATCCGCTCGTTTACCTCGTCGGCGGACCGGGCAGCAGCGGCTCACAACTCTTGCAAACCTCCTTCCGCAAATATTTGCGCGCCTTCGCGGGCGAGCGAGACATCATCATCATCGACCAGCGCGGCACCGGGCTGTCCGATCCGCCGCTATACTGTCGTGAAGCGCTTTTCCGAATGGACGAAATCCTGCAGAGCCACCATCGCGAGCATGCCGAATTGATGCTCGAAATCCTCGAAGATTGCCAGCAGCGGCTGAAGCGCGCCGGCGTGCGCTTTGATACCTACCATAGCGACAACAGCGCGCGCGATATCGTCAATGTGCTGCTGGCGCTGGATTACGAGCAGTGGAATCTGGTCGGCGTGTCATACGGCTCGCGCCTGGCGCTGGTGATGATGCGCGATTACCCGCAGTTTATCCGCAGCGTCATCCTCGATTCGGTATATCCGCCGCAAGCCGATATCTATGTCGACTCTTATTATCACGGCGAACGGGCGCTGGGCGTACTATTCAAAGCCTGCGCCAAATCAGAAAGTTGCAACACCCGCTATCCTGACCTGAAAGAGGTTTTCTACCGGCTCTATGATCGCCTGAATATGGCGCCGATGATGGCGTCCTTCTCACCGCCACGCTCCCCGCCTATGGAAATCGAAATCAGCGGCTATCGGCTTTACGACTGGGTCTTCAGCTGGCTCTACGAGGTCGGCGCCATCCAGCAGATCCCGCAGATCATATACGACCTGGATCGCGGCTACACGCGCAATGCCGTTCGTTTCGGTACCGCGTACGAGGCGAATATGACCTCGCTCAGCCTGGGCATGCATTACACCGTGCAATGTCAGGAGGAGTACGGCGAATCGGTCTATCGCGATTATGCCAGTCTGCTGGCGGCGCATCCGCACTTGAGCGGCTACCTGCGCTATCCGGTTGAGGGGGCGGCGACGCTGCCGCGGCTCTGCGAAATGTGGATGGCGGAAGCGCGACCGGCCAGCGTCAATGATCCGGTCGAAAGCGATGTGCCCGCCCTGCTGCTCTCCGGCAACTTCGACCCGATCACGCCGCCGCATTACGCCGATATGGCGGACGCGACCCTGACGACCTCATACAATTTCGTCTTGCCACACGTCGGGCATGGCGTGCTGCGCTCGGATCGCTGCGCCGTTGACATCGCGGTGGATTTCATCAACGCGCCGTTAAGCGAACCCGATAGCAGCTGCATCGCCCGGACGCGCGCCATCGAATTCGACTAA
>JAPOYT010000041.1 GCA_026706445.1 Chloroflexota bacterium
CCATTGACCGATGCCCAGCACCAGGACCAGATTCAAGACGCCTTCTCCCAGAATCGTCAGAATCATGATGGCGAAGAGGATAAACGGATAGGCCAGCTGAATGTCGGCCAGGCGCATGATGACGTCATCGACGCGGCCGCCGAGGTAACCAGCCGTCAGCCCGAGGATCGTGCCGACGCCGCCCCCGAGCCCGACCGCCGCCAAGCCGACGAAGAAAGAAATCCGCGCGCCATAGATCACGCGCGAGAGCACATCGCGTCCGGTGGAATCGGTCCCCAAAATGTACTCGAGCTCGCCCTCCCGGTCATAGGTGAACGGCGGCTTCAGCGTGTCGAAGATCTCAATGCGATTGGGATCTTTGGGCGCCAGTTGCGACGCAAATATGGCGCAGAGCGCTATTAGCGTCAAAAAGATAACGGCGACCACCGGATAGCGCGCTTGAGCCATGCTGGATGTCGCTCGCCGAAGAAAGGACTGCGGACTGTACATCTCGTCGAACTGGCGATCGAGCGCCGGAATGCGGTTCTCGGACTTCGCCTGATCGGGTTTTTGTGCGGCGCTCATGGATTTTACTCATTCCAACCGGATGCGCGGATCGAGGAAGCCGTACATGAGATCGGCAATAAGATTGGCGCCGACGAATAAGAACGAAAGCAAGACGACCGCCGTCATCACCAGCGGTACATCGCGCTGATTGACCGCATCAAAAACCAGGCGCCCGACGCCGGGCCAGGAAAAGACGGTTTCCACCACGATGACGCCATTTAGAAGGAAGGCGAATTGCAGCGCCAGCACGGTCACGATCGGAATGAGGGCGTTGCGGATGGCGTGGCGAATCATGACAGTGCGCTCGTTTAAGCCTTTGGCCCGCGCTGTGACGACATAATCCTGCCGCAATACCTCGAGCACAGCGGAACGAATCAGCCGCGAGTTGCGGGAGATGGAATACACCGATACCGCGACAGTCGGCATGAGCAAGTAACGGATGGCGTTGGGCAGGTTGGCCAGCGCCTCGTCGACTCTTCCCTCGAAGAGCGGCTTGATAAAAGGCACGTGCCCGGATACCGGCATCCAGCGCAGGGTGACGGCGAAGAATAGGATGAACATCAGCCCAAGCCAGAAGCTCGGCATGGATTGCCCCAACATCGCGCCCAGCATCAAGGTGCCGTCGGTCATGGTGCCGCGCCGCGTCGCCGCCAGCACGCCGATTGGGAATGCCACAATCGTCGATAAGAGAAAGCCGGCGATGGTCAACTCGAGCGTTGCCGGCATGCGCTCCATAACGACATCGAAAGCCGGCACCCGATGCTGCAATGAGTTGCCGGTGTCGCCGCGCGCCAGGTTGACAATGAAATCCAGATACTGGACATGCAGCGGCCGGTCAAAGCCGAGGCGCCGGCGCGCTTCCGCACGCTCTTCGGCGCTGGCGCGCTCGCTGACGAAAAAGAAAGTGGGATCGCCGGCCATGTGGATGGACAAGAAGGTCAAGAGCGTGACGCCGAGCACCACGACGATCGTTAGCAGCAGGCGGCGGATGATGTATTTGTGCATGGACCAATGTCAACCAGGACTCGCTTCTGTGTAAGACCAAGTAAGTAACGCAAAAAACGAGCCTTGTAGGGGCGACCAATCTGGTCGTCCGCTGCCGCTACGACTTTTGGTTTCGGGCGACATGGTATGTCGCCCCTACAGATCGTTGCTTTAGCGAAATTTACGTTACTTTCTTGGAACTAATTGTCTAATTCGGCTATTTGTAGGGGCGACCCGGTGGGTCGCCCGCTGGTGACAATCGGAAAGCGGGTCAGCCAATGGCGAAGTGCAGTGTCGGCGGGCTGTGTCTACGCGCCCTACGCGGACTGACCCCTACAAACTGGCCCCCGTGGAGGCTGGCCTACATATCGTCCTTCAGCATCGCGGCGTAACCGGTGATGAAGTAATCCGC
Organism: Chloroflexota bacterium; assembly: GCA_026706445.1. Taxonomy (GTDB): domain Bacteria; phylum Chloroflexota; class Anaerolineae; order Aggregatilineales; family Phototrophicaceae; genus UBA6055. The sequence goes on from JAPOYT010000041.1 coordinate 1,943, forward strand.
GCGCGACTGATATTCGATGCGGTTGCTGACCGCCTCGGTGCGCGGTCCCGCGAAGAGCATGATCCAGGGCGGGTCGTTGTAGAACTCTTCCAGCATGGCGATTTCCAGC
>JAPOYT010000033.1 GCA_026706445.1 Chloroflexota bacterium
TTTGCCCTGATAAAACTTAAACTCTGTGTCCTCGGCGCCTCTGTGGTGAAAAAAATTTGATGCGATTGCCCGGCCGCCCCGGCTTGGGCATCAACCGGCATCACCGTCCGCGCGAAACCGAATCCGTCGCATCGACTCTGCGCCCGGTCTCATAAGATTCGATTGCCGCCCAGGCAAGCGCCAATGCCCGTTGACCGGCGCGCGCATGAACCGGCGGTTCGGCGCCTCGTTTGAAAGAGTCGAGCATCGGATCAAGGTATCGGTCAAACGTGCGGTGAAACTCGCGCTCCGGGTCGTTGAAATAACCCGCTTCCCAGATCTGGCCCATTTCTTCGCCGACCCGATGAATAGTGAATCGTTGCACTGTGTCGTCAATCAGAATGCGGCCTTGCGTCCCGTTGACAACTACCCGGCTTGTCTCAGTATAAGAATAAGATGAATCATAAGACCCGACCAGGCTTCCCACCGCGCCGTTGGCGAACTTTAGCGACAATGCCATCGTGCTGTAACCTTTGCCGGTCATGTCGGTCATCTCCGCCTGCACTGACGCGATCGGACCGCAAAAATGCTCCAGCATATCGAAGCCGTGACATTGTGTTTCGATCAGATTGGCATGAGGATGATGCTCGCATGAGCCTTCGCCACCGAAGCGCCAGGTCGCGAAAACTAGCTGGCCCAATCTACCCTCCTCAATCGCCGCTTTTGCCATCTGCGCCGGCTTGGCATAACGATGATTGAAGTTGATCGCGAAGAAGAGGTCGCGCGCTTCCGCTTCTCGCAGCAAGGTCTCCCCTTCATCCAGATCAAAGACAAGCGGCTTCTCGACCAGCAGCGGATAACCCGCCCGAATCACTTTCAGCGTCGGTTCATAATGCCCCATATTCGGCAGGCTGACGCTGACCAGGTCGGGCTTCTCGGCAGCGAGCATTTCCTCAATATCGAGATAATAACGCAGGTCAAATTGCTCGGCGCGCGCCTTGGTCCGTTCTTCGGTTCGCCCAGCGACCGCGCACAGCGCCACATCATCTCGCGCCGAGAATACCCGCGCATGCTGATAGCCCCAGCCGCCCGCGCCCACCAGAGCCACCTTGATTCGGCTCATTGTTCGATGACCACCTTACCGGTGTCGCCCTTGAAAAAGAGCTCAAAGGCGCGTTGAATGTCGCTCACCGGCAGACGATGCGTGATGATTTGCATAAGATAATCTTTGTGCTCGCGCAAATAATTCAAGTTGCTGGGCAACTCGTTGTAGCAAAAATACTCGCTGCCGATCACCGCCCGCTCGGGCCCGATCAAGTCCGGCGATGTGGTCAGTTCCAGCCCCTGCCCATGTCCGATACAAACCAGAACGCCACGCTGCGAAAGACAGTCCAGCGCTTCGCGGCGCGCGCTTCCCCTTCCACTTGTATCAAATGCCGCATCGACCTCCACTAGCCCATGACGTTTCAAGCCCGCCGCCAAAGACTCATCCGCCACATTGACCGGCAATCCGCCCATCCGCTCCGCCAGCTCCAGCCGAAAGGGAACCACATCGGTGATGGCAACCGGCAGATCAAAGCCCGACATCACCTTGAGCATCGCCAGCATTCCCAGCCCAATCGGTCCCGCCCCAGTCACCACAGCCGATTCAATGTCTTTGCGCACCAGCCGCGCCCGCCGCAGGCCATGCCCATTCGTGCCCATGATGTCCAGCAGCAGCGTCGCCTCCGTCGGCGTCATGTCGCTATCAACCGCGAAGAAGACATTCTCGTTGACCAGTTCGTAAACGCCGAAACCGCCGTCCACGTTAAAGCCGTAATCGGCTCGTTTCGCCAGACACTGATTCGTGAAACCCAGCGCGCAGCTGCGGCATTCACCGCAAAAGTCCATCAAGAAGACGGCGCCCGGCGCCCCCACCGGCGTGCTCGTACTCGGTCCGGCCGCCGCGACAATGCCAGCGCCTTCGTGCCCCGGGGTCACCTCGCTGCCGTCGTAAAATTGGCCGCGCTCCGAGCCGCAAAGCGCGTTGGCGCCCACTTGCAGCAGCAACTGACCCGGCCCCGGAACCGGCACATCCTTCTCATGAAAGCTGATAATCCCGCCGCCCTCGAAATTGGGCACGGTCATGACTTCGGGTATCGGTCTCAGCATTGTGCGATTAACCCCTGCTCAGCGTCCGCCCATGCCCGTGAGCATGAAGCTCTGTGTGATCCGCCGCTGGAATATAACATAGACGATGAGCACGGGAATGCTCGACATGGAACTGGCCGCCATGATCAGCGCCGGTTCGGAGAATGAATCACCCGCGCCATAGGCGCCCGCCAGCACCGCCAAGCCCACCGGCAACGTTCGATTTTCAACTCGGCTTAAGACAATCAGCGGCCAGAAGAGGTCGTTCCAAGAGTGCAAAAACACAAAGATGCCCAGTGCGATAAGCGCATTTCGATTGACCGGAATCAAAATCTGCCAATAAATGCGCAGGCGGCTCGCGCCGTCGACAATCGCCGCTTCCTCCAATTCGCGCGGAAAGGTGGAAAAGAACTGACGCAGCAAAAACAATCCGAAGACATTGGGCGCGGCGGGCCAAATCACCGCGTGATAGCTGTCCAGCCAGCCCAGATCGCGCACCAGCAAATAATTGGGAATCATGTAGATCTGCGATGGAATCATCAACGTGAATATGACAACGATGAAGATCAGATTCTTGAAGGGAAAATCCAGCCGGGCAAAGCCATAAGCCGCCAGGCTGGTCACAAAGAGTGTGACCGCCGTCGTGGCAACGGCAATAACCAGGCTGTTCCAGCCCCAACGCGGCACGTTGATGTCATCGCGCGTCATGATGATCTCGTAATGTTCCAGCGTCGGCTGCGGCGGGTAGAAGTCCGGCGGATAATAGAAGGCTTCGGGATTCGTTTTCAATGATGTCGCGACCATCCAATAAAAGGGGAAGAGGATGGCGATTGCGAGGATGATCAACAGCGCATAAAGCGCGATGCGTGAAATCTGCGTGCTGATATCCGTCTCGACCGGGGGTTGCGCGTCGGCTTGCACACCCGCTCCTTAGTATTCCAGACGGCGCCCGCCAAAGCGGAACTGAAGCAGGGTGAAGGCCATAATGATTACCGCCAGCAGCACCGCCATAGCCGTGCCAAAGCCCATGCGGAAATATGTCCAGGCGGCGCGGAACATATAAAATATCACTGTAAAAGAGTCTTGAGCCGGTCCGCCATTGGTGATCACATAAGGCTGCGCGAACACCTGAAAATGCGAGATGAGCTGCGTAACCGCGACGAAGAGGATGATCGGTCGCAGCAAGGGGATGGTGATATAGCGCGTCATCTGCCAGCCGCGCGCGCCATCAATTCGAGCGGCTTCATAAATGTCTTGCGGTATGTTGCTCAGCCCAGCCAGGTAGATCAGCATCGGGAAGCCGAAAGCCCACCATAAGGTAATCACGCTCAATGAGGGAATAACCAAATCCGAATCGGCAATAAAAGGGATGGGACCGATGCCGACTGTGCCGAACAAATAATTGACGATGCCAAATTGCTGACCCAGCAGCCACCTCATCACCAAGCCAACGACCGATGCGCTCAGCACATAAGGGAAAAAGAACAAGGTGCGAAAAACATTCCGCCCGCGAAAAGGCAAGTTCAGCGCGATGGCGATGAAAATCGGAATCGTAGTCAGCAATGCGCTGGTCAGAAAGGCAAAATAAACGGTATTCCGCAGCGCCACCCACCATAGATCATCATTCAAAAGCTCATCATAATTGTCAAAGCCAATGAAGGGCTTGGGACCGAAGATCTCCCAGCGGAAGAAGCTCATCTGCAAGCTGGCGACGATGGGCCGCAAAATGAAAATGGCGAATAGCAACATGAAAGGAAGAATGAACGCGTAGTTGCCGACATACCATTTCCAGGTCCGCCAACTTCCCGCAGCGCTCTTTTTCTCAGGCGACAACGATTGCCTCAAGCGGCCGATCATCTGCATATTCCAAGTTTCTCGCTAGCGCAAGCGCGGGTGACTCGCCGAGTCGCCACTACAAATCATGTGATGCGTGTAGGGGTCAGCCGGTGGCTGACCCGCTTCAAGCCGTTCAAACCCTCTCCCATTTGGGTTGCGTAGAGCGCGTAGACACAGCCCTTCGACACAGACCTACGGAGAGGGGTTTGGGGTGAGAGGGTAGATCGCCTAATTGTAGCGATCCAGAATACGTTGGATGCGCGCGTTCGCCTCGGGGAAGACATCCGCCATCGACACTTCGCATTCGCTCTCGAAAGCGCGCGCCATCGCATCGGCATATTGCGCTTCGATTTCCAGCCAGTTGCGATGCTGCCGATCAAAGACGCCGTTCGCCAGCAAGTTGGCGCCAAAGGTCGAGGCCGACGGGTACACTTCCGGATCCATCGCTTCAATTTGCGAGATGCGCGCCGGCGGCATGCCGGAATGCGCCCAATCCAAACCCGCGTCAGACATGTAGGCCAGGAAGCGCTTGGATGCCTCGAGCCGCTCGCCTTCGGCTTGAATCGGCAAATAGAAGACGTGAGCGCTCGCCCAAACCGCGCTGTTGCCCTCTTCGCCCAATGCCGGATAGGGCAGTGCCATCCAGTTTTCCACATTCTGGCTCACGAAGTTCCAGGCCCAACTGCCGTGGTTGAATATCGCCATATTGATCGACAGAGCGCGATAGCGATCGAAGCCCGCCGGTGGCGGCGCCACATGGTGCACGCATTCCAGATCTTGGAACCATTGCATTGTGTCAATGATCGCCTGGTCTTCTAGCAGCGCGTTGCCCATGTCATCGGCCCAGCTCATGCTGTTCTGCGCCAGCGCCGTCAGGAAGCCGGGACGATACCAGAAGATCGACGTGCCCCACTGTACGATATTGTCCGGATCAAAGTCGTCCGACTGCGCGTTGTTGCCATTGGCGTCCAGAGTCAGCCTCTGCGCCAAATCCAGGTATTCGTCACGCGTTGTCGCCAAGGTGTCACAGGGCACGCCAGCCGCATCAAACAGGTCGCAGTTATGCCATTCGCCGTAACCATGAAAGTCAAGCGGCACACCCAAGATCTTGCCATCGAAGGTCAAGGCTTCAATGATGGCGGGCGATACATCGTCAATCGGGATAGGACCGCCGTTGTTGGAATAGATGTCGCTCAAATCTTTCAGGACGCCCATAGTCGCGAACTGCGTCATCTCGTATTCGTGCATCAAGAAGATATCCGGCGGATTGCCAGCCGCCAAACCGGCAAGCAATTTCGGGAAGTATTGCTGTGTCCAGTTCAGGCGTTCCATACGCACCGATACATCCGGGTTCGCTTCCGCAAAAGCCTTGACCAAGCCGACCATGGTCTCGCCATCGGGGCCGGTCAAGCCATTCCAAAACAGCAACTCGATCTCGCCGGCGCCAAACTCGCTGACCATATCGTCGTCTTGCGCCTGTAGTCCGATTGTCGCCGCCAACAGCAGCACAATCACGAGAAGCAATCTCATCTTGTTCACCTTCTTTCATCTCCTGATATTTAAGTCTCTCAAGCCGCGAACCTTACAATTGCGCTTCAGTATGGACGCCTCCCTGCCACTAGAATCTGCGAATATGACAACCCTACCAAATGCCGAAAACAAAAGCAAATCAGGCGACAATTCAATCGCAAATGACCGCCACCAGGCTTCGCCCAAAGCGCGCGCGTCTTCCAAGCCCCTTCCCGAAGCGTTCAACATGTTTTCTCCAAGGAGCACAGACGCTACAGCGCCTTAGAACCAAAACTAGCGCTTTGCCGCGCTCACATAATCTTGACCAACCGTGGCTTCAAGCTGTATCATCGCCGTATAGGCAAACCGAAGAAAGCAGGCGCCATGACCAGACCCAACTTCCTCTTCATGATCGCCGATGACCACCGCCACTCCGCCCTTGGCGCGCTGGGAACGGAGGCGGTCAGCACACCGACCTTCGACCAGCTGATCGCGGACGGAACCTGCTTCACGCAGGCGCATATCATGGGCTCGACCTCGGGCGCCGTCTGCATGCCCAGCCGCGGCATGTTGATGTCTGGCTGCGGCCTCTTCCATACGCCCGATCCCCTGCCTGACGATGTCCCGCTCCTGCCGGAACTGCTGCAGCAGAACGGTTACACCACATTTGGTACTGGCAAATGGCATAACCGGCGCGGCAGCTATGCCCGCTGCTTCGGCGAGAGCGGGGTGGTCTTCTTCGGCGGCATGAACGATCAATACGCCATGCCCGTCAATGACTTCGACCCCGTTGGCGAATATCCGCCTGAAGAGACCTATATCGCCGATGGATTTGCCACAACCGTCTTCAGCGACGAAATGATCGACTTTCTCAACACGCGCGGCGCCGATGACGACGAGCCTTTCTTCGCTTATATCGCTTTCACTTCTCCGCACGATCCGCGAACGCCGCCCCCGCCCTTCGACACGATGTACGACCCCGCCGAAATCGAATTGCCGCCGAACTTCCTGCCCGAGCATCCCTTTGAAATCGGCGCGCGCGATATCCGCGACGAGGTCCTGGCTGGCTATCCGCGCGGCGAAGACGAAGTCAAGCGCCATATCGCCGATTATTACGGCATGATCTCGCACATGGATTACGACATCGGCCGCATCCTCGATACATTGGAGGCTCGAGGACTGCGCGAGAATACCATCGTCATTTACACATCGGATCATGGCTTGGGCGTGGGCCAGCACGGGCTGATGGGCAAGCAGAATCTCTACGACCACAGCATGCGCATCCCGCTGATCATGCGCGGACCGGGTGTGCCAGCCGGCATGAAAAGCGGCGCGCTTCTTTACCTGCTTGATCTGTACCCGACGCTGCTCGAATCCGCTGGCGTCGCGGTTCCGGAAAGCACCGCCGGTCATAGTATGAACGCGCTTCTTCGCCAAGATACTTATATGCATCGCCGTCAGATCTTCTCCGCCTATCAGGGCGTGTATGGTCATCCACAGGGCGCGCCCTATCAGCGCAGCATCAAGAACGAACGCAACAAGCTGATCCAGACTGTCGTCGATGGCAAAGTCGCCTGGCAGCTATTTGACTTGGCCGCCGACCCCTACGAAACCAGCAATCTGATTGAGGATCCGGCTAAGGCCGGTTTGGTCAATCAGCTGAAGGGTTCGCTGCGCGAGCGGCAGGCCCGCGCCGAAGATCCCGTCCTGGCCGACGCCTAATCAGATTGCAACTAAGAAGTTTCAAGTTAGTCGTGCGAGAGTACATTCGACTTCGCAGGGTAAGAGTGGGCGAGCCACCGGCTCGCCCGTACATACTTAGGATTATTTTGGAGTTTCCATTTAGACGTCAGTCATTCTCATTACTTTCTTGGACGTACGTTGAAGCATAGGAGGGCAGTTTTGACAAACCATATCCGCGTCAATGGCGAACGGCTCTGGGACAGCATTATGGAGATGGCGAAGATCGGCGCCACCGCCAAGGGCGGCAGCCATCGACCCACACTCAGCGATGAGGACAAGCTGGCTCGCGACCTATTCGCCAGCTGGTGCGACGATGCCGGTCTGAGCATGACCGTTGACAATATGGGCGATATGTTCGCGCTGCGAGCCGGTTCTTCAAATGATATGGCGCCAGTCGGTATGGGCAGCCACCTTGATACCCAGCCCTACGGCGGCAAATTTGATGGCGTCTTCGGTGTGCTAGCGGGGCTGGAAGTGATCCGCACCCTAAACGACCGCAACATCACCACGGTCGCGCCGCTAGAAGTCGTCAATTGGACCAATGAAGAAGGCGCGCGTTTCGCCCCGGCGATGCTGGCATCGGGCGTTTACAGCGGCGCTTTCGATCTGGATTGGGCGCAATCTCGCGTCGCGGTCGATACCGGCGAGACAGTGCTGGAGGAGCTCAAGCGCATAGGCTACCTTGGCGAGCAGCCTATAGCGGCGCATGAATTTTCCGCATTCTTTGAGTGCCATATCGAGCAGGGTCCCATCCTCGATAGCGGAGGCATCGCCGTCGGCGTCGTGAATGCCGCGCAGGGTTTCCGCTGGTACGATATTTCATTCGAGGGCTTCGCTCAGCACACCGGCTCAACGCCGATGGCGGGAAGACGCAACGCTCTTCTGGGCATGGCGCGCGTCGTGCAAGCGGTCGACGATATCGCGCATGAACATGCCCCGCTCGCCCGCGGCACGGTCGGCAGCCAAGTCCAGGTAGGACCCGGCTCGCGCAATGTCATTCCTGGCCGCGTCGACTTCACCGTTGATCTTCGCCATCCCTCGGCTGATACCCTGGCGGCGATGGACAGCGCTCTTCGCTTAGTCTGCCAACAAGTCGCTGACGAAGTCATTTTGGATCTGTCGCTGGAGCAAATCTCATACACCGCGCCGGTCGCCTTTGACGAGCGCTGCGTCGCCGCCGTAAAGGGCGCTTGTGAGCAGCTTGGCGCCTCGCATCAATATATTACATCCGGCGCCGGTCATGACGCTTGCTATGTCGCGGAGCGCTGCCCGACGGCGATGCTCTTCGCGCCCTGCAAAGATGGCATCAGCCATCACGAATCGGAGAGCGCCGAGCCCGAAGACCTTGAAGCCGTCTGCAACGCCCTGCTGCACGCGGTACTCGATGTCGCCGGCCCGGCTTAAAACTTGTTTCCAACCGCGCATGCGACATTTGGACCCTGATCCAGGCTTTTCAGCATGAACTGGCGCATCATCATTCTCCTGCTTCTCATCGGGCTTGTCCTGCTCTTGGGGATCAGCCTATATGAACCGACAGGCAGGGCAACGCTTAGCGCCCATACGCGGCTCGAAGCGCCCGCCCAGGACCCGAGCGGATTCGCCCGCGCCATTGAGCCCTGGGACTGGCGCTTCCCGCGTGATCATGGCGCCCATCCGAACTTCCAAACCGAATGGTGGTATTACACCGGCGTGCTGACAACGGCAGACGGACGGCGCTTCGGCTATCAGTTCACGATCTTTCGCCGCGCTATCTCGCCGCTCGCCACAGCATCTGAATCCGAGTTTCGCGCCAACGACATTTATATGGCGCATTTCACCGTCAGCGATATCGCCAATGCGGACTTCTATCATGATCTGCGCTATGCCCGTGGCGGCGCCGGTCTGGCTGGCGCAAGCGTCGAACCCTTTTACCGTGTTTGGCTTGAAGATTGGCAGGTCTTCGCCACGGATGACAATGCCAACAAGACGCAAATCACCGCCGCCAGCGCCGACTACGCCATCGATTTGCGCCTTTATCAAATGAAACGTCCCGCCCTGCAAGGCAATCGGGGCCTCAGCCCAAAGAGCAGCGAAGTCGGCAACGCAAGCTACTACTACAGCTTGAGCAGGCTGTTGACTGAAGGGACGATCACGATAGGCGACCGGGCTTTTGATGTCAGCGGATCCAGTTGGATGGATCATGAATTTAGCACTTCCGCTCTGGGCGAAAACGCGCGCGGCTGGGATTGGTTCGGTTTGATCTTCGAGGACAACAGCGAGCTGATGGTCGGGCAGATCCGCCAGATTGACGGCGGCATTGAACCTACTTTCGGCGGCCTCTACATTTATGGCGACGGGAGTACGCGCTACCTCGATTCCGCCGACTTCATCATCGCCACCACCGATACCTGGCGCAGCCCTCACAGCGAAGCGGTATATCCGGCCGGCTGGGAGATTGCCGTCCGCGGCGAAGACGGCTTCAGCATTTTCGTTTCACCCTTGGCGGCTGACCAGGAACTGCACAGCGCCGACATCGTCTATTGGGAAGGCGCGGTCGCGATCAGCGGCGACAAGCGCGGATACGGTTACGCCGAGCTGACCGGCTACGCCAGTTCGATGCAGAATCGCTTCTAAGCGCCATCATAAACGAAAATACTCCAATGCCTCTCATCCACAATCAGGTAGCCCAACTCTACGACCGCGCTCGCCCCGGTTATCCGGCCGCTCTCTTTGACGATATTGTCCGCTATGCCGATCTCGCTGACGATGCCCGCGTCCTGGAAGTCGGCTGCGGCAGCGGGCAAGCGACGCTGCCAATGGCGCAGCGCGGCTACATCATGGATTGCCTCGAACCGGGCGCGGAAATGGCCGCCATCGCCCGCGCCAAACTGGCGAGTTTCCCCAAGGTCAACGTCACCTGCGCCAGCTTCGAGGCCTATTGCCGCCCGCCAGCCACTTATGATCTGCTGCTTTCAGCCACCGCCTTTCACTGGACCGATCCCCGCATCCGCTTCCAAAAGGCGCATGAGCTTCTGACCGAGTACGGCACGCTCGCGCTCTTCTGGCATCGGCCCGCGCAGACAGACGCGAGCCGCGATTTCTTCAATGCCGCGCAAGAGATTTATCAGGCGGTCGCTCCCGAATTGACCAGCGATTATGTTGCCCCGCCCCCGCCCGATGCGGTCGCCACTGAATTTGAATCCCTCATCCCGGGCAGCGGATACTTCGGCGATCTTAAAATTCGCAGGCATTATGTCGCGACAAAGTACAGCGCGCGCGCCTATATCGACCTTTTGGGCACATTCTCCGATCACCAGACGCTGGACGAATTGAAGCGGCAAAGGCTATTCTTGGCCGTCGAGTCGCTTATCAAAGATTCCTTCGCCGGAACAATCATTAGAGAAACGGTCGCGCTGCTCTATCTCGCCCGCCGCCGGTAGCGCAAACGCTTGCTGATTAAGCCACATTTGCCTTTCGCGTGTAGAATCCACGTATGCTATCTATCTCGCTAATTGGAGAGGAGGGGACATGAACCGCGCCCTGATCACCGGCGGCGCTGGCTTCGTCGGCAGTCACTTGGCTGAGCGGCTGCTAGGGAGCGGTTATCAGGTTACTGTCATCGACAATTTGTCGACCGGTAACTTGCGCAATATCGCCTGCCTCATGTCGCATCCCAACTTCAGCTACGCGGTCGAGGACATCCGCAACATCCACGTCATCGACCGGCTCGTCAGCGAATGCGATATCATCTTCCACTTGGCGGCCGCCGTCGGCGTGCGCAATATCATCGACCGCCCGATCAATACAATCGAAGTGAACATAGGCGGCACCGAGATGATCCTCAAAACAGCCAGCCGCTATCGCCGCCGCGTTCTCATCGCTTCCACATCCGAGGTCTATGGCAAAGGCGTCAACTTCCCGTTCCGCGAAGACGATGATACGCTATCGGGCCCGACAAGACGCAGCCGCTGGAGCTACGCCGCCTCCAAAGCGATTGACGAATTTCTGGCATTCGCATATCACGACGAGGTCGGCTTGCCTGTCACCCTCTTTCGGCTTTTCAACACGGTCGGTCCGCGCCAGCTCGGGCAATACGGCATGGTGATGCCGCGCTTCGTGCGCTGGGCGCTTGCGAATGAAACGATAGAGGTATACGGCGACGGGCGGCAGCAGCGCTGCTTCGCCAACGTTCATGATGTGGTCGGGGCGATTCAGGGCTTGGCTGAATGCGATTCCGCCATCGGCGAACTCTACAATATAGGCAGCGACCAAGAAATCAGCATCATGGCGCTAGCCGAGCGTATTCGCGATCGCGCCGATAGCGCCTCCGAGATCGCATTGATACCCTATGAACAAGCCTATCAGCAGCCGGGCTTTGAAGACTTCCGCCGCCGCGTGCCCAGCATCGACAAGATTCAGTCCGCCATCGGCTGGCAGCCGTCAACTTCGCTAGACGAAACCATAGACCAGATCATCGCTTATTATCAGAACGAGATGTACACTGACTAGCGGCTGGCGCGCGCGTTTGACACAATGAAACCTGCAGTCGGAGGTAGCCGTGCACATCGCGATAAACGGCTGGTTCTACGACCAGGAATCGACCGGCAGCGGGCAATACCTCCGCCATCTGATCAAGCACCTGCCCGCCGCGGCTGAAGAGCTTGAACTCTCCCTGATTTTGCCGAACCACGTCGGGGCGCCGAAGGAGTTGCCTTCGCGGGTCAAGCCAATCAAGGCGGGTTCGCGCAACAGCGCCAGCAAGTGGGGCAAAGTCTACTTCGAGCAGCGAAGCTTCCCGCGCATCGCTCGCGATATCGGCGCCGACATCGCCCACGCGCCCTATTGGGGAACGCCGCTGGCTTGCCCGATAAAACTGATTACGACAGTCCTCGATGTCATTCCCCTTCTTTATCCCGTCTACAATCAGGGGCTGCTCACCGGGCTCTACACCTCGCTCGTAAGTTCGGCAGCGCGCGGCAGCGGTCACATCATCGCCATCAGCGAAACCGCCAAAGTTGATATCGAAGAGCAACTCCAAATCCCCGAAAACCAGATCGCGGTTACTTACCTGGCGCCCTCTGCGCGCTTCCATCCACAATTCGGCGCTGAAAACGACGAAGCTGTCCGCGCCAAATACGACCTTCCAGAAAACTTCGTTCTCTATCTCGGCGGCTTCGATTGGCGCAAGCAGGTGAACGAGCTAATGCTGGCTTATACCTACGTCGGCGAAGCGGATGGCGATACTTTTCCGCTCGTCATCGCCGGGCGCGAACCGGAATACGACGGCCGCCTTTTCCCGGATCTGCGCGAATACAGCCGCCGTCTTAACATTGACGACTACGTCCAGTGGATCGGCTTCGTCGACGAGGCGGACAAACCAGCGCTATATCGCCTGGCTGACGTGTTCGTGTTTCCCAGCTTGTACGAAGGATTTGGCTTGATGGCGCTGGAGGCGATGGCATCGGGCACGCCGGTCGTGACATCGGACGCCATCGTATTCGAAGAAATACTGGAAGACGCCGCCTTTATCGTCAATAATGCGCGTGAGATGGCCGGCGCGATTCTGGCTTTGCTGATTCAACAGCCGCTGCGCGATACCATGATCAATCAAGGCTTGGCGCTGGCGAGCAACTACTCTTGGCGCAAAACGGCGCATGAGACGCTTGCAGTCTACGAAAAAGTCATGCGCGGCTCGTGATTGCGCAAGATTGCAGCGAGGGATCGGGTGATGTCCGAAACTCCGAAAGACCGCCGCGAAATGTCCCTGGGGGAGAAATTCTCCGCTCCCGAAGTCGCGCCACCGCCCTGGAGTTTGTTTAGCGCGGCGATCACCATTTTCGCCATGCTGGTCGCCCTGATCAGCATGGGGCCAGCGTTAGCGTCCATCTTGCTAGGCGGCGAAGCGATTTCGCACTTCCTGCTCATGCTTAGTTGGTGCTTCGGCATGACCTTTGCCATTGTCTTCGTATTGGCGAGTCGCCGCGGCGATTGGATGTGGAGCGCGCTTTGTTTACGGAGAGGCCATCTGCCGCTGCCCTTTGCGCTGTTAATCGGTGTGGCAATCGCCTTGTCCGTCCAACTCTTCGTCAGTCTGGCAAGCAACAAGTTTTACGCTATTCCAGAGTTATTTGATTTCTGGGAAGTGGAACCCAAAAATATCGTTTCCGCCGCTCTGCTGCTGATCTTGCTGCAACCAGTCGCCGAATCGCTTGTTTTTCACGCGATAGCGCTGCCTTCGCTGCGCTGGAATCTCGGACCGTGGATCGGCGTCCTGCTGACAAGTGTTCTATTCACTCTGCTGCATCTTTCAGTTTTTTCAGCCGCCAATCGCGCAATTTACATTAACCCCTGGTACGACAACGTCTATCCTTTCTTGACTTGCCTTGCATTCTCGATGCTAAAAGTTTATTCCGGCTCCAGCAGCGCGGTTATCATCGGACGGATGGGCGCCGGTCTCGTCTTCTTCTTGACCGGACTCGCCGTTGCTGGCGCTTGAACATGGGCTGCCATTAGCGCCTTTAGCCAGCACAATAGTCTTGAGCAATTTCAAGGAAGGAGTCACTGCATGAACACACAGCAACTGAAAATCGGCGACATCGAGTGCGCGGTGCTGCGGGAAGGCGAATCAGATCTCATCGCCGCCAATCTTTCGCAGCGCTATCCAGGCGTCTCTCAGGCGCAAATTGACGCTGCCCTCGCCGGACAAAAGCCAGCCGGCAGCCTAAATCTACCGTACATCAAGAGCGGCGGGCTGCAAATCATCGCCGACGTCGGCTTCGGCCATGCTGCGCGCCCCTCAGCTGGCGGCGCCGAAGCCGCGCTCTCGTCACTTGGAATCACGCCCGCTGATATCAACATCGTTTACCTAACCCACTTCCACGGCGATCATATCGCCGGCTTCTTTAATTCCGATGGCGCGCCCGTCTATCCCAATGCCCTCTACGTGACGATGCAAGCGGAATGGGACGAATGGATGGGCCGCTGGTCGGCATCTGAGGCTGAGACCGATCAGCAGAATCTCTCGCGCTTCGGCGCCTTGCATGATCGCTTCGGCTTCGTCGCCGATGGAGATGAAATTGCGCCCGGCGTATCCGCGGTCGACCTCGCCGGTCACACGCTTGGGCACTCCGGCCTGCTCGTCGAGTCCGCCGGGGATCGACTGCTCCACGTTGTCGACATCCTCCATCAACCATTCCAATTCGCTCATACCGATTGGCGCTTCTCTTTCGATTCCGATCCCGAGCGCGCCGTCGCCACACGCCGGAAAACGCTTCAACGCTGCGCAGATGAAGGCATCCTAAGCCTCTTTTACCACCTGCCCTTTCCGGGCTTGGGCAAAGTCATCGTTGAAGACGGGACCTTCGTCTGGATTCCTGCCGCCTAAGCAAAGGACCGCTGGAACTAATGGAAAGCGAGGCGCAGGGCTGTCGGGTAGTGTATCCATTTCGGTTGAATTTCAAATCAGTCGCAGAATCCCTTTAGATGCTAGCATGCGGAAGATTTAGGGCGAGCCACCGGCTCGCCCCTACAATTCATCGTTATTTGGGGTGAGGGAAGTAGGGCAAGGATTCGAAGCAAACCGCAACAATTTCCACCGACTTCGACACACTACCCGCTGTCGCGTCATTTTGTGATTGCGGCGGCTTGTGTTAAACTTGCGCGACAATCCGTCGATTCCCTTCATTGCGCCAAAGACATTTGTATCCGAACCAAGTAAGGAGTAAGCTCCCAATGAAACTTCGCAAATTTGTTTGTCTGCTGACACTGGTATTCTTTCTGGCGCTCCCCCTGGCCGCTGTCAGCGCTCAAGACATCATGGACCCGGCCACCTTCGGCCTGGACGCCAGCAAACCCTACGATGGCGTCCAACTCAAGTTCCTGATCTGCTGCAGTACGGCGCCTCAATTCGCCTCCGCCGCCGTCAAAGGCGACGAAGAATTTACCGCCATGACCGGCATCTCGGTCAGTTGGGGCGATCTGCCCTTCGGCTCGTTCCAGGAACAGCTTTACCTGGAAGCCACCAATCCGAACACCGAATTTGACATCGTCGCCTTCGTAGACGCCTGGGGCACCAACATCTATGACTTCCTGCATCCGCTGAACGACTTCGTCGAGGACGCCGGCTTCGATTGGGATGACTATTCGCCCGCCTACCAAGGCGCCGCCACTGGCCTCAGCGACACCATCTACGGCATGCCTTTCCGCGGTCACCCGCTGCTGCTGCACTACCGCGCTGACGTCCTGGAAGCGGTCGGCATGGACCCGCCAGCTACTTGGCAGGATATCACGGCAATTGGCGAAGCGATCGAAGCCGCCGGCATGGACATCGCCCCAATCGCCATGTATTACGGGCTCAATGTCGATCAGAATCTCTTTAACTGGTTCGCCCAGCTTTGGGGCGCCGGTACCGACATCTTCGACGAAAACTGGGAGCCGATCTTCAACAATGAAGCCGGCGTCGCCGCGACCGAGCAATACGTCAGCTACGTGCGGGACGGCCACAGCCCGGAAGCATCGGTCGCCTGGAACGAGCAGGAAGCCAATCAAGAACTGGTGCAGGGCCGCGCCGCCATGTTCATCGGCTGGTGGTGGATGGCGTCGCGCATGATCAATTCCGAGCTTCCCGAAGTGGCGGACAACGCCTCCTTCGCCCCCGCGCCCGGCTGGGAAGGCGGCGAGACCACCTCCTACGGCTATCTCTGGGCTGTCGGAATCCTCGATCAATCCGACGACCGCGACGCCGCGCTCGAATACTTGAAATGGTTGACGCACCCGATCACCGAACGCCGCATCGTGCTTGATGCCTCCGACCCGGCGCTGGATACCAACGTCGCCGTTCGCCTCTCGGTCTTGGCTGATCCGGAAGTGAACGAAGTCCATAATGGTTTGCAGGGCGTCGCCTCCGCCGTATTGGCTGACGCGCGCACCATCCCGCTGATCCCGGAATACACCGAGATTGTGCCATTCCTGGCG
This sequence comes from Chloroflexota bacterium, assembly GCA_026706445.1. GTDB lineage: Bacteria > Chloroflexota > Anaerolineae > Aggregatilineales > Phototrophicaceae > UBA6055. The sequence goes on from JAPOYT010000033.1 coordinate 16,150, forward strand.
GAAGCGATAAACGAAATCGCGACCGATCCCGGCGCCGATATCCAAGCCGTCCTCGACCGTACCGCCGATGACGTGCGCTTTGTTATGCAGGCGGCCGGTTACTACGACGGCTAACCCCGCGCCTTAACAAATATGTAGGGGCGACCCTTGGGTCGCCCGCCTCCCCGGATACCGAATTCGGGCGCATGGCGGGCGTTTCAGCGAAACGCCCCTACCGATCAAAATAGATTGGCTGGGGGAGGGGGAGAAAGAATAAGCAATGCGCAAGAAACGCTGGGTTCCCTGGGTGCTTGTGGGTCCCGCCCTTTTGATAATAGTCTTGACGACAATTTATCCCTTATTGGCCGCCCTCTACTTCAGCTTCCACAAATACAACCTGCGCCGGCCGCCCCAATTCGCCATCCAAATCGGCGAGAATGGCGTCCACATCGACTGGAGTTTGCTTTCGCTCAACAACTACGCCCTGGCTTTCAGCGACTCGCGCTTCATTAACAGCTTAAACGTGACCTTCTGGTTCACCGTCATTAGCGTCGCCCTTTCCGTCATCATTGGCTTGTTTATTGCTGTCGTCGTACAAAAGGGCGGACGCCTCCACACACTGACCAAAGTCTTGCTGATCTTCCCCTTCGCCGTTAGTCCCGCGCTAAAAGGCTACAGCTGGCGCTTCATGCTCAACGAGAATTACGGCATCTATGACTTGCTGATCGACCGATTGATTGTCGGTCCAGTAAATTTACTGCTCTCGCTGATCAATGCGCTGCCGCTGGTGGAGATTCCGCTAATCAGCGAGTCGATCGTGTGGCTGGGCGACAAATTCTGGGCGCTCTTCATGCTCGCCATGAGCGAAACATGGGGCTGGGCGCCCTTAATCGCGCTGATGTTCGTGGGCGCCTTGGGCTCGATTGACGAACAGATCTACGAGGCGGCGCGCATTGACGGCGCCAACCGATTGCAGATCTTTTTCCGCGTCACGCTGCCGCTGCTGCGCTCCGTCATTCTGATCGTCACTATGCTCAAGACGATCTTTTCGCTCAAAATGTTTGACCAGGTTGTTACCATGACCGGCGGCGGCCCCGTCCGCGCCACGCAAACGATCAATTACTACATTCATCAAATTGGATTCGTGCGCAGCCTTGATATCGGCTACGCCTCCGCTATGTCTTATATCCTTGTGGTTGTGCTGACCATCTGCGCAGCGCTATACGTCTCGCTCGTGCTGAACCGTGAGTGAGCGAATCCAATGACCGCTAACACGATCGGCCAGAACCCGGGCAAACTCCGGCAGCAATTTCTCAAAGCCATTGAGACGCTGGCGCTGCTGCTCATTATCGCCTTCATCGTACTGCCAATCCTTTGGCTGGCGATTACCGCCATCAAGCCGCAAGAAAAAGCCTATTCAACCACGCTGGTCTTCATGCCGACGCTGGAAAACTTCGAAATCATCTTCTCAGATACGTCCGTCATCATCAACGAGGGCACCGATCGCGAGCGCGGCGAAGTCGGCCGGAAAATGATCCCGAACGTCATTAACAGCGTTATCGTCTCCGGCGCGACCATCCTGGTCGCCATTCCACTCGCGACCCTCGCCGCCTACGCTTTCAGTCGCTACCAATTCTTGGGCAATGGCCTCCTCTTAATCTGGATACTGACGACTCAGTTTATTCCGGCAATCGTAGTCGCCATTCCCTTCTTCACTCTATTCCGCACGGTTGAAGTCTTCGGCAAGCCCTTGCTGGGCACCCAGCTCGGTCTGATCATTGTCAACATGTCGATCGTTCTGCCTTACGCCATCTGGATGATCAAGGGCTTCGTCGACGCCCTGCCAGGTGAGATCGAAGAAGCCGCTTTCGTCGACGGCTGCAACGACTTTCAAATCTTATTCTTCATCTCGCTGCCGCTGATCCGTCCGGGCGTGCTGGTCGCCTCGGTATTCGCTTTCATCATGTCTTGGAATGAGTTTCTCTTCGCGCTAATCATTGGGCGCGAGACGCGGACGATGCAAGTCGCGCTGACGACCACCAGTGGCGCGCGCGGCGTCATGTGGGAACAGATGGCGGCCGCCGGCCTGGTCGTCATGGTGCCGATCTTCTTCCTGTCGATGTTCATCCGCAAGAACGTGGTCGACGGCTTGACCATGGGCGCCGTGAAATAGAGAATCGATTGTGTGAAGAACGTTACCTGAACGCAGCGCAGGCAGTTTCCTGCGCTTGCCTCAAAATCATCAAGTTACGATGCTACAATTTCGGGATCGTTTGACGATGTCGATGCAGCGACGCGGTTTGCCTTGGTTGAGGCAGACTTGACTTTAGCGGCGGATGGGGGCATCTGGCCAGTAGATTTTAGATAATCAGTGCGCATTTTTGCCAACTTCTCAAGCTCTTTCCTGACCCTAGCCTGCTGATCAAGAATCTCCTGCGGATATTGGATACTCATAGGTATCTCCTCTACATATAGTGAACACTCAATATCTGCAATTGGATGTCGTCTTGAGGATTCAAACAATCTACAACAACTCATATTCGACGACCCTCATGTTCAAAAGTATGTGTAGCTGCCTTTCCTATCTCAAGCTCAGTCCAAAAGTCCGGATGATTCAGCATTGATGCGGCAATAGACGTCATTTGAACATCATCCAGTTCTGACGCCTCTCGATCCCACTGGATTGTTCGAGTCTGAAAAACACTTAGCATACGCTATGCTTTCAGAAAACAAGGTTAACAGCAAGCGCGTTCATTCATCTTTGTCCGTCCGACCGTCAACGCAGAAAATATCATGTTTCTCCGGCAATGTCAAACCGCCCTCGGCTGTTAGTCATGTGCGCTCAGGCGTCGCCAGCCAACTCTCAGGAATCGCCACCGGTCCTTCTTGCCCGGTAACCGCCGCGTACCAGCGCAGCATATTCACCGCCCGCTCGGTCATCGTTTTCGCCCCAGCTTGCGCATCCAACCGCGCGTCGATCAGCACGCCGCCGCGTCCGCCTTGCGCCTGAATACGCAGCCGCCGCTTCCCGCCGATTGACAATCCACGCCGCGTCCGAACACGCAGATCGACAGCGCCGCCGGCTGGAACCGGCAAATGCCAGACATCACCCGCGACAACTTCGTATTCACTAATCTCGCCGTTCTCTCGCTTTGCTTTAACCTTGACCGCTGTTGCGCCGGCAGGCGCCTGCCCGGCTACGCAGATGAACGAACCCACGCGCTCAAGCGCATTGCCATTGATCAACTGAACGACCGCCTTTGGCGCAACTGACGCTAGTGTCCCCAGCGTCGGCAATAGGCCAAATCGATCCGACTTTACCTCGACGGCGCCATCAAGTTCAAGCGCATCCGCCAGCAAGAGCATATCAAGCGCGCCAATCCCGCTGCCCGTCAATGTCGCGCCAGCCAAAAGGATCAAATCAACCTGCCCTCCGTCAAGCTGACCAAACTCAGACCGCAGCTGGCGGATGGCGGCTCGCAGCAGCGCATACTCAATGTAACGCTCGCGCATATCCAGCGGAACACTGGACGAACGCAATCCTTTGTTCAGTGTGTATTGCGCCAACTCCCCTCTGCGCGGGTGAAACGGCAGCCAGCGCGCGATTTCTTCTTCACCGATTTGCTCGAGCGCGGCCGAGGCGCTATGACCAAGGCCAAGATCGTTGCGGATGGCGGTTTGCAGCGTCCCGTTTCGCGCCAGCGACAGCATCGTCCGCGCGCTGCCGCAGTCAATCATCAGTACGCCCTTGCCCAGCGACCGAGCGAAAAATGCGGTCATTGTCTCGACGCCGCGCGAAGTCGGCGTCATGCCAGAATCGGACATTGACGCGATTCGCTGAAAACTCTTGCTATGCCGCTTGACGCTGTCAAAGTAGCTGGCGAGCACAGCTTGCACTGGATCCAGCGCCTCGCCGCCGCCTTGCCGGATGTTAGGCGCAATCAATACTTCAGCCTGCTGGCTCAGCATTTCGCG
>JAPOYT010000067.1 GCA_026706445.1 Chloroflexota bacterium
AATTAACAGTGGGCGACTCAAGAGTCGCCCCTACAAAATCATACGTACTTGGGGATGGGGATATAATCTCGAGGATGGCTCAAAGAATTTCAACCGAGTTCGATACACTACCCGCGATACTGCCATAGGCTTGTTGTTGGCTTCAGCCGGTGACTGCGAGAAAGGACAGGATAGGCGGAAACGTAATGGGCAAATGTCTATGATCCGCGCCGTCTGTCATACTCACAATTAGTTAAGTCCATACGCTTATGCTAATGGCGACAATAATCTGGAGGGCTGCCTGCCTGCGCCCTCTGATTATGGATTTAGCCAGCTGTGCCAGGCTTCAGGAACCCTCGTCACCTCGCCCATCGCATTCAAGCAGATGAGTTTGAGGGTAGACTCAAACATGACCATTTCGCTCTGCCCGTCGACGATCTCGCATCCGAAGGTCAGCGTGCGGCTTTTGAAATCGTGAATCCATGTCTTCACTGTCACTAGTTGATCATAACGAGCCGCCCGCCTGTATCTGGCTTTGAGCTCGGCTGCAGCCAGAAAGTAACCGTTTTTTTCGATTTCGGCATAACTCCAACCATGCTCGCGAATGTAGGCGCTGCGTCCTTCTTCAAACCAGACCAGATACACCGCGTGGTGTACGACGCCCATATTGTCGGTTTCGGCGTAGCGCACATGAAACGTAGTTTCACTGACGTAGCGATCTCTCGACATGGCGGACTAACCTTTCTTGCGCGGCAGGCTTTAGGCTAAGGCCCGAATGGCGCGCTACTCCAGCATTGTATCCTGCTGCAATTGTGCAAGACTAGGCGCGCTGAGAAATGACAAAGGGCTGAACATGTACCGAGCAATAAAGACGATCTTCATTGCGCTGCTCGCCTTAGTGAGCGCCGCCCTTGTAAATTCGCAACCCACTTCCGATCCCTATGCCGATATACCAAAGTCGCGCGCCGACGATGGCGCTTTCGTTCTTGGCCAGCCTGAAGCCAGAGTCAAGCTGATCGAATTTTCTGACTTTCTTTGCACAAGCTGTCAGAATTACAAGCCGATCATCGAAACGTTCATTCAGGAATATGTCGAAACCGGACAAGCCCAGTTTGAATACCGCATCTATCCGGTAATCGACCCCGAACTCTCAGTCCGCAGCGCGAGCTTGGTGGAATGCGCCGATACACAGCGCCCGGGTCAGTTTTGGCGCGCGCGCGATCTGATGTTTGGGCTCGTTTCGACACAGGGATACACCGACGAGTCCATAGCCGAGTTCGCCGCTGAACTCCAAATTAACCCACTTGCGCTATCCGATTGCGCGGACAACGCGGTCCAGCACGAAATTGACGCAAGGTACGGCTTGTCCTTGGGCGCAAGCGCAACGCCATCGCTCTTCGTCAAATATGGCGACTCGGCGCCCACACCGATCGCCTTAGCTTTACCGGAACACCACTTCGCCATCGTCAACGCCATACGGCCTAGTTCGACCGATCCGGTTCAAATCAATCACGGACGCTATGCCGGTCTCGAGACGTTTCGACGCGCTGATGGCGGCTTCGTGCTGGGTTCGCCCGATGCGCCGATCACAATCGTCGCTTTCGAAGACTTCCTCTGTCCCCACTGTCAGCATTATCAAACCAATGTAGATACCTTTGTTGAGGAGTATGTTCGCTCCGGCGCGGCGCAATTTGAATTTCGCTTCTATCCCTTGGTTAATCCGCAATACTCGACCGCATTCGCAAAAACCGCGGAATGCGTCGCGGCGCAGAACCCAACTCAATTCTGGGACGCTCACGATCTGCTCTTTGAATTCGCGCGGCGCGGGACGCTTGATGACATAGCGGGCAAAGTCGCCGACTTGCTCGATCTCGATGGAAACGCGCTGTCAGCTTGCCTCGATCGGTCCATTCAGTTTCTCGTCGACACGCGGCTTGGGCAGCCGGCCTTCGTCTCCGGAACGCCGGCCGTCCGCGCGAGAAGGAATGGCGGCGCGCTCGAACTCATCTATCTCGGTGAACAGCCGATCGATCGCGGGGCGCCAACGATCTTTCAGCTGCGCTCGCTGATGGAGAACTCGGGCGAGGCAAGCATAGGTCCGCCGCAGCTTTCGCTGATCAATGAACGCTTCCTGGCTGATACGAGCTTGCTGACAGGCGAACCCTGCGGGCCTCCCTGCTGGCAGGGTATCGTTCCGGGACAGTCGACGCTTGCTGAAGCGCTAGATATTGTAAATGCGCTGGACGGAATCGCAGTGATGCAGCAAGCCGAGGGCGCCTTTCAATTCGGTAAGGTCAACAGTCCCCCCTGCTGCCAGATTTCAGCCGACGAGACTCAGGTTGTCTCCACAATCATTCTCCAGTTTGCGCCCGAGATGACAGTCGGTGAAGCGCTTGAGCAGCATGGCGAGCCGCTTTTCTTCCGCGGCCAACCATATACCGATACGGAGGCGATTCTGTGGTTTTACTATCCTGATCAATTCACGATGATTCAGGTCATCGTTCCGGGTGTAGAAGGCGCGCTCGACGCCAATTCGCCGCTCGTCGCCGCCTATTACTTGACCGAACTTGATATGTCAGATGCGCTGGAAGCCGGGACATTCAGTCCCTGGAAGGGCTATGTCTCTTATCGGGAATACACTGAATGATGACGCGCTGATAACGGGGGAATTTCATCAACGCGGCTGATGTCGTTCGCGCAGCCGCTGCTTAACATCGTCAAGCGATAAGTCCAATTCCTCCATCAGCACCAAGGTGTGATAGAACAAGTCAGCCAACTCGTCTATTTGCTCTTCTCTACTCTGACCCAAAGCGGCTATCAGCACTTCCACCGCCTCTTCGCCGACCTTTTGCGCGATCTTCTCTCGCCCGTCATTGAACAGTCGGTTCGTGTAGCTTCCCGCGACCGGATTGCGCCGCCGATCGCCAATGATCGCTTCCAGCCGCTCCAATATATCGTCCACCACTGACATCCTCTCAGTATCGCTTAGGCTCGGCAATGAATTCGTCCAGATCGCGGAAGAAACAGCTGACCGCATTGGTATGGCAGGTTGGTCCCGCCGGCTCGGCGAGCAGCAAAAGCGTGTCGGCGTCGCAGTCGATACGAATGTCCTGTACGCGGAGCGTATTGCCAGAGGTCTCGCCTTTGCGCCACAACTTGCGTCGGCGGCGGCTCCAGAACACCGCCTGCCCCAACTCGAGGGTTTGCTTGAGCGCCTCCGCATTCATGAATGCCAACATCAGCACTTCGCGCGTCTGCGCATCTTGCACGATCGCCGGTATCATTCCCTGCTCGTTCCACTTTATGCCTGCAATCGCCGCCGGGTCAAGCATCATCCTGCTTCTCCCATCCGGTCAGCCGCACCGGCACTCCACAACCATGCAAGTGTCTCTTTAGTTCGCCGACGCGCAATTCATTGAAATGAAACAAGCTGGCGGCGAGCGCGGCATCGGCGCCGCCTTCTTGCAGCGCCTCGCGAAAATGCTCCTTATTGCCGGCGCCTCCCGATGCGATCACCGGTATCGACACGGCATCGGCGACCGCCTGCGTCATTTCAATATCGTAACCGGATTTTGTGCCATCTTTGTCCATGCTGGTCAACAGGATCTCGCCGGCGCCGCGGTCTTCGACTTCTTTCGCCCAGGATACCGCCTCTTTATCCGTCGGTATTCGCCCGCCGTTGATATGCACCACCCATTTGCCCTCAACCCGGCGCGGATCGATTGCGACTACGATGCATTGGCTGCCAAAGCCCCAAGCGCCGGCGCTTATAAGTTCTGGATCGCGTACTGCCGCGCTATTGATCGAAACTTTGTCGGCGCCCGCCAGCAAGGTGTCGCGAATATCGTTTATCGTGCGGATACCGCCGCCAACGCAGTACGGTATAAAAATGCTGTCCGCCACCCGCCGTACCATGTCAAGCACCGTCGCCCGCGCCTCGTGCGATGCCGTAATATCAAGGAATACAAGCTCATCCGCCCCTTCCCGATCATAGATCACCGCCTGCTCAACCGGATCGCCGGCATCTCGCAGATTCACGAAATTTACGCCCTTTACCACGCGCCCGTTTAGAACATCCAAACAAGGAATGATTCGTTTTGCCAGCATAGCTAGTCACACCTCGCCGCGCCCAGCGCTTCCGCCAAAGTAAATCGATTTAGATACAAGGCCATGCCGATGATGGCGCCGGCCACAATGCCGCTCGACGCCAACTGCCGAATCTCCGAAACCTGGCTGACGCCGCCGGAAGCAATGACCTGCAATCCAGTCTCCCGCGCCAAAGCGACCGTTCCAGCGATGTTAACCCCGCGCATGCCGCCATCACGTTGGACATCGGTATAAAGCGCATGCCTCGCCCCCAGCCCATAGAGCCGCGCGCCTAATTCGGCCGGACTGTGCGCCGACGTCTCAGTCCAACCATGGCTGACGACTTTGCCGTCCCTGGCGTCCAGCGCCACAGAAATCGCTTCCGCCCCGAATAGCGAAACCGCCTCAGCCACGGATGCCGGCTCTCGCACTGCCATCGTGCCGATGACAATTCGGCTTGCGCCACAGTCCCAAGCCTGGCGAAGCGCGGCCATTTCGCGCAATCCGCCGGTATACTGCACTTTGACGTCCAGCTTCGCTGCCTTTTCCAGAATGCTCAGATTTTCGCTTTCACTATCAAAGGCGCCATCCAAATTCACCATGTGCAGCCAGGTCGCGCCTTGATCGATCCATGTCTGCGCTGTCGCGACCGGATCGTCACTGAAAATAGTCTGCCGCTTCGGGTCGCCTTCGCGAAGTCGGACGACCTTTCCGCCTCGCAGATCAATCGCCGGATAGATAATCATCAGACCCTCCTAAATGCGCAGAAAGTTCGCCAGAATCCGCAGCCCGATCTTCTGGCTCTTTTCCGGATGAAATTGCGCGCCGTAGATATTGCCTTGCTGCACAAAAGCGGCAAACTCCACACCATAATCCACGGAAGCCACTACCGTATCGGCATCAGTCGGCGCGCAATAATAGCTGTGAACAAAGTACACATAATTCTCCTCATCCAAGCCCTTTAGCAGGCTACACTCGCGGCGAATCTTCAGCTGATTCCAACCCATATGCGGCACTTTGCGATCGGCGAAGTGCGGAAAGCGAATCACCCGTCCGCCGAGAATGCCCAGGCCAGCGTGCTCTCCCATCTCTTCGCCGACCTCATAAAGCATCTGCATGCCGACGCAGATACCCAAGTAGGGAATGCCGGCCGCCAGCGCATCCCTCAGCGGTTCGACTAGGTCCTGCCTTCGCATCTGTGCCATGCAGGCGCCAAACGCCCCGACGCCGGGCAGGATAATCTTTTCCGCCCCTTCCAGTTCAGCCGGCTGCCGCGCCAAACGCATATCGCTGGCGCGCAGATGCTTCAAGGCGTGTAAAACGCTGCGCAAGTTGCCCGCGCCGTAGTCGATCACCGCCAGCATAAACATCCCCTTATACAAAAAAACCTCGCGTCAGAGCGAGGCGGAACGGCTAATGTGGTAACGAGCAGGTCAAGCGCCGCGCATCGCTCTGGCATGGTTGAAAAAATGATGGTGATGCAAACGAACGGATTTCATGTTGCTCGCCTTTTCTACGTCGGCGCGCATTATATGCCCGAGTTTGCGGACTGTCAATACAGTGATTAGGCGCGCTAGCGCAGACAAGATTGAAGCCGAAGGGCGGAAATGTTATAATCGCGCCAATCCGAAATCTTTGCCACCGCTTTGTGGCGATCGGAGAATGGGCAATGGAGATTAATCAACTCGCCAGCATGATCGAATGGCTGGATGAAGAGCGCCGGCGCGACAAGGCGCTAATAGCCACGCTCGAAGAGCGCTTGGCGCAGCAGTCCGATTCGGTCGTCAACATGCAGCGCCGTGTCAATACCGTCGAATCCGACCAGGCGATGATCAAGCAGGAAGCGCTGCCGGCGAACAAGGAATACGACATCATCGAGCAGGTTCGCCAAGACATGGAGCAGATGATCGAAAACGCCGAGGCGCGCCGTCTCACTGCCGAGCGAGAAGCGGAACGCCGTCTCCAATTGCAGCGCGAAAACATCCAGCGGGCGGTGGCGGAATTGAGCGAGAAAGCCGACCGCCTCGAGCGACAATTGGCCAATATAAGCGATCTGCAAACGGAAGGGGATCGTTTGACCAGCGCCATGCGTCTGCTCAACCAGGAGGTCGACGACTTGACAAAGAAGCTGGAAGGTCCCGACCGACGCCTGAGCTTCCTGGAAGAACAGCGGCGTACGGACGCCAGACGGCTCGCCGAGATCGAGTCGGAACTACCGGAGTACAAGAAGTCGGTCGATGGCTTGCAGCCAAAGCTTTCTCTGCTTGAAGATATGTCCGTCAGAAATGAACGCCGCATTCAGGACTTTAATAATGTGGACCGCGAACGCCGCGACCAGATTCAGCAATTCATCGATCAGCAGCAACTGATTGTGCAGCAGCGTGATCAGCAACTCTCGGACCTGACCAAGCGCTTTGGCGTTCATGATGAGGAGCTGCAAAAGAATATCGAGCGCTTTGAAGTCTGGGCCCAAGCCTACCGTGAGATGAAACGCATCGTCGATGACTTCAATCGAATCGGCGACCGTCTCGAGCGGCGCATTGGTGAAGCGTCTGAAATGCAGCGCTTAAGTGAAGAGCGCTTTCGCGAAGAATGGAATGACTGGCGAGATGAAGACCAGAAGCGCTGGAAACAGTTGACATTGTCGAACGACGAAGTCTGGCGCAACCACGACCGCGAATTCGGAAACTTTATCAAGCGCATTGATGAGGTCGAAGTCGCCATCCCCAGTCTGCGCAGCAACATCGAGCGGCTCTGGCGCCTGGAGCGCGCCCGTGCCGAACTCTACCGGGATCGCTATCAAGCCATGCTTCATGAATATGATGTGAGCGAGACCGCCGACGGCGTGAATTTCAATAGCCGCGCCGCCGCAGATCGACTCGGCAGCGCCTAGTATATGCGCGTCATCGGAACCGCCGGCCATGTTGACCACGGTAAATCCACACTGGTCGAAAAGCTGAGCGGCATTAATCCGGACCGGCTCGCCGAAGAGCAGAGCCGTCAGATGACCATTGACCTGGGCTTCGCTTGGCTCGATCTGCCGGACGGCGAAACTATCGGCATTGTGGATGTGCCCGGCCACCGCGACTTCATCGAGAATATGCTTGCCGGCGTCGGCGGCATTGACGCCGCTCTGCTCGTTATCGCGGCCGACGAAGGCATCATGCCGCAGACGCGCGAGCATCTCGCCATCCTCCAGCTGCTCGATATCCGCGACATCGTCATCGTCATCAGCAAGATTGATCTGATTGACGATCCTGAATGGACTGAGCTGGTCAAACTCGAAATCGAAGACTTGCTGTCCCAGTCGCGCTTGGGCGACCTTCCCCTAATCACCGTATCCGCCCATACCGGCGCCGGCATCGATCAACTCGTTGAGACGCTTCGGCACTTGCTTGCGGAGCTCCCCCAACGCGTCGATTACCATCAGCCGCGTTTGCCCGTGGACCGGGTTTTCGCCGTCAGCGGTTTTGGCGCCGTCGCCACTGGCACGCTCTCCGGCGGGACGCTGTCTATTGGCGACAATATCGAACTGCAGCCATCCGGCAAAGCGGGGCGCATACGCGGGCTGCAGAGCTACCGGCGCGAAGTCGAAGCCGCCCTTCCCGGCAGCCGCGTCGCCGTGAACATATCGGGCATCAACAGCGCCGAGATTCAGCGGGGCGATGTGCTGACCTTCCCCGGCCAGATTCGCCCCACCCTGCTAGCTGACGCCCATTTCACCCAACTTTCCGATATCGAGCGTCCGCTGGCGCATAACGCCCAGGTCAAGATTTTCTGTGGCGCCTCCGAGTCCATCGCCAACGTACGCCTTCTCAATGACGATATCTTGTCGCCCGGCGCCAAGGGCTGGCTGCAAATTCGCCTGCGAGATTCCCTGCCGCTCTCTCGCGGCGACCGCTTCATCTTGCGTTATCCGTCGCCAGCCGAGACAATCGGCGGCGGCCTCATCATCAACCCGCATCCAGGTCGCCGGCACAAGCGATTTCAGCCGCAGATCATTGAGGAACTTGAGCTGCGCTTGAGCGGTTCGCCGGGCGAAAGGCTGGCGCTCGCCGCCAAAGCAGACGCGCCACAATCGCTGGACGACCTGCAGAAAAAACTCGGCTATAGCCGCGACGAACTAGCTGCCGCTCTGTCTGAAGCCCTGAGCAGCGGGCTGATTAGAAGGCTTGATGAGCAGCGGTATTGGGCATCCGTTTCATGGCAGCAGTTGGCGGATTCCATCATGACCGCGCTCGACGCTTACCATTTGGCGAATCCCTTGCGTCTGGGTATGCCCCGCCCTGAGTTGCAAAGCCGTCTGAATGTCAAATTGAACTTGCTGGACAAAGTAATTGAAGACGAAGATCGTCTGACGTTTGAGTCCAACTTCGTCCGTATGAGTGATCACGCGATCCGATTCTCGTCGGAGCAAGATGAGCGGGCAAACCGCGTATTGCAACTGCTGGCTGCGGAAGCCTTCACGCCGCCCGCAATCGCCGAACTCAATCAGATCGCCGGCGAAGAAGTGGTGCGCGCTCTTGCCGACCTGCGCCAGATCGTCAACGTCAACGACAGCATCGCCTTCGCCGCCGACAGCTACGATCAGCTCGTAGCCGAGATCCGAAACCACATCAGCGAATTCGGCGAAATTGACGCCAAGACCCTGCGCGACAAGTTCGGCGCCTCGCGGAAATACGCCATCGCCGTGCTGGAACACCTCGACTCCCTCGGCATCACGCAGCGCGTCGGCGATGTGCGCATGCGAGGGCGCAACCTCTAATTTATCCGCCGATCAATCGAGAAGCGCGGGCAAGAACCCGCCGACGAACGCGTCTCCCAATCCAATTGTGGTGGCATTCCGCTGGTCAACTGCAGCGACCGGAACGCAATAAACATTGTCGCCGCCTGCGGAATTGATGGATTCAGCGAAGGAAGCAATCTGATCGCGTGGCGCCGCATTTTCGATTTCGCGGTACTGATCAAGCGAAAAGTCGTCGCCATATCGAAAGCGCGTCGTCGCCATGGTAACCCCTGCCTTCAGCGCAGTTGCGTAGCGGCGGGCGCCTTCTCCATAGGCTAGCGCCCAATGTTGCGAATGCACGACGATCGCTCTGGCCGGAATCCGGCGCCGCAGTTCGGCAACCGCGGAGCGAACCTGTGCCGCATCATCCAGCGCCACCGAACGACCGAGATGATCTTGCAGCTCGTCTTCATTCATGCTGTAAACGCCGATTCTGCAACCAAGCGCGCGATAAATCAGTTGGCGAAAAGAGGGATCAAAATAGCCGCCGTCTTCAAGGTACACAGTAGCCTTGGCCGGAAGGCGCTCCAGCAGTTTCAACACCGTCTCAAGCCGTTTAACAAGCAGTCGCTCGTCTTGCATCGCGTTGAAACCCGACACCAGTAGTACCTGCGCATCTCCAATCAGGTCGGCAAAGTCGGGGTTTATTCTCATGTCGATTCTGTCGGCATTGCAATGGTAGATAAGTCGATTGGGCTGGCGCGCGCCAACATCAATGTCGCCTGCGCGCACCTGGTCGCCCATTTCAAATTGCGCGATCAAATGCGGATACAAGCTGTCCCGCGCATTGCTGCACACATACGGGCTGTCCGCCGGAATGAGCCGGCGCGCGTGGTCATTCTGCGTGATAAGATGCAGCGCCGATGTATAACTCAACTTCCGCATGGCGATGGCAGCGCGGACCGATGTCCCGCCGAGCGTTACCCTTTTTCGGAAGCGCGCTGCGAAGCGTTCAATAATATCCGAATCGCTAACGAACCGCTCTCCGCCCTCACCCGTGCCCATGAAAGCCAAAATGGACAAGAGCAAGTCCCGTTCGGACTCAATTGCGCCGCGTCCGCTCAGCTCATCCGCGCGAATCCCGTAGTGGATGACGAGCGCTTCGACGACTTCTCTATTCCAAACGATCTCGTAATCGACGTTGTTGCAGAAGCCGAGCGCGATTCTTTCGCTCATCCGTCGAATCCTCAGAAGTGCGGCGTCGCCAGGTTGCTGATCTTCTGCAATTGTCTATCGCCGTCAATACAGCGCCGCTTTGCCCGTGGTGCTGAACAGGTCAAACTTCTGGCGACATACGACTTTCATCGCGTCAATGCAGGGGGGATAAATGCTGCTTGGCTCGCGCAGTATCGGATTATTTAGCACCTCGCGCGCTTTCAGATAAAAGGCGCTCTTCATATCAGCCGAGATGTTGATCTTGCAGATGCCCAAAGCCACCGCCTGCGCGATCTCAGCGTCCGGATTGCCGGAGCCGCCGTGCAGCACCAAGGGGATATCGACCGTTGCGCTTATGTCCCGCAGCAAGTCCAGGCGGATTTCCGGTTTCATATCCTTCGGATAGAGGCCGTGCGATGTGCCTATGGCCACCGCCAGCGTATCCACCTGGGTCGCGTCGACAAATCGCTTGACCTCGTCGGGATTGACGAATACGACCTCATCGGCGCCGGCCTCCGCCTCTTCGTCGAGCTCGCCGATGGTGCCCAATTCGCCTTCGACCGAAACATCCACAGCCTGCGCCAGCTCAGTAACTTGTCGACACGCGGCGATATTCTCTTCCAGCGGCAGCATCGACTTGTCGATCATGACCGATGTGAAACCCGCTCGTATGGCGCCCATGACCTGCTCCAGCGATGAACCATGATCCAGATGAATCACCACTGGAACCGAAGCTTCATGCGCCATCTCCAGCGCCATCGCAACGAAAGCCGTACCAACAAAGGCAAGCTCATCAGGATGGATGGCGATGATGACGGGCGCATCCGCCGCCTCCGCCGCCTCTACCGCGCCTGTCAGCAGCATATTGCTGCTGATGTTATAGGCTGGCACTGCGAACTGGTTGGCGCGCGCAACTGCCAATAGATCCCTCATGTTCAGTAACATAGTGGTTTCTGCATTCCTTTGATTGTTCAGTTTTCGCCGAGGGAATTTTAGCCCTTTACCGAGCCAGCGGACATACCGGCGATGAAATAGCGTTGAAATAGGAGGAAAAGCACCAAGACCGGCAGCGAGCCCAATACGCTCAGCGCCAGCATTTGGTTCCACTCAAAGGAATGCTGTCCCATGAGCAAATGGATGCCAATCGGGACGGTGCGCATGTCGTTGGTGCGCGTCAAGGTTAGCGCGAAGAGGAACTCGTTCCAGGCAAGCATGAAAGTGTAAACGCCGACCGCCACAATACCGGGCAGCGAAATCGGTACCAAAATGCGCCACAAGGTTACAAAACTTCCCCCGCCGTCAATCATGACCGCCTCGTCCAAATCACGCGGAAGCGTATTGAAATAACCCGTCATCATGATGATTGCATAAGACAACGTGAAAACCATATAAGTGAGCACGAGCGCGGCATAAGAATTGTATATCCCCAGCCAGACAATCAATCCAAAATAAGGAATCATCAGCGTGATCGGCGGCACCGACTGCACGCCGATGATGATCAGGTTCAAGACCTTCTTGAATCGGAAGTCGTAACGGCTGAAACTGTAGCCGGCCAATATGCTGGTTACGACCGTGCATATCGTCACCATTATGGCAACCAAGTAACTATTGAAGAAGAAGCGCAACTGCCCCGGATCGCCCAATACCGCCAAGTACGCGTCAAACGAGAAAGAGTAATCGACAAGCGCCGGCGGATAGGCGAATATCTCCAGATTCGACTTGAAGGATGATGAGACCATCCACAACACCGGCAATCCGGCAAAGCAGGCGCCTAGGATCAGCGCGATCCAAAGCAGTATCTTTCTAATCAATATCTGTCGCGGAGTGCCGATCATTCCAATCTCTCAATCGTCTGATCTCGTAAGCCTAACACGTCACTTTCTGCGCGTGACACACTAGCCCTATTCGCTGCCGCCGTGCGGCTATTCGTCCGTCATTCGCTGGCTGCGCACGTAGAAAATCGCCACGAACGTGCAAATCGCTAGAATAACCATCGCAATTGTGGACGCAATCGAATACTCATGCGAACTGAAGGCCGCCTTATACGTATAAGTGCTCAATACTTCTGTAGAACGCAGTGGTCCCCCACCTGTTGTCATCCAGATAAGGGTAAACTGATGGATCGTCCAAATGAAATCCAGCAGCGCCAGGCTGATGATAATCGGCCGAAGTTGTGGCAGCGTAATGTGCCGGAATAGCTGCCAGGCATTTCCGCCATCGACCCGCCCCGATTCATAAAGATCATCAGGAATGCCCTGCAAACCAGCCAGGAAACTCACCAAATAAAATGGGTAACCAGCCCAGATGTTGATGAAGGTAACCGCATTCAGCGCCAGCTTGCGGTCGGAGAGCCACTCGTTTAGCTCCGGGATGATCCCCAATTCAAGAAGCACAAAGTTGACGACGCCATGCGGATTCAGCAGCAGGCGCCACAATATGGCGATGATCGACGCGGTAAAGACCCAGGGCAGAATATAAATGACGCGGAATATCGCCTTGACATTGCCGCTGAGCAAGCGCGAATTCAACAGCAGCGCGAATGACAAGCCAATGATGAAGTGCGCAACGACACTGACTAAAGAGAAATAAAGCGTATTGCTTAGCGCCCCGCGGAACTTGCGGTTCGTTAGCACCTCTTCATAATTCTCCAGCCCAACGAATTGCGGCGGATTTGGATTGACGATGACATTGTCCACCAGTGAGTAGAGGAATACGGTTCCGATCGGAATAACCGTCAATGCCGCCAGCAATAGCAGCGTCGGCGATAGATAGCCGTATGGCAGGAGTTTGCGCTTCCGCTGCTCCCAGCCGATATTTGAGGATTGAATTGATTCGCTCGGATTGGCAGTGGTCATACCGACTCCGCTTGAACTGAGGCGACCGGAGGCTATCCCGGCCGCCTCAGTTTTACCACGTGTGGAATCCCGCGAGTGAAGAAGCTACTCGAAAATCGCTTCCCATTCTTCTTGCGCAATTTCCAGGAACTCTTCCAGTTCCATTTCGCCTTCCAAGTAGAATTGGAAGGGCTCGTCGAACTGACGCATCAACTCTTCCGCCGCAGGCAGCCCGGTAAACTCATTCGCCAGGTAGCCTTCCTGGAAGATCTCGAAAGCTGTCATGAAGAGCGGATCCGTCTGGATGAAGTCCGGCGTCGCATTGACATTGCCCGGGAAGGCATTCGCAATCGAAGTCAGCTTCGTGTTGCCTTCGACGCTGGTCAAGTAGTCGATGAGCTTCCAGGCTTCGGCTTTGTGCTCGGTATTGGCGCTGATGCCAATGCCCCAGGAGGCGTATGGCAAGCCGCGCGGACCATCGTAGCCTTCGGCAGCCGGCAACGCAGTGATATCGAAGTTCAGATCCGGATTGCGCTCGCGGATCAGCGTGAAGTGCGCAAGCGTGTTGATAATCATGGCGACGCGCTCGTTCACGAATTCTTCGACCTTCTCATTTTCCTTCATCGCGAAGGCGCCCGGCGCGACCACGCCCGCGTCGTGCAGGCTCTTGATATACGCCATCGTATCAGCCAACTGCTCGTTGCCGGCCAAGTTTGGCTGCCCCATATCATCAAGCATGCTGCCGCCAGTAGCCCACAGCCAGGACATGGTGTCATTCTGGATGCCGTTCGGCTGCTCCAGCGAAAGCGGCTGCGCCCAACCATAGACATTGTTGTCCGGATCTGTCAGCGCTTCGGCTGCAGCGGCGAAATCAGCGCGCGTCGACGGCGGATCAATTCCCGCAGCGCCCAGCATGTCAAGATTGACGAAAACCGGGTAAATGAAGTTGGCGATGGGGATCATGTAGGTCTCCCCGGCGAGCTTAATCTGCGCCGCCAACTCGCTGTCATCGTACATTGCGTCGGCCATGGCTTGGCTCAGACTATGCAGCGCGCCCTGCTTCCAAAGCACATTGACCCAGGCGCCATCCAGGCCGACGACATCCGCCATCGTGCCGGTGGCCGCGCTCGCGATGATCTGGTCCTTGGTGGTTAGATAGGGTCCGCTAATCGTCTCAACCCTGATGCCCGGATTGGCCGCTTCAAAATCGTCCAGGATCGCGCGGAAAGAACCCTCCGGCAATTCCGGCTCCCACCATTGCTGAAATTCCAGCACCACATCCTGCGCCATGCTGACGCCGGGCAGCAGCGCCAACACAACCATGAAACAAAGTACAAGCTTCTTCATTGCATACTCTCCTTACTTCATAATTGATCGAATATCGATACAGCACGAGGCTTCAGCCCGGTTAGCAACCAGTCCGCCCCATTCTTGACTTGCCAAGGTTCCTTTCATACATCCCCTTTCATTACATCCGTTTAGAAGCGGCGGCCATTAACCTGCAACCTTCGCTTACCACTGCCGCCATACCGCGCCAAAACCTTATGAACGCCAACACATTCTAAGGCTCGCTTTTTGGCGCGCAGGTTGGTCACCTTGCAGGAAATCGCAGTAAACAAAAGATTTCATAACCGCATTATTCCATTGCAGCAACAGTTGACCATTCATTTGAACACATACGCCGCGCCCTGTCAAATATCCGTGATTCGGTAGTGTATCGAATTCGGTTGAAATTCAAATGCGCCAATTGCAGTTTCAGCACAAAGGCGCGAAGGACACTCAGGAAGTGGTATATTTCGCATATGACTCTCGGCGCGCTCGGTTTTCTCGGTGCCCTCGGTGGTAAAGTTCTTGCCGTTCAACCGAAAAGGACACACGGCCAATATCCGCAAAACAGCTCGCCGTTCCCGCTCAGTCACGTCCAACGCAGCATCACCTTGTCACCCAATTGCACATCCAGACGATCGGCCGCATCGTCCTTGTTAGCGCCGATTTCGAGGAAACCATTGCTGTCGATCTGCGCCAGGATCTCGCCTGGCGTCACTTCATGGTAGGCCTGTGAGACGCCGTGTACCGTATGGCTGTGTATGGTTACGTTGGTCTCGCTCGCCAGGAACTGCAGCGGCGGAATCTCCCGGCTCCATACGGCTGATAATTGCAGCTCCGTATCGCTTTGCCATCGCAACGCGCCAATACTGGTCGCTATATTCCCGAAATGATCGATATGCATCACCTCGCCGATCAAACGCTGGCGCGCATAGCTCAACTCCGGCGCCGGAAAACTGACGATCGAACGCAGTTCGCCGCCCATCGAGGCGAACACATCGGGCCACTGCGAAAGATGAGCCGCAGCCGGCGCAAAGACATCGCGGCCGTGGAAGGTGTGGCTGATCGTATCCGCCTGGAACTTGGGATTCTCCAGCTCAACAGTCTCGTATTCCTCGTCAAGATGCGCCAGCGCATAGCTCAGGACGCCGTTGTCCGGTCCGACAAATTGATACGGCTGGCTCTTAACGGCGATTGCCAGACGATCGCTGCCCACGCCGGGGTCGACCACGACGCAAAATGTCGTCCCGGTCGGGAAGTAATGGTAACTGTTCAGCAAGGCGAAAGCAGCCTCGCGCACGTTCTGCGGCTCTATCGCATGCGTGATATCAATAATCTGCGCCGCCGGACAGATATTGAGGATCACCGCCTTCATCGCGCCGACATAAATGTCTTCCTGTCCAAAATCAGTCAACAAGGCGATGATATTAGACATAATCGACCTCGGCAATTGCTATCGCGCTCTAAAATGCTATGTGCGAAGTATACTGCAATTCCAATCGATGCCGCTAAACTTATGCGATTTTCAGAGACCGAGTCTAAAATGGAGGCGAGGGAAAGATATGCGCTCGCTTCGCCTGAAATTGGAAGACAACGAACTGAGATCGCTCGCGCCATACGCGCTGTTCAGCCGACGCTCGCGCGGACGTATTCACCACGAGTCTGAACCGCGATATCGGACCGCCTTTCAGCGCGATCGGGATCGCATCGTGCATTCGGCTGCCTTTCGCTTGCTCGAATACAAGACGCAGGTATTTGTAAATGACGCCGGCGATTATTATCGAACGCGTCTCACCCACACCCTGGAAGTGGCGCAGATTGGCCGCACCTTGGCTCGCGCGCTTGGCGCCAACGAAGACCTGGTCGAGGCCATTTGCCTGGCGCATGACTTGGGGCATCCGCCTTTTGGACACGCTGGCGAAGATGTGCTCAACGAACTGATGAGCGATCACGGAGGCTTCAATCACAACCACCAGAGCTACCGCGTAGTCACAAAGCTCGAACATCGCTACCCCAAGTGGGATGGATTGAACCTGACACTGGAAACTTTGGAAGGCATCGCCAAGCATGAAACCGCCTACGACCGCAGCGCCTTTCGCGATATTTTCGAGGAAACGGGACCCGGGCTCGAAGCGCAGATCGCAAACGTCGCGGACGAGCTCGCTTACAACGCTCACGATTTGGACGATGGACTCCAGTCTGGGCTGATACAGGTCGCGCAATTGCGCGAACTGGCGATATGGCAGCGCGTCGTCGACCGTCTGAATTGGGCCAGCAGCGACCTGGACGATGTTTCCCGACACAACATTATCCGCGAATTGGTCGGTCAATTGGTCGATGATGTTTTGTACGAAAGCGAGCGAAGGATCCGAGATTTGTGTCCCGGCGAGTCCTTGGACTTGCAGCGCCATCCGAGACCAGTCGTCAGTCATAGCGATGAGCTACAGGCATTCAACGCCGAATTGAAGGAGTTTCTCTTTCACAACATGTATCGCCACTTTAGAATTGTGCGTATGCAGACGCGCGCCGAGCATTTCATTCAAGCCTTGTTCGCCAGCTACGTTAGCGAGCCGCGCCAGTTGCCAGATAGCTATCGCGCCAAATTGGCGAACGAGCCCGCTCATCGCGTCGTCGCCGACTACATCGCCAGCTTGACCGACCGCAGCGCCTTGCGAGAATATCAGCAGCTCTTCGATCCGATATCACAGCCATAAATGAGGTCAAGCGATGCCCGGCGAAACGCTGTTAAATCAACGATATGAACTTGTTGCCCAACAGGGCTCAGGTGGCTTGTCCGTCATATACCGAGCCCTTGATCGCAAGTTGGGACGTATCGTCGCGTTGAAGATTCTGCGACCCAATTTAACCAAAGAGCCAGCCTTTCTCGAAAAATTCCAGCAGGAAGCGCGCTTCGTCGCCATGATGTCGCACCCGAATATTGTCACCGTTCACGATGTGGGGAGCGACGGCGCTACCCATTACATCGTCATGGAGATGATCGAAGGAAATGATCTCAAGAAACTGATCAAAGCCCGCGGCGGCTTGCCCTTCGAGAAGGCGCTGGATTACGGCATCCAGATTTGCGCTGGCCTCGGCTTCGCGCACCGCTCACAGTTGGTGCATGCCGATGTAAAACCGCAAAATATTCTTATCAACCGGGAAAATGTGCTCAAGGTCACAGATTTTGGCATTGCGCAAGCGTACACCGACACCATGCCACAGACGCGCAGCGAAGTCGTTTGGGGCAGCCCGCATTACTTCGCGCCCGAGCAGGCTAAGGGCGAAAAACCGTCGCCCGCCTCCGATGTCTATTCTATCGGAATCGTTCTATTTGAGATGTTCACCGGTCGGCTGCCCTACGTCGGCAGTTCGCAGCGCGAATTGGCGCTAGCTCATATACAGGGAGAAATTCCCAAGGCGAAGGAATTTAATCCCGATTTGCCAATTGACCTGAGCAACGTCATCGCCAAGGTCATGAGCAAGCGACCCAACGACCGCTACAAGCATGCCGACCAACTGGGCCATATTCTGCAGGAGATTCGCGAGCGCGGCCGGCATTCGGCGCAATCGACCGCTGCGGGAAGGATGGCGCCGCCAACGGCAATACGCCAGCAACCGGCCGCCCCGCACTCTCGTCCGCGCGCGGCGCAAGCGCCCAATTATGTCCCGCCCGTTCCTCGCGCGCCCGTTCCCATCGCGCCGCGCCGCGCATCAATGACAGCAGCGCAAGCGAACCAGCCAGGCGCTGCGGCGCCGTCCCCGGCGGAGGCGGCTGTAGTCGCCCCGAAACCACTGCTCAACCCCGATGGCACGATCAATGTCGAAGCGAGCGGCGGCTATACCGGTCCCTTTGTCCCCAAGCGGCAAGCCAAGGGCGAAGGCGCCGATATCGTCACTATCATCCTCGTGATTTTGGCTTTTCTGGCTGTGACCGGTCTGGTGCCGCTTTATCTGCTCGGCGTCTTTCCCCTGCTGTAATCGTTAACACCGCCGAAACTCGTCCGCCAATTGCTCGCGGCTGAGATGGATAAACGTTTTGCGCCCGCCTGGCGATGCGAAAGGCGCCGGGCAACGCTCCAATTTGGCGACCAAAGATTGCATGTCCTCATGCTGTAAGATCTGCCCGCTGCGAATGGCAGCCGTATCCGCCAGCGCCGCGGCGGCGCAATCCACCGTCCTCGCTGACTTGCGCATAAGCGCAAGCATCCGCGGCACAACATCGGCAGCCGACAAACTTGCAAGCAACTTCGGCAGTCTTCGTATGACGAAGCTGTTTGGACCGAATACCTCAATTTCGAATTGAAGCTGCGCAAACAACTCGCTGATTTCACAGAGCAATTCGGCATCGTCCGGCGACAGCAACACGGTCTGACTCTCTGGAAGAATCGCGCTTTCGACACCGCCATTGGCTGATTCATCAAGCACCTGCTGATAGAGCACGCGGGCATGCGCCGCATTTTGATCAACGAGATACAAGCCCGCTGGCCCCTCCGCAATGATGTAAGCAGCGCCGACCTGCCCCACAACACGCAGCACCGGCAGCGTACGCGGCCTCTCGGGCTCGCCAATGGTTTCGGGCACGCTGTCTAGCCCTTCATCGTCGAATAGCTCGGCTTCAGACTTGCGCAACCATGGTGTTTGCGAATTCCGAAACGCAGTCGGCTCGCTATTGAAGCCACTGGCGGACCAAAGGTCGGCCGCCGGCTCGACATCGGACGCGCCCAAAAGAGCCTCCCGGACGGCGCGCTGTACCGTGACAAAAACCAACTGCGAATCACGAAACCGGACCTCGGCTTTCGTCGGATGCACATTAACATCAACGAAGTCTGTCTGCATGGTCAACAGCAGGACGGCGAAGGGAAACGCGCCCGGCTTCAACAGTCCCTCATAAGCTTGCGTCACCGCGTGGCTCAGCGAGCTGTCTTGAATCGCGCGCCCGTTGACGAAGAGTATGATCCGATCGCGGCTGGCTCTGTGCAGCGACGGCAAGGAGACGTAACCTGAAATATCGACTTGGGGCTTGCCCGGGCGGCGCGCTTCTACTGCTTCAACCGCGACCATGTGCTTGAATTCATTGAGCCCGAAAGCCTTGCCAATAACATCGGACAGCTCGCCATTGCCGGACGATCGCAGGCGTTCCCGCCCGTCCTGTTGCAAGACAAAGGCAATTTGGGGATAAGCCATGGCATAACGCGCGACCGTCCAGTGGATGTGTCGCTTCTCGGTTATCTCGCTCTTCATGAAAGCGAGGCGCGCTGGCGTATTGAAGAAGAGGTTCTCAATGCTCACAACTGTGCCGGCTGGCGCGCCGATCCCTTGCTGTTTCTGAATAGCGCCGCCGTTCAGCTGCAACGAGACTCCCATCTGTTCGTCGCGATGCCGCGTAATGATTGTGGTCCTGCTAACCGCGGCTATGCTCGCCAGCGCTTCTCCGCGAAAGCCCAAGGTAGCGATTTCTCGCAAATCTTCCGCCCGGCGCAGCTTGCTCGTCGCATGTCGCTTGCAAGCCAACCGAATCTCGGCGCTGCGTATGCCGGCGCCATTGTCTGTCACGCGAAGCAAACGCCGCCCGCCCGCCTCTGCCGCAATATGAACCGATGTGGCGCCTGCGTCTATCGCATTCTCAATCAATTCTTTCGCCGCCGACGCCGGACGCTCGATGGCTTCGCCCGCCGCGATCCGCCCAATCACCTCTTCCGGCAGCACTTCAATGGTCATATCAGACTCAGAATTCAGCGTTCAATTGGTTACCATCGAGTATAACAGATGCTATCCTGCCTCATACTTATTCCCTCCTTAATCCTTGAAAGAAGTCCACGCGCCTGCTACACTGCCTTTGTTCGAAGCGCCACCCTAGCTCAATTGGCAGAGCGATCGCTTCGTAAGCGATAGGTTATGG
>JAPOYT010000130.1 GCA_026706445.1 Chloroflexota bacterium
GATTGATGCCATAGCGCTTGGCCAGCTTCCTTATGCTCTCTTGACTATTTTGTATAGCTCGGCGGGTTGCCTCAGTCGTTGTGGCGCGAGGGTGGAGAACCTGTCCCATAATGCTTCCTTTAGCTCCTTGGAAAGAGTACCATTATAATCCAAGACCATACATCTAATCAACCCGGAACCCTCATTTGAATATTTCCGCCCTACCCTATGTCGCTCTGCTCGCCTTCTTCTTCGGATCCTCGATGGTCGTGTCCCGTTTCAGCTTGAGCCAATTCGAACCAAGCACATACATCGGCATTCGCATGATCATTTCCAGCGGGATGGCGCTGCTGGTCTACGCCATCGTGACCGGTCGCCGGCTGCCACGCGATCCTGAGCTCTGGAAGCGCGCCGGTTTACTCGGCGTATTTGGCACAGCCGTGCCGATGGTTTGTGTGATCAGCGCCCTGCAGTACCAGTCGAGCGGGCTCACATCCCTGCTGCTGGCGACTGGGCCGGCGCTGACCGTCTGCCTGGCGCATTTCGTTCTGCCGGATGAGCTGCTGAATCGGCGCAAAGCCTTCGGCGTGACCCTGGCGCTGGGCGGCGCGCTGCTGCTTGCCGTGAGCGGCGAGGATGGCTTGCCCGATGTGACCGACGCGGCGCCGACCGGCTATTTGCTGGTGACTGTTGGGATGATCTTCAGCGCGGTGATGATCATTTACGCGCGCAAGTATCTGCGCGGATACGATGCCTACGATGTCGGCAGCATCCGCATATTTTCCACAGCGCTGGCGGTGACGCCCTTCTCGCTATTGACAGTGGGCTTTGATGTCAGCGCGGTTGACGCGGCGGGCCTGCTCGCCTTGATCTACTCGGCGGTCGTGGGGACCTTCCTCGGCTTGCTGCTGTCCTTCTACAATATCAAGCGCTTCGGCGCCACGCCGGCGGTGATGACGACCTACATTATCCCGATCGTGGCCGGCGTCGGCGGGGTATTGCTATTGGGCGAAGAGATCACCTCGACGATGCTGGTCGGGATGATCGTCATCGTCGGCGGCATCGCCTTGCTGCAGCAATATCGCAAGCCGACCGGGCTGCTGCGCCGCTTCCCGCATCGCGGGTCGTATTGATTGGGCGCGATCCGCTAGGTCACATTGCAAGCCTCGTAAGCCTGCCTCAGCGCCGCCTTCCAATCACCGACCGGCACAAATTCCTGCCCCACATAACCGGTGAAGCCGGTCTCATCTATCGCGCGGCAGATGGCGGGATAATACAATTCTTGCGTCTCGCCGATTTCATTGCGCCCGGGCACGCCCGCGGTGTGATAATGGGCGAACCACTGATGATTGTCGCGGATCGTCTGGATGACATCGCCCTCCATCACTTGCATGTGATAAATGTCGTAGAGCAGGCGAGCGCTGGGCGAATCCACCGCCGACACCACTTGCACGCCCCAAGCCGTGCGGTCGCACATATAATCGGGGTGGTTCACCTTGCTGTTGAGCAATTCGAGGATAAGCACCTTCCCGGCTGATTCAGCATCGCGCGCCAGTACCTCCAACTGCTTGATCGCATTCTCGGCGCCCAGTTCATCATCAATGCCCGGCGCCCGATTGCCGCTGAAACAGATGAGGTAGGGAATATCCCACTCCTGCGCCAGCTTCAGGTTGGCCTCCGATTGCTGTTTGATATCGTCCCAATTCTTCGGATCATTGAGGCCAACAGGTATGGGACCATGCAGCATAGTGGTGGCAATTTTCATGCCCTGGTCGCGCGTCAACTGCATCATCTCGGGCGGCGTCATTTCCATCGCCGTATAGCCAATATCCTTGCAGGTCCGCAGCAGCTCGACCGGGTCGGCTTGCGCAGCGAAGGACCACCAAGATACCGATTGCTCGTATGCCATGTTATTACTCCTGTAGCTTCATCGTCAGCCAATAATTGCGGTAAGCGCGCGTCTCTCGCAGGAGCAGGCTCAAGCGCTTTTGCAGAACGGGCGCTTGCTCAGTGGGCGCCGCGTCTTTGAATTCCACCTCAACTTCGCCAGTCGCCCGCAACTGATAATCGAGTTTACCCAGTGCGCGCAGCACTTGCAATCCGACCCTGACGCTGCGCTCGCCTTCGCCCAGCGCCGCAGCCAGAACCTCCAGCCCCGCCCTTCCATTGCGCTTGTTGACGGCGAATTTGAGCATGGCAGCCATTTGCACCAGCAACTCGTTCGTCTTTTCGGCGCGTGGTCGTGTACCAAAGACGATAAGCCGGCTCGGATTTACCGTCGTCAGCGCCGCCGCCCAGATCTCGGCCGCGGGCGGGCAGGTCCAGACGATTAACGTTTCGCTGGGTTCTAGCCCCAGCCGATTGACCGCGCCCGCGACCCTTTCCCCCTCCGCCCAAACCAGCGCCGCCGGGTAGGCTTCGCGCGCTCTTGCCAGCGCCGCCAGAGGCTCCTTGCTCCCTCGGTGATCATGCAGCTCAAGAACCGGCTCAGCCGGCAGCAAATCAGCATTTGCCGCCTCCAGCAGCCGATAATCCAGCCATTCGACCAGGGGCTCGCGCTCCCCCTTGTAGACGCTTGCGCGCAAGGCATAGGCGAGGTCAAAGCGCCCTTTCGGCAGGTCGGCGCGGGCGCCGCGCCACCAAATGACGCGCTGCCTGGCGCCTCCCTCGTCTTCGACCTCCACCTGCAGATGTTCGCGGCGGCGTCCCAGCCCTTTGTGACTCGCGACTATTAAGTTGCGCGTCGCCAGCGTCAGCGGCGGATTGCCATTGCCAAAGGGCGCCAGGCGCTCGAAATCGCTCGTCAAGTCCAGCGAGATGTCCGATAGGCTTAGATAGCCATCAATGCGCAGCGCTTGAATCCGTGGCGCGTCGCCGCTCATTTCGCGCACGACGCGTGAAAGGGCGCGCCGGAACTGGAAGACTTTCGCGGCGGGCAAACTGAGCCCAGCCGCCATGCTGTGCCCGCCGTAAGCCATGAGGTGGTCGGCTACTTGCCCCAGGGCGCTCGTGATGTCCACACCGGCGACTGAGCGCGCCGAGCCGCGTCCCGTTTCGTCGGGCGTCGATATAAGCACGGTTGGCAAGCCGAACTCTTCAACCAGCCGGCTGGCGACAATGCCGATTACACCGCTATGCCAATCCGCCTGGCTGAGCACGAGCGCCGCGTACTCAAGCAGCCAGGGCTCTTTGTCGATCTGGGCGATCGCCGATTCGTAGACTTGATTGGACAAGAATTTTCGCTTTGCGTTCAAGCCCTCCAGCGTGTTGGCCAGGACGCGCGCCCGCCCCCAATCATTTGTGGTTAGCAGTTCGACCGCCGGATTGGCGTCGGCGAGCCGCCCCAAAGCATTCAGTCGCGGCGCGATGGCGAAGCCGATATGCCCCTCATTGAGCTCAGCCGCCGGGATCTGCGCCCGCTCCAGAATCGCCTTCAAGCCCAGCCGCTGATTCTGCCGCAGTTCTTCCAAGCCGCGCTGCAAAAGACATCGCGTATCGTCGACCTGCGCCATCACATCGGCAACAATGCCGAGCGCCACCAGATCAAGCAGGAAGCTCGCATCATCTTGATCAGCGTAAAGCGCTTCAATCAACTTGTAGGCGACGCCGACGCCGGGCAATTCCCGCAAAGGATGCGCTTCCGCCAGGCGCTGCGGATTGACCAGGGCGACCGCCGCTGGCAGCGAGTCCGGCAGGGCATGATGGTCAGTAATGATCGTATCGACCGCGCGGCTCGCGGCGTACTCGACGGCCTCATGCGCGCTGACGCCGGTGTCGCAGGTCAGGAGCAGATCGACGCCGCCATCCAGGCGACGCTTCAAGGAAGGCAGGTGGATGCCGTGGCCTTCGCTGAA
The DNA here is from genome assembly GCA_026706445.1 of Chloroflexota bacterium. Lineage (GTDB taxonomy): Bacteria > Chloroflexota > Anaerolineae > Aggregatilineales > Phototrophicaceae > UBA6055. Next base: position 3,834 of record JAPOYT010000130.1, read on the forward strand.
TCGATTCGGCACGTGGTAGCTCGCGTTCGCGCCACGCCGCTGCAGCGCCGAATAGAGCAGCGCGGTAGAGGTCTGACCGTCGACGTCAAAGTCGCCCCAGATCAGGATGCGCTCGCGGTCGCGGATCGCGCGGTCAAGGCGATCGGCGGCGCGGTCTATATCGGGCAGCTCGCCGGGCGGCGACAGCCTGTATCGATCGGCGTATAGGAAACGCTCGGCCGCGGAGACCGATGTGATGCCTTTCCGCGCCAGGTATTGCGCCACCAGCGCATGCCCGCCGACGAGATCGGCGAGAGGCGCCGGCACATCGACCGGCGGCGCTTCCTTCCAATCGCGGCGCGGGCGCCCGTGCGCAGCCATCAGCCGCTCAGCGTCCCTTCCTCGATGACGGCGAGGCCATCTTCCGCCAGGTCCATATTCATACCGGGATTGTTCGGCAGCTCAATATGCCCATCGACCGCGTCCAGCTTGTGTTTGTAAAAGACATTGGGCATGCGCCCGTATTGGATGAGCCATTCTTGCATCGGGCAGGTCGTCACCGTTTGCGAGGCGATGAGATGGGTCGAGGGCCAGCCGCCGTGATGCGGAATCACCGGGATGTCATAGGCGGAAGCCAGCGCGCAAATCTTCGTCATCTCGCTGATGCCGCCAGCCCAAGTCACATCGGCTTGCAAGATATCGACCGCGCGCGCATCCAGCAGCGCCTTGATGCCCCAGCGCGTGTATTCGTGCTCGCCGCCGGCGATGAACACGCCGCGCGCCTCTCTCCGCAATTCGGCGTATTGCGGGATCAGGTCAGCCATGACCGCCTCTTCAAACCAGTAGGGGCGGTACTCGCGCGATAGCTCGATCATGCGCAGGGTGTATGGCACATTCCAACTGCTCCAGGCGTCAAACATCAGATCACAATCGGGACCGGCCGCCTCTCGCGCCGCGCGGATGACCGCCAGGTTTTTTCGGATGCCGGCTTCGCCATCTTTTGGCGCGCAAGGCAGGAACCACTTGAATGCGGTGAAGCCCTGCGCCAGGAAATGGCGCGTCCGCTCAATCACCTTAATCGGTTCGACCGAATAACCCAGCATCGAGGCATACGCGCGGATTCGCTTCCGTGTGGGTCCGCCCAGCAGTTGGTAGACGGGCGCGTTCAAGAGCTTGCCCTTGAGGTCCCAAAGCGCCAGATCGACCTTGCTTTGCGCCATCATCGGCGTACCTTTGCGGCCGTGGATCGAGTGGCGATACATCTTGTCCCAGATGCGCTCGATCGCATGCGGATCCTCGCCGATGAGGATGTCGACGAAATAGCGATTGATGATGGCGATATCTTCATCGCCGACCGGACCGCAGATGCCGGTCGCGCCTTCATCGGTGTCGATCAGCAGGAAGCGCCCTTCAACGGTGTATGGCGGTCCGCTGGATTTATCGGGGACGGGCCAGCTTGGCTCGGTCGCTTCCAGCTCCGGGTAGATGTTCACCGGGCGGGACAGAAAGGCTTCGCCGACTGGTTCGTGGTAATCCCACTCGGCGCTGACGCGCAGGCAGCGGACGCGGTCGATTTTCATTATTTCCTCCTTCTCGGCAAAATCCTGTTACTGAGGGCGACTTACAAAGTCGCCCCTACACTCAAAACTCAATCTCGGCGATCTGATCAAAATCCAGCGCGAAAATCTCTTCGTCTTCGTATTCGTATTCGTCAAAGTCGAAATCTTCCAGCCGCCCCGCCCCACCCCGATCACAGAGCGAGCGATAACTGCAGAAGCGGCAGCGCCTTGCGTCATCCGTCAGTGGAAAAGTTTCGGCGCGGTCAATCGCGGCGATCATCTCCGCCAGCAGCGCCTCATCTTCGCGCATCTGCGCCGCCGAGTACGCGAAGCTGACGCGCTCCCCGCCAGCGGCCACATAGACATAATCCATGCGGATGCGCTCCGGCGGTATGCGCTCGCCAGCGTAGAGGTGAGCGCCGGCTTGCGCCAGCACGTAGCGATAGACGATCGTCTGCATGCGCCCACGCAGGCTTGATTGCGACGGGACGCGCGCGCCCGTCTTCCAATCGACGATGACGGCCCGCCCGCCCGGCGCCAGCGCCAGCAGATCGTATTTCGCCACCAGACGGCGACCGGCCAGATGCGTCTGCAAGGTGATCTCGCTCAAGCGCTGCGTTGGCAAATCGGTCAAGCCGCGCGCCAGGTAATTCGCCCACCAGCGCGCCAACTCCTCATCATCAGCCAGCGATGCCGCCAGCGCCTCCGCCGGCACGCCCAGCAGATGCTGCTGCACCATTTTGTGGAAGCGCGCGCCCTGCCGCGTCCGCGTCTCGAAACCCAGCGCGTCCTGCACTTCTAGCGCCGGGTAGCGTACGCGCTTGATGAAGCGCAGCTCAAAACGGCGGGCGCAATCGGCGTAATCGCCCAGGCTGCCCTGGGTGAAGGCGAAATCATCGCTGAGGTTCATTGACCGCCTCCTTCCGGCGCTCCTCTTCCCAGAAGGTACGCAAAGCGACCAGCGGCGTCGCTTCGGTCGAGGCGCCGCGCCCGGTATTCCAGGTGATGGTCAAGGCTTTACGGGCGCGCGTGATGCCGACATAGAGCAGCCGCAAGCGCTCGGCGGCATAGTCGATGCGCGCGTCGAGGCTGGCGGCGCCTTCTTGGTAGGGGCGCCCAGAACCCAGCGCCGCCAACTGCGCCAGCGCCTCGGCTGACAGGTTGAGTTCATCGCGGATGAACCACTTTTCGCCGATGAAACTGTCGTTAGCGTCTGCCGAGGGAAAGTCGTAATTGTTTATCGAGATCAAATAGACGCGGTCCCATTCCAAGCCTTTGGCTTTGTGCAGCGTGGTCACCGTCACCATACCCTTATGCGCATCGGGATCGAATTGTCCTTCGTCATCGCCCAAGCCAACGAAACGGCGTCTGTTGTCCGCGATATCGAACAGCTCGGCGGCGAATTCGGGCAGGCGCGTCAGCGGATGGGTATCGGCAAGGCGCGCCAGATAAAGCGCCACGATATGCGCCGTCGCGATATCGCCGACATCACGAAAGATGTCGCCGGCGATTGTCAAAATCAACTGATCGATTGGCATCTCGGCCGCGCGCAGCCAGGCGCCGACCCGCCCACGGAAATGCCGCAGCCCATCGTATCGCTCGTCGCCTTCCGCCTGGGTGATGGCATCGTCAAGCCAATCGCTGAAACGGGGCGCGACCAAATCTTCCACTTGCCTCACCCGCTTCAGCGCCTCTGCCATCGACTTGATCTCGGCGACTGCCGCCGGGTCGTCGCGCTCATCCCGCCGCCAAACGCGATAGACCTCCGCCAACTTGGCAGCGCTTTTAGGGTCAGCCAGATAGGCGAGCAAGCGCGCCAAAGCGCCGACCACCGCGCGCGTCGATGAGCTGCTGTTGAGATTCTCGACATAGGGCAAGCCCGCCTGCCGCAGGAATTTGACGATTTCCGAGCCACGTGTGTTGCGCGCCACCAGAATCGCCGCCGTGCCACCGGGGTTTTCCGCCAGCCAGCGCTTGCAGGATTCCACCACCATCATCGCTTCTTTGGTCGCGCTATAGGCTTCGGCGACCAAAACCACCGCTTCCGGATTATCCGGCGGGTTTGGCTGCGGATCGCCCGGCGGCGTCGGCTGGATGTACGGTCGGCTCAGTGGCGCGCGCTCGCGGATCGCCCGCTGCGGGTGCGCCAGCGACCAGTCGATCAAGTGATTGGCCAGCGTCTGTATGCTGCGGGTGCTGCGCCCGGAGTTGGGCAGTTCGCGTCCGTCTACGCCGTCCGAGGCGATGAATGCGCGCAGATACTTGGGATCGGCGGTGGTGAAGGTTTCGAAGATCGCTTGATTGGGATCGCCGACGCGCGCCCAGTTGCCGCCCTCCCCCGCCAGCGCCCGCAATATCTCTTCCTGCAGCCGCGAGCTGTCTTGCGCCTCGTCCTCAAGGATGAAGACCCACTTGCGCTGCAGCGAAGCCAGATAATCCGGCTCTTCACGCAGCGCTTTCAGCGCCAGGCGGATCAAGTCCTGAAAATCGACCGCGCCTCGATAAGCCAGCGCGCGGTCATAATCGGCGTAGATCTCGGCGCAGATTTCAGCCAGCGGCAGTTCGCCCTGGCAACCAGCCAGCAAGTCTCGCAAATCGGCCGGCGTCAGCAGATCGTCCTTCGCCTGCTTGATGAAATTGCGCGCCGTTTCCGTCAGCGCCTCCGTCCACTTCTGCGTTCGATAGTAGCCCTTGCGCGCGTAGTCCGGCGCCAGATATTCATCAGGCGATTCCGCATCGCGGCGGACCCAAGCTTCGACGGCATCGGCAAGGATACCGTTGCTCTCGCGCTCGTCCACGATGATAAACTGATCGTCCAAGCCCGCGGCCGTTGGTCGGCCACGCACGATATCGTTAGCCAAGCCATGCAGCGTCCGCACGCGATAGCCATAACCGGGCAGCAGCCCGTCGCTCTTGATGTATTCATTGACTTGCCGCGTGAAGTTCGTCACCGCCGAATTTACCAGGGTGACAATCAGGATTTCCTGCCCGTCCTGCAATTCAGTTTCCGCCAACAGCTGCGCCGCCAGGTAGGAGAGGGTCGCCGTCTTGCCGCTGCCGGGCGCCGCCGCTACGCCCATATAGCCGCGTCGATACGCCAACACTTCCGCCTGTTTGGGCCGCGGCTTAAACATGCTGCTCTTCCCGCGCCAACCGCCGCAGCAGACCCTGTATGGTTTCGAGCAGCAAGCCGCGAGGCTCGTAGCCGCTTTCGCTGAGTTCGCTGTAGCCAAGATACACCGCCTTTCGGCAGCGGCGCGTCAAAGCCAGCAGCAGACGGCCAAGCGTGAGGCGGTTCATCGCCTGTTCATCATCCTCCGACCAGACGGCGCCCGGCGGCCAGCCACGGCTCAGCACATGAGGATGCGTCAATGGCTGATACAAGCGCCGCGACCAGCCTTCGCTGCCGATGTTGAGCCAGAACTGATAATCCACGGGCCGATTATTCAGCAGGAAGGTGTAGGCCGGGGCGATCAAGACGCTCTCTTCCACATCCGCGATCCAGTCGCGCAGATAAGAATTGGCGATGACGCCCCTGTCTACCATTTTCACATAATCCAAGCCCAGGTCGATTTGGGCGTCATAACGGCTCATGAAATCGAGCGCCCAGCGGAATTCCCGGGCTGAGTCCACCAGATTCATGCTTATATTGCCGGCGTCAATATCATCGTGAAAGCCGAAGCCGGCGCGCGAGAGCAATCCCCCGAAGATTCGCCGAAAGAAGATATCGATCGCGTCCGCTCTTCCGCCGTCGATATAGCGATTCAGCCAGTTTGCCAGTCGGTCGTAACGCTCGCCAAGATCAAAGGTGATGCGTTCCTGCATCGCTGTTGAGTGAACTTCCGCGAATTGCAGCAAGCGGTCCTCGCGATACAGCATCTCGGTCAATAGCTTGGCGCGAACCAAATCGAGACCGTCGATCGCGGCCATCAAAGCCAATACGACATCGAAATCAGTCGGCGGCAGGCCCCACTGCGGATGCGCCAGCCGCGCCAGCGTGAGCAAGGTGCGGGCGGCCGGTTCATCGCGCAGCGCCCGCGATGGACGATGCGTGCGCCAAGGAATCCCGCGCCTTTCCAAGCCATCGACCAAGCCAAAACGCAGCGCGTCCGAGAGAAAGGGCGCCAAGATCACAATCTCATTCGGCGGCACGCCCCGCTCGCGCGCCAGAAACGCCGCCTGCTCCGCAACCCAATCTACCATTTCCGGATGATAGCGGTGCGCCACCGTGATTAAAGCGCGCCGCGGGTCGGCTTCGCTTTCCACTGAGACCGTTACACCCAGCTGCCCCGCCAATGCCGCGCCCAACGCCGAAACTTCCGGCCCCATCACGAAGGAATCTTCGAGCGTGGCTTTCACCTCGCAGCGCTCGCGCAATCTTCGCGCGCTGTCTGGATCAGCCCCCAGAAAGCGGCGAAAGCCGGCATCTCGGTCGTATAAAATCAGCGCCGACTGGCAACTCTCCAACAGATCCTTCAAAAACTCCTGCGAAGCCGGGTTGTCTTCTTCTAGGCCATCGACAATTAGGTGGCGGTAGCGGCCGCGCAGGTACCGTCTTGCCGCCGGCGCCGCCCAAACATGCGCGCGGAATACCTCCAGCTGCAGCGAAAAGTCCAGCAGATTATGTTTCAGGCAATACTGCCGAAACGCCATGGCGCAAGTCTGCGCATCGTCAAAAATATGCGCCTGCTCCACGCCGCTCGCCAGTGCCGACTTAAGGCGGGACCCAATCTCGCTGATTGGGAAGCCGACCAGCGCCGCCTTGTTCATATTGTCGACAATCTGACTGTATAGCCGCGGCCGGTCAATGCGCACACTGCTGAAGTAATCTCGTTTATCGACCAGCGGTTCAATGGCGCGCGTCATGAAATACTGCACCAGTTCCAGGCTGAGGAAATTCGGCAGGTCCTGCGGATGCTTGAAGCCAGCTTGGCCGGCGATAAGGAACCAGAATGTCTCCACCATCTGCAGAGACAAACTTCCGATCGTGTGTATAGAGACCTGCCCGCCGCGATGGCTCGTCAGCCCGCGCAGGGCGCGAATATAGGGTTGCGCCAGGGAACGCTGCGGAACAAAGATCAGGATCGACTCCGCCGGTACACCGCTGGCCAGCAAATGCAATACACGCCGAACAGCGACGGTCGTCTTGCCGCCTCCAGCCATGCCTTCCAGCCAGATGCGGCGATCAAGCGGCAATTCCAGAATCTCAGTTTGCCCTTTGGAAAGTTCGATCACCGTATTCCATCTCATCGCAAATCACCAGCGATAAAGATTATATGGCGACAATGCGTCTTCCGCGATATTCTCTGTTCACTCGACAGGTTAGCCCGCCCGTATGAATAGCAACTTTGTTCTATTTCTTTCCGCGCTTAGCAGCTGGACCTGTCAGCCGCCATCGGCAGGTTTGTAATAGTTTGTAACGCTTAAGATTCTGCAACTTTTCTCCTTCGCTCTTGCGTAATCCGCGGAAACACGCTATAGTTATATTGTATCTATACTGTCCAATGACGGAGACGCCATGCCTATGTCCCAAGATCACCGTCCTCGTTCCCAGACCCGACAGTTGATGATCGATATTGTCGCTCGCAGCGAGCGTCCCTTGACGCGCACCGAGATCGTCAACCGGCTCAATCGAAAGAAGACGCCGCACCTCATAGATATGATGGACGCCCTGGTTGATGAGGGCGTTTTTCGTCGCAGCATTCATACATTCAACAACGGCGTGACCGGCTACGTTTATTCCGTCGCCCGGGAATACGCGCGAGAGTAGGTAGGCTTCCATGAAAATCATCACACTGCTGAATGAAAAAGGCGGCGTGGGCAAGACAACACTCGCCACTCACCTTGCCGCCGGCTTAGCGATTCGCGGCAAGCGCGTCATCCTGGTCGATGCCGATCCTCAAGGGCATGCCACGATCGCTTTTGGTCTGTCAAAGGAACCCGGCTTCTACGATCTCATTGTCCGCAATGCGGCCTTTCAAAAAGTGTTGCGCCCGGTGCCGCCCGAGCGCTTTAACGTGCCGGACGAGGCGAAGAATACCGGCGGTCAGTTGTTGGTGGTGCCATCCAACATCGAGACGCGCAGCATCGCCGGAAATATATCCGATGCTTTCACCGTTTTGAAGCGATTCAATCAATTGCGCAACGCGATTGATTTTGTATTTTTTGATACATCACCAACACCGTCGCTGCTGCATTCCTCAATTTATATGGCCACCGACGGCATCATATATCCAACAAAGTGCGAGGCTTGGAGTTTCGACGGCTTGCGCGAAAGCCTGACGCATAAGGACCAGTTCAGCCCGATCCGGCAACAATACAATTTGAGTGACATCAAAGTACTCGGGGTAGTGCCGACGATGTATCGGGGCCGGACCCTGGAACACCAAGACAATCTGCGCCGCTTACAAGACACATTCGGCAGCCTCGTCTGGAAGCCGCTTCCGGTCCGCACAATCTGGACTGAAGTGGCCAGCGCCCGCCGTACAGTCTTTTCGCTGGCGCCCGGCAGCAGCACAGCCGAAGATGCCTGGCGGCTGGTTGAGCAGCTGGAGGAGCGCATATATGAGCAGTCGTGAACGCCGGCGCAAGATACAGGACGAAGAGAATTTGCTCTTCGCCAATCCCAATACGCTTGACGCCAAAACCGCAGATGCGATCGGCTTTGGCTTGGGCGAGTTGGGCTTGGAAATTGCCGCCGCAGACAGCGAGTTTCAGCCGATTGAAGCGGTCAGCATTCACGAGATTCATCCAAACACGATCCAGCCCCGCTATAGCATCCCCCATGATTTGACCGATATCTTCGACCTCCATCCCAACAACATCATCGATATTTTCGAGCGCTGGATCATCGAGGTTCAACTCGAAAAAGGTCAGAAGGATTACGACATCCTCAACTTCCTGCTCGGCTCGGCGACCGAGCGCGGCGAAGGCGCGGAAAGCGATACCGGTGATTCTTCCGCTTCGGCGCTGCTGGCTTCCACCAAGGAACTCGCGCTGATGAAACTTATCGACCTGGCGGCCAGCATCCGCCGCGATGGCTTGTCCAATCCGATCAGCTTGGTGCAGCACGACGACCGATACGAAATCGAAACCGGTGAGCGGCGCTGGTTGGCTTATCACATCCTGTATTGGAAATTCGGTGATGGCGATAAGCGTCTCGACGGCACAATCGTCAACTGGTCGCGCATTCCAGCCCGTGTCGTCACCCAGGTAGATGTCTGGCGTCAGGCGAGCGAAAACAACGCGCGCGACAACCTCAACGCGATCAGCCGGGCGCGACAACTCGCGCTCCTCTTGATGGATCTCCACGGCTGGCAGAATTTCCGCGACCTCGACGCTTGTGAAAACGAGCAGTCCTTTTACGGCCAGGTCGCGGATGGCTCAGCCTGGCGGATTCCGCGCGGGCAGGGCGAACGTCTCCTCAACGCCATGGGGCTCTCAGACGCGAGCCAGCTCCGTCAGTATCGCGCCCTGCTGCGCTTGCCCGGCGAACTGTGGCGGAAAGGCGATGACGAAGACTTGAGCGAAGGCGAGCTGCGCAAAATGCGAACCGCTCTTGATACCGTTACACGTGTAACGGTTCCCAGAGGAAAGCGCAAAAAAGACGCCATCTCACGTCTCGCCGCCGATGCGACACAATGGCGCAACAAGCTCCGAAAAGAGATCAACTCCGTCGATTCCAACAATAAGCCCAAGATCCGCAAGCTCATCGAGGCGGAAATCCGCCAGCTTCTCCGTCTCATGGCCGACATCGACGAATCCGACGCCAGTTAGGCGATTGCGCTGTTTCTTCCAAAGCGAAAGGGCGCATCCTCCGATGCGCCCTTTTTTGTTTCCCCGCGTTTACCGTTACAGGTGTAACGGTATCGTTGTATCAGCAAACTCATTACCCGGTGATAGGCGCCAATCGTCAAGCCATCGTGCGCGCCAGCAGATCAAAACCTTGTTCCGCATCACCGGCCCGTAGCGCATGACGCGCCAACGACATCACCACATCCTTGTATGCGCTCCGCAATGCCAAATAGACATTCCCGTTGCCATACTCTTTTAGCATCCGGTATCCAATGCCCCTGCGAGCTGGGCGCCGCACTTCAAAGCCCGCGCCATCGTAGGCGACCAAATAGCCATTGATTGTCTCCGATACTTTGTCATCGGCAATCCGTGAAGCGACGTTCTCGAAGAAAAGTTGTATCCGCTCATAACGCGCACCCGACGATCGCCGGCGCAAGCTCTCCACGGCTCCCTCCAGCCGACCAATCAAACCACCGCGCCCTCCGCTTCGCATCTGCGCGAGCCGAGCAAACTGACCCGCGTTCATCCTCTCGAACTGGACAGCGTCCTTTACATCCCCGCCCAATCTAAACAGAGACGACAACCTCGCGCAGATTTGCGCCTCTTTCTCGCCCGCATTCAGCAGCTTAGCGCCGATGTGCCGCCAAGCCGGCAATCGAGTACCGCCGGCGGACTCCAGCCAAAAGCCCCCTGTCGTATTCTTGCGCGCGCCCCAGCCCCGTTTCGGCAAGGTCGCCACAACATCGCGCGTCAGCTTAAGACGGCCAACACATGCCGTCAATTGAACCTCAAGCGCGCGGTTGTACCGCCGCACGGTCCGCTCATGCACGCCAAGACGCCGAGCCAAAGTCTTCAACGAAGATCTGGGCGCAAGCCGACGAATGTATTCGCGATGCACCGCCAGACGATATGACTTTGCCGACTTCAGGTCTTCAAACCTCATCCGATCGCTCGGCGACCGCCCCACATTCAACACGCCCAGCAGCCGCGACATCGCCGGCACACGAAATGCCAGCTCGACAGGCCTGCCTCGCTTCCGTGAATTAAGTCCCTCAATGTCCAGGTATTCTACATATCTTCTACTAATGATCTGCCGACCATCATAGGTACTATATTCGCCCGTCAATGCTTTCAAGACACTCTTCCGGTTTAACCCGTGTCGCTCAGCTACGCGAATCGCGTCTGTCGCCGTGAAGTAAGCGTCCGCTTGCCAGCCCGCTAACACGAAGATATCAAGTAGGCGCGCCATTGCAGTCGAACCTTGGGCATTGAGTAGACGCTCACGTACGGAATTCGGAATGCCACTTGTACTCCGGCCGCTCGTCTTATTCCGATATGCGCTATCGATAGTACGCAAGCCCTCCTCCATACGCTCTCTGCCAGCTTCATATTTATGGCTCGGATGGCTCGGCGCGCGCACGTGCAATTCGATCAATTCCCGCTCTGCGCGCTCCTTCGCAATCTCCCATTCCCTTGCTGCCGAAGCTGCTCGATAAAGGGCGTTATTGCGACCGATTCGAGCAGCCAGTCTTTGATACAGGCGCCGCAAATCCAGTGCGCTGCCGTCTCTTATCCGCTTACCGCTAACCTCATCGCATGCAGAATCCACATGAAAGTAGTTAAGCAGTCGGTCTACATCGCCCTTGTCCAAAGTGATCTTCGGCACGTCTTTGACGCAGCGGTATTTGAAGCGCCCGATCTGTGATGGTGGCGCAATGATGTACGACTTCTCCCCTTTAATATCACCACCGTCAAACTGATGGCTCGGTACCCGTTCGGCTGTTCGAAAGTACAGATGGAATCCACGCTTCGTCTTCACCGTGTATGTTTCGCTATACTGGGGAAGATGACGACAAAAGCGCTGATACCGCAGCAGATCGTCAAAGTCGATTACCAATAGCTTTGATATGCGGCCACAGACGATGCCCAGAGCCGTCACCTTCTTTCCGAACTGTCGCTCGATATCGGATTCGCTCGGAAGCTGACGCTGATAAGCCCCCCAGCTCACGGCTGGCTTCTTGGGTTCCCCTGGCGCGTTGTTTCCCTGCACCGGAATGACGGAATAGCCGGCGCGTAGTAGATTTTTCGCACGCTGAATCAGTTCTTTCCGCATAGCAATTGCCTTCGTTTTTCCTTACTTGTCACTCTTTTTATTCGACGTCTTGTCAATTTCTGACTGGGCAGGTACGATAAACACAAAGCAGACTGCTCCACAGTAAGGGGCAGATGCTGACTCAAGATGGATCGGCTGCTGCGCCAACACCGGCCGATCCTCTTATTTTAGTGCAACTGAGCTAGCTCGGATTGGGAGAAGTGGTCAAGACCACTTCCTTTTTTTCCTATCAGTCTACCAGGGAGACCTCGCCCGAGACCGGGCGAAATTGCCTGTGAAATTGTCTTCGCTTATGGTCAATTCTCGCGTGACAGTCTGGTAGATCTGTGCTAGAATAATGGCTAAGATTTAATGATCTTGACTTCCCTACTGGCGCAGGGAAATCGATCCAAAGCGAGCCTCGCGCTCGTTTTTTGTTGCACTCGATATATTTATACAGTATACACGCGTATTGCCGACCTCGCAAGGAATTGATGTACGGAATCGGGAATACGGTGCCGGCGGGTTGAGGCTGAAGATAATAGAATATACGTGCTATAAGCCTTTTCTTGCTTACATGACGATATGCTAGCTGCGAAGCTGATTGGATAGCGTCTTCGAGAGGCATATACCGAATGGAGCGGAGGCTCGCTGCAAGCGTAAAGGGAATACGATATCGCAAGCTTGATGAGTAGCGGGACGAAGCGCGTCAACGAATATTGTCGTATACAGCCAATGGCGTGGCGGCCAATAAGCCGCCGTCGATAGGCAAGACGACGCCCGATATCCAGCGCGCTTCGTCGCTTGCAAGGAAGAGAGCGGCATAAGCGATGTCCCAGGCGTTTCCTTCTGTGCCGAGGGGCGCTACTTTGCGGCGCAGCTCTCGCTTATCGTCCGAAATTTGACTGACAAAAGGAGCGAAAATGTGGCCCGGGGCGATACAGTTGACGCGGATATTGTCTCGTCCGTGATGGACGGCCAAGACGCGCGCAAGCTGCGCGGCGCCGGCTTTGGTGACGGCATAGGGCACATTGCGCGACATGCCAGCGCGTTCGCCATCGATGGACGAAATGTTGATGATTGATCCGGAACCACTGGCCTTCATGAGTGGAATCGCATGTTTGCAAGCGAGCATCATGCTTTTCAAGTTGATCGCGAAAACCTTGTCAAGTTCGTCTGCATCGACATCGGTGACTTTGCCCGATCCATGTGTGGCGACATTGTTGAATAAGATATGCAATCCGCCATAGCGTTCTCGACAAAAGTCGACCATGGCGGCGCAATCGTACTCGCGGCTGACATCGGCTTCAAAAATAGACGCATCGCCGCCCTCGACCGAGATCTCCCGCTCGGTGACTTCGGCGCGCACGCGATTATTGTCGACCAGTACCACAGCGGCGCCATGCTGGGCGAACAGTTTTGCCGTCGCATAGCCAGTGCCCGCTGGTTCGCCTCGTGAGCCGGCGCCGACGATCATCGCGACTTTGTCTTGCAAGCGCGCGTTTTGCACAGCAATTCCTTTCACGGTTTTCGAACGGGATGCCTACTCCATGTGGATGCCGCCGTCGACCGTGAGCGATGCGCCGGTCATAAAGTCCGATTGGTCGGAGGCCAAGAAGGCCGCCACGTTTGCGATATCACTTTGCCCAGTCATTCGCCCCAAAGCCGAATTCTGGATGGCCGTGGCGATCATTTGTTCACGGTGATCGGCTGCGTCCAGGCCGGGCGCGGCAAGTACAGTCGCCATATCGTCTATTCTCTCGCTCTCGATCAAGCCGGGACATATCGCGTAAACGGTGATCTGCTGCGGCGACAATTCTCGCGCCAAGGATTGGGTGAAGCCGCGCACGGCGAACTTCGAGGCGCAGTAAGCGGCAAAGCGCGCGACGCCGTGTTTACCGGAAGTCGATGATATATTGATGATGGTTCCGCCTCCGCCGCGTTGTAGCATGTGACGCGCCACTGCCCGACAGCAGAGAAACGTTCCCTTGAGATTCACCTCCAGCACGAAATCGAAGGCTTCTTCTTCCAACTCCACCACCGGTACGCGGTCCGCTCCTGCGGGAGCGCCAGCGTTATTGACTAGAATGTCGAGCCGGCCGAAGCGCTCAAGCGCCTGCGCAACCATCTGCTCAACCTGATCCGCTTTGCTTACATCGGCGTAGACCGCCAAAGCGCCTTGACCGAGCGCTTCAATCTCGTCAACGACTTTTGGCAGACCGGTCCGGCTGCCAGCGTCTTCGCTTAGATCATTGACCACCAAATCGGCGCCTTCCTTGGCCAAACGCAGCGCTATCGCGCGCCCCAAGCCCGCCGCTCCCGCCGCGCCGGTCACCAGCGCAACCTTTCCTCTTAAGTCGTACATATTACGCTCCGAATCCGACTCTAGCGCAGAATTCGCTGGTCGCTCAGGTCCTTGCCGCCCACAGTCTTCGTCAGGCTGGCGCCGCGATACTCCAGGATTTCCAGGTCGGCGAAGGCGTTGACGATATTGTACTGCGTTGGCATGTCTTCCCAGCGCGCCCGATAAAATTGAATGGTGCCCGAGCCGACGTGCTGCTCCAGAATGCGCTGGTTGGAGTTGGTCGCTGGCGTCAAGACCGGGTAAGCGACATCGGCTGCGCCCCATTCGCCGGTGCGTGGCATGTATTTGTAATGCAGAGTGCCGTCGGTCGCCGCGCCGCTTTGCCGCGCTTCGATTTCCTCGCTTGACAGTTGCCGTAAACCGCCAACATGGAGATCGAGGAACTTGAAGCCCAGCCAGCTGGCCATGAGGTGAAAATCGCCATTTAGATGGACCGGCGGTGGCAACTCGCAATAGATCTTGGAGAAACCGATCTCTTCGCGGCCCGTTAGAATCGGATCAGTCAGGTTCTCCCACAACACCGTGAGGAAGCTGCCGCGCACATGGTCGATTTCGCCGTCAAAGCGCGCGGGAAAAGAAAGGCCCAGGACGTTGTAGCCGCGGCCCGCCAGCCACTCAATCGCCGTCATGTGGTTGGTCGATACCGTCACGACCGGCTCTCCGTCGAGGGAAAAGCTCGGCGGCAGAAAGGCTTCCAACTGATTCGCATTCGTGAGGAAGCTAACACTGTAGGCGGTCCCATAAGGATTGTCGATGCAATCAAATTTGCGGCCGTCCGGTCCCTGCCTGGGTCCGGCGCGCGGACCAAAGTGCGTGGGCATACGGTACATCTTGTTGGGATCAAGAGGGTAGGGCATGTTCTTTTCCTTTGATTAAAGAACCTGTTACATTTTCTCGGTAGGTGTGTCGCTCGTCGGTATCGGCCGGCTCAAATGAATGAGAAGATAACCGAGAAAACCATACAATGCGGCGGCGAAGATTTGAAAGCCATGCAGCAGAAAGCCGGTGGCGGTCGCATCGGCATCGGGCATGCCAGCAAATAGTTTCAGACCGAAACTCCAAGCCAGTTCTACTGCGCCGAATCCGCTAACGGTGAAGGGAAAGGCGGATCCAAACATGCCGAGGCTGATTATAGCGATGAAAGCTGGCAATTCGGCATCGACGCCCAATGCGCGCAACAAAATGTAATTGGTGAGAAATGATGACGAATAGGTGAAGCAAGTCGTGAAGAGCGCCGCCAGGAAAAGACGAGGCTGGCGGATTCGGTCCATCTCATCGGCAAGCTGACCTAAGCGAGAGCTCACCCGGTCCGCGAATCGGTCGCGCCGCCCGTCTGTGGCACGAATAAGGGGCTGCAGAACTTTCAGCAGGGTCCGTATCACCGGTCCCCCAAAATAGAGCGCGACTACGCTGACGACGAAAGTGACCGCGATCACAAACAGTAGCTCATCCCGCTGCGCCGCCAGTTGCTCGGCGCTCGCCAGTATGCTGGAGGCGAAGACCATAATGATGATGAGCAACTCCAAAACACGGGCGCCGAAGAGGCTGCTCACACCTTCTTCCATCGAGTAATTCAGCCGTGAACGCAGCAAGACGATGTACGACAGTTCTCCCAGCTTAAAGGGCAGCGCCCGCACCAGAAAATTGTGATAAAGCGTGATCGGTATCAGAATGCGCCAGGGCGAATCACGCTTGTCGAGCAATATGCGGAATCGCAGGGCGCGAAACAGGTTCAGCGCCAGATAGGCCAGCAGCGCCCCGACCCAGCCGGAGACAGCGATTCGGGCGAGCAGCTGATCGAAATCCGCCCAATTCACCCGCCCGACCAAATCAGCCAATAGCAGGACCGTGATCAATACGCTGGCGATGCGAATCAGCAACTGCCGGCGCTTACCGGCTGTTTCCTTTGCGTCCACGCTTCTATCGTTGCCGTCGGCCATGTGGCGCTCAGTCCAGTTGATACCAATGCGACAGGTCACGATCCAGCAGGGCGCCAAGCGCGTCGATCTCGCCTTCCAGTTCATTAGCCAGGCGCTGGCGCAGCTCCGTCGTCAAGGGCGAACGTCTTTCGTATTTGGTATATACGGCGATTACGCCTTGCACCGCGCGCGTCCGGTAAGTAAAGGGCACAAGAGAATGCGTCGTCGCCAGGTAGGTCAGCCGATCTTTCAGCAGCATTAGCGAAAAGCCGCCGCCGACGATGAGCTTTTGCAGCCACTCCAGGCGCACTTCCTTGTTAGGATTGCGGACGTCAAAGGTTATGTTGTAGTTGGCGCTCACCTCGAGGAAGTCAACGACGGCGCGGAATGTAGCCGGC
>JAPOYT010000066.1 GCA_026706445.1 Chloroflexota bacterium
TTTGCCCTGATAAAACTTAAACTCTGTGTCCTCGGCGCCTCTGTGGTGAAAAAAATAATTTGATGCGATTGCCCTGTTTCCTGCGGCAGCGTAGATTTGATACCATTAACCCATGCGCATCCGAACCATCCAAGCCAAATCCATCCTCACGCCGCAGCAGCGAGGCTTCCTCACTTCTGGCGAGCGCCCCTACACCCACAGCCTCTCCTGGGCGACCGGCTGCGGCTACGGAAAGCTCTATTGCGGCGCCTTCTGCTACGCCCAGATGCTGCCCAATTGGCATTTCGGGCGGCGCGAAGGCGAGGCTTGGGGCGAGGCGCTCATCGTCAAGGAGAACGCGCCCGAATTGCTCGAGAAGCAGTTGGCGCGAGCGCGGAATCGCCGGGCGATGCGCATCTTCATGAGCCCGGTCACCGATCCCTACCAGCCGATCGAGCGCAAATTGAGGCTGACGCGGCGCTGCCTGCGCGTCTTCGCGCGTTACGACGATCTCGACCTGCTGCTGATTCAGACGCGCGGACCGGCAGTCGTCGAGGATCTCGATTTGATCGCAGCGATACCCTACGCCTGGCTGGGCATGACGATCGAGACCGACCGCCATGACGCGCCTTATGGCCCGACGAGGTCGCAGGTGGAGCGGCGCCTGAATGCGGTGAAGCAGGCGGTGGCGCGCGGCCTGCGGACGCAAATCGCCGTATCGCCCTGCTTGCCCTATTCCGCTGCCTTTGCCGAACGCCTGCTGGAAACGGGCGCCCAGCGCATCGTCATCGATACCTTCGCCATCGGCGATGGCAGCCGCGGGCGGCGCACCGCCAAGAGCGCTTTCGCCGCGACCGCTGATTACGACTGGCGCGATGATGACATCGCCATCAGCCTCTACCATCAACTGAGCGCCTATCACGAGGGCGTCGCTTGGAGCGGGGCCGGTTTCGCCGGGATACCGGGGCGGCTTTAAGAGGCCAAAGCGATCGGACGAACGCTAGGAATCGTCGTTCTTGCCTTGCCGCAACTCGTCAAAGAACCAGTCGAGTAGAAAGCCCTTGACGAAGGGATCGTCATTCACTCGCTTGAAAAACTTGAAGTGGCTCTTATATCGCTTCGTTATGGCGTCGATCACAGCGTCATCTACCGTGGGGCGCGCTTTATCCGGCGGATTGATGCGGATTGCGTTCGATACTCCCGGATCTCGAGATACTTCTTGTTTGACCTCCGTCACCGTCTTATAGGCCTGTTGCCATTCATCGCCGAATACCTCATTGAGAAACTGGATGATCTCCGACAGCGGTTCAGCCCTGTCTTCACTTGCGCCGTATTTCTCACTCTCTAGCATCGGCTCAAGCATTTCGAGGCGCGGCTCCGGTGTCAGCGAGCCTTCGCTTGTTTGACGCAGACGATAAGAATCAATGTCGATATTGTCGAGGATCTCAGTCGGCAACTGCTCACGATCGGCGGGTAAAAGACGCCGCAGATGACGCGCGAAGGCATAAAGCTTTTCCAAGCCCACATCTTCAAAGGGAATGATCTGCGAGAGAAAGGCGTACAGGCGATTGTAATCCGTGAGGTCGCTGCGGAACTCCGCCCCTTCCTCATCCGCCGTAGCTTGAACACGTTCGACAACAGGCGCAAGGAGAACGCGCAGATCCTGCTGTTTAACCCGCTTGGAGTAGAAAGCGGCGCAATACTCATCCACTTCTGATCGCGTGAAGAAATGGTGGTCCATAAGCGCGCGCTCACGATCGTAAAGCAAATTATGGTCCGTGCCTTCGCTGAGGATGGTCGCTTCGTAGTAAGGCTTGAATGCCTCCTGGATATGCTGCGCTTGATTGACGAAATCAAGCGCGATTGTCGACGCTTTTTGCGGATGTATTCGGTTCAGGCGGGACAGGGTTTGCACCGCATGAACGCCCTTTAAGGGCTTGTCGACGTACATGGCGGCCAGCAGGGGCTGGTCGAAGCCGGTCTGAAACTTTTCGGCGACGACGAGGAAGCGATTCTCATTCTGATCGAAGGCGGATGCCGTTTGCGCCTCCGGAATATTGTTCATTTTCGTTTCAGTAAACTCGACGCCGCCGTCGTTTACCGCCCCGGAAAAGGCGACCAACGCGCCATATTCATAACCCTGCTGACGTAGATACTTCGTTAGCTCTATGTACGCGCGAACGGCGTGCAGGCGCGAGCGCGTTACGATCATCGCCTTGGCTTTGTTGCGGATCTGCGGCATGACATGTTCGCGGAAGTGCTCGACGATGATTTCCACTTTTTTGCCGATGCTTTCCGGATGGGCGTCGACAAATTTGGTCAAGAGGCGCTTGGCTTTCCCGCTTGGATATTCCGGGTCTTCATCAATCTTTTTGAGCAGGCGCCAGTAAGACTTGTAAGTGGTGTAATTCTCCAGAACATCGAGGATGAAACGCTCGTCAATCGCTTGGCGCATACTGTAGAGGCTGAATGCCTCGAAGCCGCCATCGGGGCGGCGCCGGCCAAATAACTCAAGCGTCTTGTTCTTGGGCGTGGCGGTGAAGGCGAACATGCTGATATTGGCCGGCTGCTTGCGCGCGCGCATGGATTCGACAATCGCGTCTTCCCAGGTTGGCGGGTCGGGGTCGTCTTCGTCCGTTTCCGCGTCGTCATGGGCGCCAGGGGTAAGCGTCGCTTTCAGACTTTTCACGCCCTCGCCGCTTTGCGAGGAATGCGCCTCATCCACGATGACAGCGAATGCGCTGCCCGACAATTTGCCGATTTCATCGACGACGTAAGGGAACTTCTGCAGCGTGGTCACAATGATCCGCTTGCCATCTTCGAGCGCCTGTTTGAGCTGCCGCGATGTCCGGTCGATATTTTCCACCAAGCCGCGGGTCTGCTCAAATTGCCGTATCGCCGCCTGCAATTGCCGGTCCAGCACGCGGCGGTCGGTGATGACCACCACCGTATCGAAGACTTTCTGGTCGCGCGCATTGTGCAAATTGGCGAGTTGATGCGCCAGCCAGGCGATGCTATAGCTTTTGCCGCTGCCGGCGCTGTGCTGGATCAAATAGCGCTGCCCCGCGCCATTTTCGCGGGCATCGGCAATCAAGCGCCGCACCGCGTCCAACTGATGGTAGCGCGGGAATATCATTTCCTTCTTGCCATCTTTATCGCTGATGTAGATGAATTGCGCCAGCAGGTTGAGCAGGCTGTCCCGCGCCCAGACCTCTTCCCAGAGATAATGCGTCGCGAAATTATCGTGCGCTGGCGGATTGCCCGCGCCGCCATACTTGCCTTTGTTGAAAGGCAGGAAGAAGGTCGAGTCGCGGCGTAAATGCGTCGTCACATAAACCAGATCGGGGTCGACGGCGAAATGCGCCAGGCAGCGCCCGAACTTGAAAAGCGGCTCATTTGGGTCGCGCGTCCTTTGATACTGGCGCATGGCATGCTGCGCATTCTGCCCGGTGAAGTTGTTCTTGAGTTCGGCGGTGAAGATGGGCAAGCCATTGAGGAAGAGCGCCAGATCAAGCGAGAGATTGGCGCCGGGTTTGTATTGCAGCTGCCGCAAAACGGCGAAGATATTGCCTTCATACAGGCGCTGATAATCGGGATTCATCGCGGTGGCGGGCGCGAAGTACGCCAGCTTGATGTCAGCGCCGGCGTCTCTGAGTCCATTGCGCAAAACAGCGAGCGTCCCGCGTTTGTCGATCTCGCTCGCCAGCCGGCGCAGGAAGCGCGATTCGGCTTCGTCTTGATAAACCGCCCGCAGCGCGCGCCAAGCCTCCGTCTGCGTGCCGCGGATGAAGTCGATGACATCAGCCGGTATCAGGCAGAGGTGGCGGTCGTAATCTTCGGGCAGGCGCTTGTGATAGCCGTGCTGGTTGCGCAGGACATGCTCGATCTGCGCTTCAAAGTCTTTCTCGGAGATGTCAACTGGCATGGCGCTTATTTTACCACCGCCGACACAGAGGGCACAGCGATTTTGCCGGTGACGGCCGCTGAGATGAGGGCGGTTCGCTTCTCGCGCAGCAGGTCGATGAGGCGCTCGTTCTTTGTGATGAGCGCGTCGATGCGGGCGGTCTCGCGGTCGAGGTAGCTGGCGATGGCGCGCTGCTCGTGGAGGGGCGGGACACCGAGAGAAGTGTTGGCGTATTTCTCGGCGCTGATATTCTGGATTGTGGCCTGAATGAAGATGCCATTAACCCATTCCCAATATGGTTTCGATGATGTGTAGTAATCCACAAACTCTGAAATCACTTGAGTTGGATCACACCTGAATCGAATGAGATAGCCAGCAAAGCAGGCGATTCCCCAGTCTGCTTGATAACGAAAAGTCTTGCCAACCGTAGCGCCACTGCGTGCAAATAATATGTCACCTTCCGTAAGCAAATATGGAGTGGCTATCTCATACGGTAGCGATCTGAAGGTATCGTCTCTCAGACTTCCATCCTCCTTTATGTCAGTGATTCTGATATAGCGCGGATAATCGCGTCTATTGTCGTCTGCTGCTTCATTAGCTCCATACATAAGCGGCTTTCGCGTGAGAAACTTCAACCGCTTCACAGCCCAATGCCTCGGAATCTCACCCAGCCACTCGACCCCCGACTCCTTCAGCGCCACGCCAGCATCCAGCCCCTTGGTCACCGCTTGGCTGATGAGCGCGGTCCGCTTTTCGCGCAGCAATTCGTTGAGGCGCTCGGTCTTCGCGATGAGCTTGTCGATGCGGGCGGTCTCCGCGTCGAGGTAGCTGGCGATGGCGCGCTGCTCGTGGAGGGGCGGGAGGGTGATAGGAAGCGCCTTGAAGCTACTTTTTGTTACTTCAAAAAAGGTTGATCCGGTCCCAAGCTCACGTATGAAATCACCTGAATGTTGAATCCAGCGCGCAACGTACAGATTGTTTATTTTATCCGAATTTGGAATTATATTGATAAACCCCTGATTTGTTGCCATTGGAACTGTGTTGATAACGACATCGCCTATCGAGGCACGACTTGTCATAAGAACCGTTCCAGTTGGCATTAGCTCCGCCGCGCTTCGCCTAAGTCCTGCGTCCGTGATATTGCGCCGTGTGCGCTCTATGAACAGCCCATGGTTTACTGACACGTCGGAAGGTGTTAACCAGGGAATATCTCCATCCCAATACGCCTGTATTTCACTTGAAGGTGTTCCGCCTCCGAATACGCTTGCTATACGACGTATCTGCTTCACATCCCAATGACTCGGAATCTCGCCCAGCCACTCGACGCCCGAATCTTTCATCTCGACGCCGCTAACGCGAGTCTTAGGCCCTTGCCGCGTCATCGCCAGTTTCCAGGTTCTTCAATAGCGCTGTCACCGCGGCTTTCAGCGGCGGCAAGTCCTCCTGTGCGAAATCCCACACCAAGCCCAGCTTAATCCGATGGTATTGGTGAATCAGCATATCGCGGAAGCCAGCGAAATCGCTCCAGGCAATATGAGGCGCCCGCTCAATTAAATCTGCGTCCAAGCGCTTCACTGCTTCCCCTATGACTTCAAAACAGCGAATGACGGCATCTTGAGTATATTCCGATTCCAGGAAGGCATCGCGTCCGCTTGCGGTATAGCTCTCGATGCGCCGGATGCGATCCAGAATATCACGGCAATAGGCCCGCTGGTCTCTTTTCACAAGCTGACGGCTTCTTCGATGATGCCAGCGCGCCATTCTTCACGCAGGCATTCGCGGTCCACCACTTCGACTCGCCGCCCCAATAAAGCGCCCAAGGCCTGGGTCAAGCGGATGAGGTCGCGCAATTTGTAATCGGCTTCAAAGTCAACCAGGAAATCGATATCGCTATCGGCATGGGCTTCCCCGCGCGCCAGGGAGCCAAACACGGCGATCTTGCGCGCGCGAAATTGCTGCGCCAACGCCCTGATTCGCTCGCGCTGCCGGCGCAGATCGTCCAGGCTGTCTATTGTCGTCTCGCCACTCATGCGCCTTTCCTCCCTTGCTATCGCATTGCGGCGCCTGCTCATTGTATCACCTCGCGCAGCATGGCCACGATCTCCCGCTGCAAGCCGCTGATATCGGCGTTGATCTCGTCCAGCGAGCGCGGCGGCTGGTACTGGTAAAAGTAGCGGTTGAAGTTGATCTCATAACCGACCTTGCCGATTTCGTCGTCTTTGTGGTCGCGGACGTTTGTGTTGATCCAGGCATCGGGCAGATGCGGCGCCACTTCTCGCGCGAAATAGTCGTGGACGTCTTCCGTCAGCGGCACAGTTTCGTAATCGCGCAGACTGCTGTCGGCTTCGGGCTGGCCTTTGCGGTCGCGGCAAATAGCAGCGCCGTCGTCGCGCTCGCTCAAGGCGCTTAGCGCGGCTTTGCGCACGGGCGCATTCAGCTTGTAACCCCGCGCTTGGCAGGCATCGTTCAGCACAGGCAGAAAGTCGTCGCGGTCCTTGAAGCGCCTGTCGGGCATCTCGCCTAACATCGACCGGATGCGCGCCTGCTCTTGTCGGCCCGCCGCTTCTTCTTCCGCTTTGCTTTGCGGGTCGCGCTTCTTGCTCTTGGCCAGGTTCTGGAAGCTCCGTTCATCTTCCAGCCGGGCGATGCGCTCGGAGCTCGCCTGGAAGTTCAGTTGCAGCGGACGCTCGACCGTCACCTTGCGATAACCGAAATCGCGCCGGTCAAATACCTTCGAGTATTCGCTTTCCGGTCGGTCACGGTACAGCCGGACGATATCGGCGATCTGCTCGTTCGATATTTCGCGCCTTTTGTCGCCCAGGTTCTTGCGCAGGGGCGTCCAAAATGAAGTAGCGTCGATGAGCTGAACCAGGCCTTTGCTAGCCGCCGCCTTCCTGTTCGTCAGAATCCAA
The DNA here is from genome assembly GCA_026706445.1 of Chloroflexota bacterium. Lineage (GTDB taxonomy): Bacteria > Chloroflexota > Anaerolineae > Aggregatilineales > Phototrophicaceae > UBA6055. The sequence continues at coordinate 6,796 of JAPOYT010000066.1, forward strand.
ACATAAGTGCTGATGCCGGTGTTGTAAAAGAGCTGTTCGGGCAGGGCGATGATGGCGTCCAGCCAGTCATTTTCCAGGATCCAGCGCCGGATTTCGCTCTCGCCGCTGCCGGCGTCGCCGGTGAAGAGGGGCGAGCCGTTCATGACGATGGCGATGCGGCTGCCTTCATCATCGGTTCGCATCTTGGAGATCATGTGCTGCAAGAAGAGCATCTGCCCGTCGCTGATGCGCGGCGTGCCGGCCTCGAAGCGCCCGGCGGAACCGCGGTCCGCTTCCGCCTCCACCGCCGCTCGGTCGTTCTTCCACTCTTTGCCATAAGGCGGATTGGCGAGGATGTAATCGAATCTTTGCTTGCGGTGGCGGTCATCCGAAAGGGTGCTGCCGAAGGCGATGTTTTCCGCGTCTTTGCCATCGCTGCTGAGCATATAGAGATCGCTCTTGGCGACGGCGAATGTCTCCGGGTTGACCTCCTGCCCATAGAGCCGGACGGTAGCGGCCCGGTTCATCTCGTCGATTCGATTCTTGGCGCTGGTCAACATGCCGCCGGTGCCGCAGCAGGGATCGTAGATGTGGACCGCTTTGCCGGCGCGCTTGAGTTCGGCCGCGTCCTGCGCCATCAGCAGCTCGACCATGAGGCGGATGACCTCGCGCGGGGTGAAGTGCTCGCCGGGGTTCTCGTTGCTGGCTTCGTTGAATTTGCGGATGAGCTCTTCAAAGATCAAGCCCATCTCGGCATTGCTGACGGAACGGGGGTGCAAGTCGATGTTTTTGAAGCGTTCCATGACCAGATAAAGCAGATTCGCTTCGTCGAGCTTCTTGATTGTGTTTTCGAAGTCAAAGCGTTCGATCACTTCGCGCATGTTATCGCTGAAACCGGCGATGTAATTGCGCAGGTTGTCCGCCAGTTGCGGCGCGTCCGCCAGGAGTAAGTCAAAGTCGTAACGCGATGTGTTGTAGAAGGCGAAGCCGGATTTCTGGCAAAGGAGATCGTGGAGATCATCGACTTCGTCCCTCAATTCAGCCAACGTTTCCAGGACGTCTCGCCTCGTCGGCGCCAGGACGCTGTCGATGCGGCGCAGGACGGTGAAAGGTAAAATCACATCCTGGTACTTGGCGCGCTTGAAAGAATCGCGGATGAGGTCGGCGATAGACCAGATGAAGTTGACTTTCTCGCTGAAGTTTTGCATGCGCTCGCCCTGATTTGGGATGATACATCACCACAATTCTAGCCAGCCCGCCTGCGAAATGATACAGACAATACGCCCGGCGGGCATCCCAATCCGGAAGCGCGACTTGCTTTGAACCTTTTGCGCGCCTGCCTGGCTCTTTAGGGTGTAGGCTCAAAGAAAGGAGCGCTTATGGAAGAATTGACCGGGCTGATTGTCGCGGCGCGAAAGGGCGACAACGAAGCCTATGAGGCAGTGGTGCGGCGTTTTCAGGATTTGGCGGTCGGCTACGCCTATGCGCTGCTCGGCGATTGGCAGGAAGCGGAAGACGCGGCGCAGGAGGCTTTCATCGCCGCCTGGATTGGCTTGATCAAGCTGCGTAACGCGACCGCCTTCCCCGGCTGGTTCCGGCGGATTGTATATACGCAGGCGCATCGACGGCTGCGGGCGAGGCGGCCCGAGCTGGTCTCTTTGGAGCAGGTCGCCGAGATTGCCGTGGGCGGCGCCGAGCCGGTCATGGTGGCGGAGGAAATCGCCACGGCCTTGGATGCCTTGCCGGAGGCGCAGCGCGCGGTAATGCTGCTGCATTACATGAATGATTTCCGCCAGCGCGAGATCGCGGCTTTTTTGGGGATACCGATCGGTACGGTGAAATCCCGACTGTATCACGCGCGCAAACAGATGAAGGAAAGGTTGATGGACTTGAGCGACATATCAACACAGCGTCCCTCGCGGGACAATCAGTTCACCGAGAAAGTCATGCGGCTCTTTGACGCGGCCAAAGCTGGCGACAGCGCCATAGTCAATTCTCTGCTGGGTCAAGACAGCCGTTTGGCGAACGCCAGCGGATACGTGCGCACTTCGCTCTGGGGCTCGGACGCGAGCGCGCTGCATGTGGCGGTGATGCACGGGCGCAAGGACATCGTCGATCTGCTGCTGGCGCATGGCGCCGATATCAACGCGCGCGACGACAAATACCGCTTCAACGCCCTGATTCACGCCATCGATTTAGCCGATTTCATGCCGGAATACGCGGCGCTGGGCATGGTCGATTTTCTGCTGGAGCGGGGCGCGGAGAAGGACGTCTGGGCTTGCGCCTGGCTGGGCGAAGGGGCGGGCGTCAGAGAGCGCCTCGACGAGAACCCGGCCCTGGTCAATGAGATCGGACCCGGTCCCAGCACCTTGCTTTCCTTCTGCCGCGATGTCGACTCGATTCAGTTTTATCTCGAATATGGCGCCGACCCATTGCGTGAGTATGAACGCGCCGGCAAATACGGGCGCACGACGCCGCTGCGCGATATCGCCTATCGCCGCAATTATGAGGCGACGCGCCATCTCCTGGATCACTTGGGCTGGGAGGTCGATATCTTTTGGGCGAGCATCATGGGCGATGGCGAGCGGCTGCGGGCGCTGCTCGCGGCTGATGGCGGGCTGGCGCGCGCTGCCACTTTGCCGGGGCATGTTTTGGGCGCGGGTTTAAGCCCCTTGCATCTGGCGGCGCAGGGCGCGCATATTGATGTGATGGACGCATTGATGGCAGCCGGCGCCGACGTCAACGCGCGCGACGGCAAGGGTTGTACGCCGCTGCACTTCGCCATTTGCTTTGGTCCCAAGGAGTTTCTCGATCCGCTGCCGGACCTGACGGAGGCGGCGCAGGATATCGGCGTTTATCGCCTGTTGACGGATGTGCCGCGATGCCTCATCGAGCAGGGCGCTGATTTGAGCGCGCGCGAGTCGAAGGGGGGCAGGACGCCGCTGGAATTGGCGATGTCGCCCTTTGAAGACGAGACCGATCGCAGCGAGGTCATCGCGCTGCTCAAAGCGGCTGGCGCTGCTTGACGGATTCCACCACAGCCGATTGCATGTTACAGCGCGGCTCACACAAGATCCCAAATACACCGGAATCTGAATGTAGGGGCGAGCCGGCGGCTCGCCCGTGTTTGAATTCGCGCCCAGACCGGACGGACGAGGGCAACCGCTGGTCGCTCCAGGAATGCGTCTGCCTCTTTGTCCTGGCTTTAGAGCGCTGGCTTGAGCTTGCGCTTTGGTTTGTTTACCAGGATGTAGAGCCAGAAGAGGACGGTGCCGATGAAGGAAATCAGCGTGCCGAGCAGGAAGAGATCGCGGAAGGCAAAGGCGGTCAATAGCAAGCCGCCGCCCAGCGCCATCATCGCGAAGCTCAAACCGGCGGCCGCTTCGCCCGTGCCGGCCATCAAGGCTTGATGCTTGCGCGGCACCAGGTCGAGGATATAGACGATGAAGGCGGTGTAGCGGACGGACATCATGCTGATCGCCCCGATATAACCAAACGAGGCCGCCAGCCAGTGCTCCACCAGCGCCATCGGAATCAGGCAGAGCGTCGCCACCATCGATGACCAGATGACGACGCGGATATTGCCCCAGCGCCCGACAAGATACGGCGTCACCAGCGCCGTCGGCACGCCGGTTAAGCGGCCGATGGCAGCCATCGCGCCGATCAGCGCGGTTGAGACCGCCAGCTGCTGGTCCATGTAGACATTGAAATAGACCATCGCCGTCGCCGAACCCGCCACCTGGAACAGGCGAATCACGGTCATGATGACAATCAGCATGAATACCGATGCCATCCAACCATTGCCGGCGCCATTCCGCTCGCTGGCGGTTTCCGCCGACCTTGACGGGGACCTTGGCGGCAGGGGGCGAATGCGCAGGGATAAAATGGCGGTGAGCGCCAAGATAAGGACAGCCAAGGCAAAGGTGATGCGATAGGGCTGGGAGTCATCCAGCGTCCAGCCATACATCCCCGCGATGGCGCCTGGAAGCAGCCCGCCGATGAGGCTGCCGGCGAAACCGGCCAGGGACCAATGCGCCGCTTTGAGGGCGAAAGCGTGGTTCTTGTAGGCGTCATCCACCACGTTGATCAGGAAGGGCGCGCCGTTGACAAAGAAGAAGGCGAAACCGCCAAACATCATAGCCGGCGGGACGACGAAGGCAGCCTCGCGCCAGCCCGGCGGCAGCCACTCCACCATTGGCAGCATTAGCCCGCCCGCAAGGCAGGTGAAGGCGCCGAACTTCAGCAGCGCAGTGGTGGACATGCGCGAGCCGAGGATGCCGGCCGGCAGGCTGGCCAAGCCGAAGGTCAGCAAGCCAACCGCGTTCACCAGCCCGATGAAGTCGGTGCCGTAACCCAGGCGCAGCAGATAGAGATTGAGCAGCACGGAAACGAGGCCATCGGCGACGAAGGTCAAGCCGACGATGACGGCGAAAAAAAGGCGCGCCTGCGGGTTAAGCGCGCGCAGGGGATTGATGACTTGGGCGAGCATGGGCGGCTCGGTCGGGCTTAAGGCGCGCGGGTTCTAGTCCACGATCTCGAAAATGGCTTCAATTTCGACGGCGAAACCATTGGGCAGGGAAGCGAAGCCGACGGCGCTGCGGGCGTGCAGCTCGCCATCGTAGATCTCCCAGAACAATTCCGACGCGCCATTGATGACCAGGTGCTGATCGGTGAATTCGGGCATGGAATTGACGCAGCCCAGCAGCTTGCGCAGGCGCAGCTTGTCGACCGAGCCGGTGATGGTGTAAGCCGCTTTGAGCAGGTCGATAGCGCAAACGCGCGCCGCTTCTTTGCCCGTTTCCACATCGACGTCGCGCCCGAGCTTGCCGCTGTAACCGGTGGAGACATGGCCCGAACAGTAAACGGCGCTGCCGATGCGGGTCGCCGGCGCCAGCGTGGCTGACGGACTGAAATCCTCGATATCGATGCCCATCGCCTTGACTTTGTCGTCCAATGACATTTGCGGTCCTCCAGGGGAACTGAATTCATCTGCGTGGCAATGCGAGGATTATAGGCGCGTTGCAGGCTTGCGCCATACCCAAAAGGCGAGTTGCCGCAGCCGCCTCGCGCCCCGCCAACCAGTTGTAGGGGCGAGGCGGCGACTCGCCCACTATGCCAGAGGGCTTGACTATTGATTAGTGAACTCTTCCCCGCTTGGCGGGTGAAGCGAATCCTCCGATACGTATTGCTCTATGTCGTCGCCTATGGGCTGACGATCATATTCGCGCTGCCCTTCTTGTGGGCGGTCTCGTCGTCCTTGAAACCGGTCAACGAACTGTTTCTCTGGCCGCCACAGTTGATTCCCAAAACCTGGCGTTTCGAAAATTATGTGGAAATCTGGCACGTGGCGCCGCTGGCGCGCTTCTTTGTCAACACCGTATTTGTAACCGTTTTTTCTGTTTCGGGTCGCATTTTGTCGGCGGCATTGGTCGCTTACGGCTTCGCGCGCTTCCGCTTTCCCTTCCGCAACCTTCTCTTCCTGCTGCTGCTGAGCACCTTGATGCTGCCTTATCAGGTGACGATCATTCCGACATTCTTGCTCTTCAAGGCTTTTGGCTGGCTGGACACTTACAATCCCTTAATCATCCCCAATTGGTTCGGCGGCGGCGCCTTCGCGATATTCTTGTTCCGGCAATTCTTCTTGACGATCCCCAAAGACCTGGACGAAGCGGCCAAAATTGACGGGGCGAATACGCTTTGGATCTTCATTCGCATCATCTTGCCGCTGTCGAAACCAGTGGTGATCACCATGGTCGTCATTGGTTTCCTCGAAAGCTGGAACGACTTCTTCGGTCCCCTGATTTATCTGAATACGCCGGAGAAGTATACGCTGTCGCTGGGATTGGCGAACTTCCAACGGGTCGTCTCCGCCGGCGGCCAAGCGACCGAGCATTTGCTGATGGCGGCTTCGATGGTCATGACCTTGCCCAGCATCTTGGTCTTCATTCTTTTGCAGCGCTATTATATTCAGGGCGTCGTCATATCTTCGGGCAGCAAATGAGCGCAGCCGGCACTTCGTCACGCCCGATTGCGCAACCCCGATTGCGGAGGAAGCCCAACGCAAATGGATAATCTAAGCGTACTCTTCACCGGACCCGGCAACATCGAAACGCGGACGATAGACGACGATATCGGCCAACTCCGCTCGCGTGATGTGCTCGTCCGCACGCGCTATTCGCTGATCAGCGCCGCCACCGAGCTCGCTTGCCTTTCGGGCAGCCAAGCCTGGTTTCCCTTCCCTGGCACGCCAGGCTACGCCGCAGTCGGCGAAGTCCTCGATGTTGGCGCAGAGATCACCGACGTTGCGCCGGGCGACATCGTGCATTACTGGGGCGGGCATAAGCAGTTCAACCTGATCGACACTAGCCGGCCGCAATCGATCTGCCTCAAGGCGCCTGTCGACTTGCCGCTGGAATTAGCGCCCTTCACGCGCATGGCGATCATCGCGATGACATCGCTGCGCATCTCGAATATCGAACTTGGCGACTACGTCGGCGTGGTTGGGCTGGGCACAGTCGGCAATTTCGCCGCGCAATTGGCGCGCTTGCAGGGCGGAACCGTGATCGGGCTAGATCTGAGCGAAGGACGGGTCGAGCGCGCGCTAGCCTGCGGCATTCCCCATGCGCTGGTGGGCGACGGCACATCGGTGGCCGACCAAGTGCGCGAGATCACCGGCGGGCAGGGCCTGTCGACGCTGATTGAGGCGACGGGCGTGCCAGCGGCGCTGCCGCCAGCGCTGCCGCTTGTGGGGCGCTATGGCGAAGTTATCCTGTTGGGAACGCCGCGCGGCGTCTTCGAGACCGACTTGACCAGCAGCGTGCTCGATTACATTCATCTGCACGGACACGGCAATATCACCTTCAAAGGCGCGCATGAGTGGCGCTATCCAGTCGCGCGCGATCCCTTCGTCAAGCATTCGATGGAGCGCAACTCGGAGATTGCGATGGAGCTGATTCGATCCGGCGCGCTCAAGGTGGCGCCGCTGCATACGCATACCCTGTCGCCCGATGATGCCGCCAGCGCTTATCGCGGATTGAAGACTAGGAAGAACGAGTTTATCGGCGTTGTTTTCGACTGGACGGGCGTTTAGGGGACTGGTGAAACCGACGTATTCTCGATTCTCTATTCAGCCATCGCGCATTGTGTTGCTTGAGCCCGCCGGATCGTCAAGATCACGCAGCAGCGCCGCAACAGCCCGTTTCAACGCTGGAAGATCTTCTTGCGCGAATCTCCAAACCAGATCAAGCCGGACTCTGTCATATTGGTGAATCAAGACGTCACGAAATCCGGCAAAATCGCTCCAGGCAACGTCGGGATGCTGCGCCTGTAGCGTCGAGTCCAAGCGCTTGACGACTTCGCCAATTACTTCAAAGCTCCGTATGACGCCATCCTGGTGCAACTCTGATGCAAGAAAAGCAGCGCGCCCGTCTGTTGTATATCTTTCGATACGCCGGATACGATCGAGGATATCGCGGCAATACATGCGCTGGTTTCGGGTCACAGAGGCTGGGCTTCCCTCGTGATCGTATCGCGCAATTCCGGTCTGAGAGATCGGCGATCAACCACCTCGACGCGACGTCCCAGCAGTTGCTGCAGGGCCTGCGTTAGGCGGATGTGGTCACGCAAACTATAGTCCGGCTCAAAGTCAACCAGAAAATCAATATCGCTATTCAATCCCAAAGCTCCGCGCAGAAGCGATCCAAATACGGCAATCTGGCGCGCGCGATGTTGCTGTGCGAGCGCTATGACTTGCTCGCGCTGCTGGCGAAGGTCTTCAAGGGAATGGATTGCCTCAGCGGCCATTTGCTGTAGCCCAGCGCTATTCCTTGGCTTTCCGCTTACTGTTCGTATTGTAATCCATAATTCAGCAATTGAGTCTTTCGCGGGTATTGAAGAGTTTATTCCCCCCGCAAGCGCGGATCGAGGATATCGCGCAAGCCATCGCCGATGAAGTTGAAAGCCATCACCAGGCTGGCGATCGCCAAGCCCGGGAAGAGCCACATCCACCACTGATCGAAGAAGTCGATGCCGATGCTGACCATCCGCCCCCATTCCGGTGAGGAGGGCTCCGGACCCAAGCCAATGAAACTTAAGGCGGCGAAGCTGATGACAGCGGTGCCGATATCGAGCGTGGCGAGGATGACCGCCGGGGCGATGCAGTTGGGCAAGATGGTGCGGAATAAGACGTATGCTCCACCGGCGCCCGCGCTGTGAGCGGCCTCGACAAATTCTTGCGATTTGACCTCGAGCACGAGACCGCGCAGGATCCTGGCGTAGCGGGGCCACCAGACGGCGCTCAGAGCCAGCACGGCATTGCGGATATCGGGACCGAGGGCGGCGGTCACCGCCATCGCCAGAATGATGAAAGGGAAAGCCATGAAGAGCTCGGTAAGGCGCATGAGCAATTCGTCGACGACCCCGCCGGCGTAACCCGCCACCGCGCCGATGATGACGCCGAGCGTACTGCCGATGACGATGACTGACAAGCCGGCCGGAATGGTAATGCGCGAGCCCCAGAGCACGCGGCTGAAGATATCGCGTCCCAGCTCGTCCGAGCCCATGAAAAATAGCTCGCCCGGCGCTTGCAGGCGATTCACCAAATCTTGCTTCAAAGGCTCGACCGGGGAGATCGCCGGCGCGATGAAGGCGATGAGGATCCAGAGAATGGCGACAACTATCCCAAGCGAAACCAGCGGGTTGCGGCGCAAATGATAGCGCGCTTGCTGCAACCGGCTAGGCGACTCGAATTCGTGGGTCGAGGAAGAAATAGAGGATATCGACGACAAAATTAACTCCGACATAAATGAAAGCGAAGAGCAGGCTGACGCCCATAATCGCCGGGAAGTCTTGCGAAGTGCTGGCGCGGAACATATAAAAGCCGATGCCCGGGTAGGCGAAGATTGACTCAATCAAGATCGAGCCGACCAGCAAATTGCCGTAGGACAGACCGATGACCGTCACCACCGGTATCAGCGAGTTGCGCATGCCGTGAATGCCGATGACATAACGCTCGCGCAAGCCCTTGGCGCGTGCCGTGCGCATGTAATCTTGATTCAGCACTTCGAGCAGTGATGAGCGGGTGATGCGCGAGATGATGCCGCTGATATATAGCGCCAGCGTCAGCGCCGGCAGGATAAGATGCGAGAGCGCATTGGAAAAAGTCTTCCAGTCGCCATTGAGCAGGGCGTCGATGGTGAACATGCCGGTAACCGTGGGCGGCGGGCGCATGAGAACATGAAGCCTGCCCGGTCCAGCGGCGATGCTCAGTTGGGCATAAAACACGTTAAGAAATATCAGGGCGATTAAGAATACGGGGAAGCTGACGCCAATCAGGGCGATCACGCGCGCGACGTAATCGGCCCAGGTGTCCTTCCAAATAGCGGAGACGAGACCCAGCCCAACGCCAAGCACGACACCGTACATAATGCCGAGCGTCGCCAACTCGATGGTGGCGGGCAGGCGTTTGGCGATATCTTCGGAGACCGGCTTGCGCCATTTGATTGAGAGGCCCATATCGCCTTGCAGCAGATTGCCGAGATAGGTCAGGTACTGCTCGTGCAGCGGTTTGTCCAAGCCCCATTTCTTGCGGAAGGCGGCGATAGTGTCTTCGTCGTTGAGCGCGTTGGGCGGCAGGTTGGCGACGATGGGGTCGGCGGGAATGGCGTTGGCGATGATGAACGCGACCAAGGTGATGCCCAGCAAGATGGGAATCACCAAGAACAAGCGGCGGACGAAGTAACGAAGGAAACTCATGGGCAATCTCGGGTTGCCAGCAGTAGTGGAACGAATAGTAGTGTAACACGAACTGCATCATGGATAAAAACTCAGTTTGATCTGCGGTGGCTGGAATCGAACCACAGTCTCGGATAATGTGTGTACGGGCTTGGGGCTGTTCCACGAGAGCGAAGCATCGGCTCGCCCATACGCACGCGCTTGGGGGTGTTCCACGAGAGCGTAGCATCGGCGGCCCGTTCGCACATCATTGGGCAAAACATAAAGGGCGAGCTGCTCGCTCGCCCCCACATTTTCAGGATTGCGATGGCATGGTGAAGCTACATCGCGCGGCTCAAAATCTGGACATCCAGCAGCCAGTGCGGGTGCCAGATATACCCCTGCAGATCGGACCGGTAGGCGGTCGCGACGTCTGGAACGTTGAAGGGCGCGAAGGGGCCATGCTGCATGGTGTATTCTTGCAACATCGTGAAGAGCCTCAGGCGTTCCTCCGGTTCGCTGGTGACCTTGGCGGCGGCGATCGCATCCTGGATCTCTTGCGGCACATCCTCCAGCTGCCAGTTGTTGCGCTCGGTCGCCACCTTGCCGCCAGGCATGAAGCTGAGGAAATCCAGCGAGTCAAGAATGTCGGGACCCCAGAGCCAGTAACCGACGCCGTGCAAGCCGCTGCGGTACTTGTCAAGCGCCACTTGCAACTCGCCCGGCTGCAGCGTCACGTTGATGCCAACTTCAGCCAGGTCAGCTTGAATCTTTTGCGCATTCGTATTGAAGTCGACGCCGCCCAGGCCAAAGTCGGGATACTCCAGCAGCATATCAAGCCCATCGGCGTAGCCGGCTTCAGCCAGCAGTTCGCGCGCTTTGTCCAGATCGCGCGAGAACGCCGCCTCTTCGCCGAGGTTGCCGAAGAAGCCCGCGGTCATGTTCGTCGCCGGCTTAACGCCGCCCCAAAGCGTCTTGTAGCCTTCGTAATCCAGCGCATAACGCACCGCCAACTGCACCGTCGGGTTGGCAAAGGGACCACTATATTGCTCGTCGGTGTTCATGATGACGAAGTGTGTCAGGACGCCAGGTCCCTTATAGATATTGATGGCTTCATTGCCTTCCAGGGTCGCGACTTGATCGGGGCTAAGATCGAAAGCCAGATCGATATCGCCGGCTTCCAAGGCGGCTTTCTGGGTGGCGCCTTCCGGCATGTGCTGGAAGATCACGCGGTCGAAGTAGGGCTGCTCGCGCCAGTAATTCTCATTGCGGACCAATTCCGTACGATTCTGCGGCTCCCACAGATCCAACACATAGGGACCTGAACCGGCCGAAGTGCTGTCCAGATAGGCGCCTGCGGTATCGGTTTCGGCTGCGTCTTCGGCATCGGTGCCGCCGTTTGCGCGGACCACATCAGCATTGGTGATGCTAAAGACGCCGCTGGTGATCTCCGACAAGAACGAGGGCCGCGGCGCCGGCAGCGTGACGGCGACGGTGTCGTCGTCAATCGCTTCTACCGCGTCAATGCCATCAGCCAGGAAGGACGGGTTGCCGTCGCGGTGCTTCAGGCGGTTCCAGGAAAACACGACATCGTCGGAGTTGATATCATCGCCATTGGCGAATACGGCATCCGGGTCGAGCGAGAAGGTGTAGACTGTCCCGTCTTCGGAAATCTCCCAACTTGCGGCGAGCAAGGGCAAGATCTCGCCAGCGTTTTCATCGGGGAAAGTGACCAACTGGCTGTAGGTGACATGATTGACGATATGCGTCGAATGGGTGAAACCATTGGCCGGGTCGTAGGCGTCGGTGTTTTCCTTCCAGCCAATCACCAGCACCTTTTCATCTTGCGCCAAGCCCGCGAAGGCGCCGAGAAATAGCGCCAGCAGCGTAAGTAGCGCCAAGATATACTTTAAGCGGTTCATTTTGATGCTCCTTCAGAACATTTGGAACGGTATAGGTTGTAGCAGAGGGAGTATAACGAAAAGCTCGCTAAGCCGCAATCAGGCGGAAGGGCGGGCATCAAGGCCGCAGCAGCACCTTGCCCGTTTGCCCCTGGTCAAATAGCGCAAAGGCTTCAGGCGCGTCATCCAGCGGGAAGCGATGGCTGATCATCTTCGTGACATCCAGGCCCCGGCGCCAAAGGTCAAACATCTCCGGCGCCTCGCTCATGAAATAATACCAGCAGCCGACCGCCCAGATTTCGCGCCGGTTGAAGTCGCGGCTGGGCGCCAGCATTTCCTCCATGGATTCGCCGTTGAAGACGACAATGCCGCCGCGGCGCACCGAAGCGAAGCTGTTGGCGACGCTGGCTCGTTTACCCGCGCAGTCGACGACGACATCGGCGCCCTCGCCGTCCGTGAGATCCATGATTCGTTCAATGAGCGTCTCGTCCGCTTTGATGGTGACCGCCGCCCCCAAGCGCGCCGCGAAGTGGACGCGATAATCGACGATGTCAACGCCGATGACGCGGCGCCCCAAGTGCGCTTGCATCAGCACATTGCCCAAGCCGATCGGTCCCAAGCCCATGACCACGATCGTATCAATGTCGGGGCGGTCGATTTTCTTGGCGGTATGCCAGGGCACGCCCATGCCATCGCCGGTCAGGAGTGTGGCTTCGTCCCAGGGCAGGTCATCGGGCAGGCGGCTGCAGCAGCGCGCCGGTATGACAAATCGCTCAGCATGCATTTGCGACCACGACGATGCCGACCGGCACCAGGTATAGCGGCCCGCGGCGCATTCGGCGCAATCGCCGCAGCCGACCACAGCGCTGACGCCGACGCGCTGCCCGATTTCTAGGTCAGTAACGCCGTCGCCCAATTCGACGACTGTGCCAACCGCTTCATGCCCGCCGTTGCCGCCGGCCAAACCCGGCCCGCGATAAGTTTTCATCTCGCTGCCGCAGATCGCTGAGCGGGCGGTTTCGATGATGACTTCACCGGGCGCGGGTTTTGGCGGATCGGCTTGGATGATGCGCGTGGTCGCGTTGCCGGTCATTTCTAGGATTTTCATGGTGTTGCTGCCTTTAGCTTAGGCGGGCGGCGTAAAATCCATGATGTTCGTACGGGCGAGCGCAGGTTAGTGTCTACGCTACCCGGTGGCTCGCCCCTGTTTACGTTGCGAGCGGCAAACCCCCACCCCCCGGCCCCCTCTCGCCATCTCTATGGCGAGCATCCCATAAAGTGGGTCGCGTAGACACTGACCTTCGGAGGGGGAGCTATACGCTGCAGGACGCAAGGTATTTTGCGTGAGCCCCTGCCATGCAGCGCGTGTGTCTACAATTTGTTCCTAGATGGGCGGCGGCTCATCCCTTGACGCCGCTCAAGACGAAGCCCTGGATGAAGTAGCGCTGCGCCAGGAAGAAGACGACCATCGGCGGCGCCAGCGCCATGCCGGAAGCCGCCATCATCAAAGCGAAGTCGGAG
>JAPOYT010000057.1 GCA_026706445.1 Chloroflexota bacterium
ACCCGGAAAACTTTCATACTGAACCGCACCATCTTACTTCGGGACTATACAGCTACTACGCAATGGTCAGCGAGGTGGATCACTACATCGGGCGGATCCTGGCTGCGCTCGACGACGCAGGCAAAGGCGACGAGACGATCGTCGTCTTCACCTCGGACCACGGCGAATGGTTGGGCGATCATCTGCGGTACGGGAAGGGCTACCCAGCCGATGACGCCGTGAGCCGTGTGCCGCTCATCATTGCTGGACCGGACATAAATCAGGGCGGCAGGCATGACGGCATCGTGGAGGCCGTGGACCTGGTTCCGACTTTGCTGGATTTGGCCGCCATTCAGACACCTACGTTCATGCAGGGCGAGAGCTTGGCTGGCCTGATCGGCGGCGGCGGGTCCCGCCAAAAGGAAAGCGCGCTGACGGAAGCGCATGGCTGGAAGAGCCTGCGCAGGCCGCAGTTTCAGTATCTGATTCATGATGACGGGCGCGAGAATCTTTGGGATCTAAAGGTTGACCCGGGCGCCTATCATGACGTCGCTGAAAGCGCCGTCTATCAGGCTGCGCTTGCGGAATGCCGCCAACTTCTGCTGACGCGGCTGCTGGCGATGGAGCGCCCATTGCCGCGCGCCTGGACCTACTAGCCGCGCTATTCGAAGGCAAAGTCAGCCAGCGCCTCTTCAGCCACTAGCGACCACATGCTTTCTATTGCGCTGATATCGTCGGCGTTCAGGTTGATTTTCTGCGGATCGCGCGCGAATGGCGAGCTTAGGATGCCGCGCCGCCACATCACGTGTTTGTGCAAGACCACTCCATATACCGTGGCGTAGTTCAAAAGCGGAAGCAGGTTTAAGTTGATGCGCTCAGCCTCGTCAATTCTCCCGGCTCGATAAAGGTCGTAAATCTTGACTTGTATATCCAACATGCCGCCGGCCGGCATGTTTCCGCAAGCGCCGCGCTTGAGTTCATCAATGAGATATGTGCCATTGGCGCCACCAAAAACACCGGCGCAATTGCCCGTGTCGAGCGCAAGTATCTCGTTGATATGCTGCAAGATTGGATTCGTCTCTTCTTTGATGTATAAGATATTGTCTTCCGCCGCCAACAAATCCACCAGTTCTCGTGGCGACAATGGACTGCCTATCGGCGCGGGCGCGTTCTGTATGATCAGCGGTCGATCGAATTGCGCCAGCGCCCGATAATATTCGCGCAGGTCGGCTTTGGACGCCTTGCGCAGATAGGGCGGCATCGCCATCAGCGCCGTGGCGTCCTGCGCGCAGGCCTGCTCGGCGAATTCGAGCGCGATCCGCTGATGCAGCCCTTGAACGCCGACGACGAAAGGGATGCGTCCGGCAATTGTCTCGGCGGCGAATTCGACCACTTGGCGCCGTTCGGCATCGCTCAAAGTGAAGAACTCGCTGGCGAGCGCCGGCGCGACCAAGCCATGTACACCGGCCGCCATACAGTATTCGATTTGGCGCGCGAAGCTCTCCCAGTCGATCTCGCCGCCATCGTTAAATGGGGTCTGCAAGATCTGATAAATGCCAGCTAACACAAGCGCGCCTCTCCTTCGGCTGACGAACAAATTGCGAATGATTCTCGCTTCTCATAAACTATAACCCTCAAGTTGCATTGTATCCACCGGGCAGTCAAGAGGCGGACGGAAATGAGCATCAGGAAGATCGAGGCGATACCCCTGCGCATCAAGCGCGACGAGGCTTACCTCGGCGGCATACCAACGGCGGCGGATCCACAAGCCTATTTCACGCGTCCGCCATATCGGGCGCTGTATTCCGCCTATTTCGAGACCGCCTTCGTCAAAATCACGACTGAGGATGGCGCAGTCGGCTGGGGCGAGGCGCTGGCGCCTGTCGCGCCGGAAGTCGTGAGTACGATTGTCGAGCAATTGCTGGCGCCCGTCCTGATCGGCCGCGATCCGCTTGATGGCAATGTGCTGTGGAACATCATGTACGACCTGATGCGCGAGCGCGGCTACTACGGCGGTTTCATGCTGGATGCCATCAGCGCTT
>JAPOYT010000133.1 GCA_026706445.1 Chloroflexota bacterium
CGCCCATCGCCGCCACGATGTCGTCTTCGAATTTCTCGCGCGTGATCAGCATGTCATCGCCATCGGGCAGCGGCATGACATAACCGCCGGCGCGCCCGCGCGAGACGATGGTGATCTTGTGCACCGGGCTGGTATTGTCCAATAGATGGAAGAGCAGCGCATGCCCGGCTTCATGATAGGCGACCTTCTCTTTCTCTTCCGGCGTGATGACGCGGCTGCGGCGTTCGGGACCCATCACCACGCGCTCCATCGCTTCCTGCATCTCGGCCATGCCGATAGACTTTTTGTTGCGGCGCGCCGCCAGAATCGCCGCTTCGTTCACCAGGTTTTCCAGGTCGGCGCCACTGAAGCCGGCCGTGATTTTCGCCAGCGCCTCCACATCGACATCGCCCGCCAACGGCTTGCCGCGCGAATGCACTTTGAGGATCTCCTGCCGTCCCCTGACATCCGGGTTGTCCATTACTACTTTGCGATCAAATCGGCCCGGACGCAGCAGGGCAGGATCGAGGATGTCGGGGCGGTTGGTCGCGGCGATGATGATGATATTGCTGTCGTTGTCGAAGCCGTCCATCTCGACCAGAATCTGATTCAGTGTCTGCTCGCGCTCGTCATGCCCGCCGCCCAGTCCAGCGCCGCGATGCCGCCCGACCGCGTCAATCTCGTCGACGAAAACAATCGCTGGCGCTTCCGCCTTGGCTCTTTCGAATAGATCACGCACGCGGCTGGCGCCAACCCCGACGAACATTTCCACGAATTCGGAACCGGAGATGCTAAAGAAGGGTACGCCCGCTTCTCCAGCGACAGCGCGCGCCATCAGCGTCTTGCCCGTGCCCGGCGGTCCCACCATCAGCACGCCTTTTGGCACTCGTGCGCCCAGCCGGATGAATTTCTCCGGTTCTTTGAGGAATTCGACGATCTCCTTCAGATCTTCCTTCGCTTCTTCGGCGCCGGCGACATCCTTGAAGGTCACCTGAGGCCGCTCCATATCGCGGGAGACGCGCGGCTTGCTGCGTCCGAAGCTCATCGCCTGGTCTTGCCCGGCGCGCATCGAGCGCATCATCCGCCACAAGAACCAAACGATTATCAAGATCGGCACGACGCCGAGCACGATCTGGAAGATGATATGAGGCGTATCATCGCTTGGATGCGGCACATAGTTGACATTCGCCAGCGCTGACTGTGAGACGCTGAGCGCGCCCATCAGTTCGTAAAAGTCCGAGAATTGACTCTTGTAAGCGGTCTTGGTCGTCTGGTCAGTGTAAGTGACCTTGAGCTCGGTGCCGCCGCGCTCTTCGACGCGGTCCACCCGTCCGCGGCTGATGTCGTCAGCCAGCTCATTAATTGGCAGGCCGCTCCCCGCGTTAAAAGCCGCTCGACCATTGAAGACAAGCAGCGACATCGCCAAGACGATGATGCCGAGCACGATCCACATGCGCTGGGCGTTGGGGTTGCTGAAAGGCGACTTGCCGCCATCGTTGTTTTTCTTGCCATCTTTACCGCCCTCGGTCACGTGCTTGGGCGGCTCTGAACGGTTGTTCATGTACGAATCTCCATTATTCGACCGGCGGCGGTCAGCCTGTTTCGCCATTCCGCCTCATTACAAAAGACCCATCGGCGCTGCAAATGGTGATAATTTGACCGTGCCCAGACCGGCCGGCGCCAAATCAAACACGGGCGGACGCGGCAAAACTTATACGGCGCTTAAGGCTTCACAGGTGTATATTCACCCTGATTCATTTATCATTATCGCAGAAGCGCGAATCATTACGAGCGCAGCATGACGACCGCCAAAATGACCAACCGTACGAACGAAGAATGGATCGCGGCTTTGCAGCAAAAGGGCGGCGCGGCGCAGACTGAAGCACTGGCCGATTTGCTTTTGCGCTTGCAGCGCAGCATCTATTTCTACCTCAGCCAGGACCGCAGCGACTTGCGCGGATTGGCTGAGCAAGAATTGGCGCAGATGGCGGAGGACCTGGCGCAAGACGCCACCCTGCGCGTGATG
>JAPOYT010000004.1 GCA_026706445.1 Chloroflexota bacterium
GCCCGCGTTATCTGGTCAAGATCACGCCGGAAAAGACGATTTCCTGGGAAGGCGTCGAGTGGGCGGCGAGGTATCTCGATGACGAGGATGCGCCGGCCGCCCCGCATTGACCGTTGGAGTTGTGTTTCCGTAGCTGATCCGCCTGATCGCTTGGGAAGCGAATGAGTCTCGCGAAGCCATACGACGGCGCAGCCATCGCAAACAGGTGGCGTATGCGCAAATTCATCGCCGATTATGGCGTTTACCTCGCGCTGTTGGCGCTTCTTTTAGCCGCCACCGTTTTGACGCCGAAACTTTACGATGTCAACACGATTGCGGTGGTGATGCGGCAGGCGTCGCAACTGGGCATAGTCGCAATCGGGCAGACGATGATCCTGCTGGTCGCGGGTCTCGACTTGTCCGTCGGCGGCATATTCCTCATGACCTCGATCGTGGTGGCGGATGTCACCAATGGGCGCGATGACTTGGTGATTCCGGCGATTCTCATCTCGCTGGCCCTGGGCGCGTTGGTGGGCTTGGGCAATGGCGCGCTGGTGACGAAGCGGCGCGTGCCGCCATTTGTGGCGACATTGGGCATGCTGGTGCTGGTAAAAGGCGCCACGCAAGCCTACACAAAAGGCGTGCCCGGCGGCTTCGTGCCGGATATTCTTGGCATCGTCAATCAGTCCTGGTTTGTGCTGTCGATTCCGCTGGCGTTGTGGCTGGGGCTGAATGCCTTTTTTATTTTCGTTTTGCGCCGCACTTCCTACGGGCGCAAGGTATACGCGGTGGGCAGCAACAGCGAGGCGGCGCGTCTTTCGGGTATTTCGGTCGATGCGATTCGCATTTCGGTCTATGTGCTGGGCAGTTGCTTGGCGGTGGTTTCCGGGGTCGTCCTCACCGGTTATGTCGGCTACGTGGATCGCTTTATCGGCACTGGTCTCGAGCTGGATTCGATCGCGGCGGCCATCGTCGGCGGGACGGCTTTCGTCGGCGGGCGCGGCGGATTGCTGGGGACAATTGCCGGCGTGCTGATAATCCAGCTTTTGAGCACGATGGCGCTGCTGATGGGCTTGGATATCGAGGTGCAGTTCATCATCAAAGGCTTGGTGATTCTGGGCGCGGTCACCTTGTACAGTCTCGCCAGCGTTGAAGAGTAGGAATTAGCTGAAAAGGGGGAGAATCGGGACAAAGAAACCTTCGAAGTCAGGTCAAACGATGCAACTTGTTTTGACCTTTAGTTAGCTCAGGGAGGAATGAAAATGTTTAGGAAATTGATATGCGGGCTGTTCGTTCTGTGTCTGCTGCTCAGCGCCTCTATCGTGTCTATTGGGCAAGGCGATGGCATGATTACCTTCGAAATAACGCAGGAAATGATTGACGCGTCGCCCTACTTGCAGAGTGTGATTCCGCGCCTGAATGAAGAGTATGACACGAGCGAGTTCGCAAAGGATCCGCCATACCGCATTGCTCTGGCTGCGCAAGGTACGAGCAACGCTTGGTCGGCGCTCTTTGACGCGCACGCCTTCTGGTATGTCGAACACTTGGGCGAAGATGTCATCTCAGAATTGCTCTATGGCGATGCGCAAGGAAAGGCGGATATTCAGGTGCCGCAGGTGGAAGACCTGCTGGCGCAGGAGCCGGACGCGCTGATCCTGGTGCCGATGGGCGCGGCCGCATTGTCGGCGCCGGTCGAGCGGGCGATGATGCAAGGCGTGCCCGTTGTGCTTTGCGCGAGCGCGGTGGAAACCGATAACTTCGTCACCGAGGTCGGCACCAATCTTTACATGGCCGGCGCAAACCTGGCGCAGTGGCTGATCGACACGGTCGGCGTTGATGGCGATTTTCTGATGATGACCGGCATCCCGGGTACGTCTACCTCCGACATCATGGAAGAAGGCGCCTTGGCCGTCTTCGACTCCTACGGCATTGAGATGATCGACAAACAGCCCGGCTTCTGGTCAGTGGCCGAAGGCAAAAAGATCATGGAGACTTGGCTGGCGCAGCACGGCGACGAGGTCGATGGCATTTGGTCGGGCGGCGCGCAAATGGTGCAGGGCATGATCAGCGCCTATGAGGATGCCGAAATGGCGATCCCGCCGATCGCAGGCGGGGAAATGCAGAATGGCTTCCTGCGCTCGGCGATTGAACACGGCTTCGAATTCTACGCCTGGATGTACCCGAACGCGATGATCACGATCTGCCTCGACGCCGCAATTCAGATCCTGCAAGGCGAGCCTACTCCGCGCTTCATTGATTTTGTCGACACCATGCCCGAAGCCCGTCCCTTCACCGATGCCGAGGCTGAGGATTACTACCGACCGAGATGGAGCGACGACGTACACGGTCCGGTGACCATGCCGGATGAGAAACTGGCCGAGCTGGGCTTCCTCGTTGAAGAGTCTGGCTAGTTCCGCCCGCATGCGAATCGAATAGCAATTCCCCTCCCTAGTTTACTGGGGAGGGGTTTGGGGTGGGGTATCGACGAATACATCCTGGAGATGTTAAATGTCTCCAAGTCCTTTGCTGGTGTGCAAGCGCTGAAAGACGTCACCATCCGCTGCCGGCCCGGTCAGGTTCATGGGCTGGTGGGCGAGAATGGCGCGGGCAAGTCAACCTTGATGAAGATCCTGGCGGGCGCGTACCTGGCGGACGCCGGCGAGATCATCTACAAGGGCGAAGTCCGCGAGCAGATGTCGGCCGGTGAGATCATCGACAGCGGCATCAGCATCATCTATCAGGAACTTGCGCTCGTTCCGCAAATGTCGGTGGCGGAGAATATCTTCCTTGGTCGCGAGCCGCAGCGCGCGCTCGGGATATTGGACTTGAAATCGCTGCATGAGCGCGCCGCCAATTTAACTGAGCGGCTCGGCATTACGATGGACACGCGCACGCCAGTCAGCGAATTGACCGTCGCCCAGCGTCAACTGGTCGAGATCGCCAAAGCGCTTTCACAGAACGCGGATCTAATCGTCATGGATGAACCATCGGCAATCTTGGCTGGCAGCGAGCTAGACCAACTCTTTCGCATCATCGCTTCGCTGGTTGAGCAGGGCGTGACCATCATATACATTTCGCATCGGCTGGATGAGGTCTTTCGCATCGCCGACGAGGTAACCGTGCTCAAGGATGGCGAGTTGGTTGATACCCGTCCAATAGAGCAATTGGATCGTCCAGCGCTGGTCGAGCTGATGGTCGGGCGCCCGCTGGATGAAATCTTCCCGCAGACCGATCACGAGCAGGGCGACCTGGTCTTAATCGCCGAGAATATCTCCACCGACACCATACTCGAAGGCGCCAGCCTGGAGCTATACGCGGGCGAGATATTGGGCATCGCCGGCATGGTCGGTTCGGGCCGGACGGAGTTGGCGCGCGCCTTGTTCGGCGCCGATCCCTTGACGAGCGGGACGATCACGCTGGTGGGCGCGAAAGGGGCAAGCTGGAATAACCCGGCGCAGGCGATTGAGTCTGGCTTGGCGCTGGTGCCGGAAGATCGCAAGTCGCACGGGTTGTTTACCTCGCTGTCGGTGCGCGTCAATTTGACGCTGCCGATTTTGTCGCGCCTTACGCGCTTTGGCATCCTGCAAGCCCAGGCTGAAGATGAGATCGTCGCCGATGCGAAAGAACGCCTTTCCATCGTCATGGCATCGGCTGATCAGGAAGCGCAGTACCTCAGCGGCGGCAATCAGCAGAAGGTGGTCTTGGCAAAATGGCTGGAGACGAATCCGGTTGTCGTCATCCTGGATGAACCGACGCGCGGCGTCGATGTGGGGGCGAAATTCGAAATCTACAAGCTGATGCGCCAACTGAATGATCGCGGGATTGCGATTGTGATGATCTCTTCTGAATTGCCCGAGGTCATCGGCATGAGCGATCGGATTCTGGTCATGAACGCCGGCCGTATTGTGGGGGAAGTCCCAAAGGCAGGAGCGACCGAGGCCGGCATCATCGAGCTCGCTACCATGGCTGATGCTATGGCGAGTGCTTCGTGAATATTTCTGCGCGGCTCTTCGACGGGCTGAGCGATTCCCAGCGGCTGTTTCTGCGGCGCTATGGACCGATTTTCGCCGTATACGGTTTTATTGTTGTTCTCATTATCATCGGCGCCACGCAGTCCGAGCGCTTTCTGACTGTGCGCAATCTGACCAATGTCGCGCGGCAAGCGGCCTTTCTGGGCATCGTCGCGCTTGGCCAGATGCTGGTCATTTTGACCGCCGGCATCGATCTTTCCGTCGGTTCGCTGGTGAAGCTGTCGATCCTCGTTTCTGCGATCGTAATGAATGGCGAAACGAGCAATCAGGGCGCAGCAATCGCCGCGACCCTGGGGCTTGGGCTGCTGGTTGGGCTGATCCACGGCTTTCTGGTCAATGAGGTGAAGATCGCGCCCTTTATCGTCACACTGGCTTCGCTGGGTATTCTGCGCGGCATCAGCCTCAGCATATCGACATCGCCTGTGGGCTCGGCGAGCAGACCTTTCATTATGTTTTATGTGCAAAAGGTCGGTCCCGTGCCGGTCATCGCCATTATGTTTGGCGCCTTACTTATTCTTACGGCGCTTTTGCTGCGATACACCGCCTTTGGGAAATATCTTTACGCG
The DNA here is from genome assembly GCA_026706445.1 of Chloroflexota bacterium. Taxonomy (GTDB): domain Bacteria; phylum Chloroflexota; class Anaerolineae; order Aggregatilineales; family Phototrophicaceae; genus UBA6055. The sequence continues at coordinate 4,577 of JAPOYT010000004.1, forward strand.
ATCGGCGGAAACATTGAAGTGGCGCATCTCTCCGGCGTGCCGGTCAAGCTGGCGCGCTATGGCGTGTATGTAATCTGCAGCATAAGCGCGTCGATAACTGGCTTGCTCTGGCTGTCGCGCATGGGCGTTGGCGATCCCGCAATTGGCGACGGCATTGAGCTGCAAGCGATCACCGCTGTAATCATCGGCGGCACCAGTCTTTTCGGCGGGCGCGGCACCGTGATCGGCACGCTCGGCGGTGTGCTGCTTTTGGGCATCACCGCCAATCTGCTGGTGATGCTGGGCGTGAATCAGTTCATTCAAGGTCTCATTCAGGGCATCATCATCGTGGCGGCGGTGGCGCTCTATAAGCAGGAGGGTGACTAGAATCAATGTCTTTGCTCGCGAACCGGCCATCTGTCCAGGCGCTGCAGCCGAGTTTGATCCGCAAGCTGGCGAACAGCGCAATCGGTCATACCGATGTGATTCCGCTCTGGTTTGGCGAGCCGGACAAGCCAACGCCTGCGTTCATTCGCCAGGCGGCAAAAGACGCGCTTGACGAGGGGCAGACCTTTTACCAACCCAACCTCGGCATCATCGAGTTGCGCGAGGCGCTCGCGGTTTATATGAACGGGCTATATGGCACGAAACTATCGTCAGAAAATGTATGTGTTACGCCGTCGGGCATGACTGCGCTGGCTTTGGCGCTGCAGTGCGTCGTGGCCGAGGGCGACGCCGTGGTCATTCCGTCGCCGGTCTGGCCGAACTTGCCCGCAGCCGCCGAGATTCTGGGGGCGGAAATCACGCGCGTCCCCTTGCGCCCGCGCTGCGGCCAATGGCGCCTGGACCTGGATGAGCTTTTCGCCGCCTGCAAGCCGAGCGCGAGCGCCTTGCTGATCAACTCGCCAAACAATCCAACCGGCTGGATGCTCGAGGATGCCGAACAGCAACTGATTCTCGATTTCTGCCGCGAGCGCGACCTTTGGCTGATAGCCGACGAGGTCTATAGCCGAATCGTTTATGATCGCGATGTTGCGCCCAGCTTCATCGGCAAAGTGACCGAAGACGACAAGTACTTGATCGTCAACAGTTTTTCCAAGTCCTGGGCGATGACGGGTTGGCGACTGGGCTGGCTGACGGCGCCGAAATCATTGGTCCGCACACTGGAGATTGTGACCGAGTTCAATTACTCCTGCATATTCGCTCCTGTGCAGATCGCCGGCATCACGGCGCTGCAGGGAGGTGAAGAATTCATTTGCGCTTCGAGCGCCCGCTATCGCGCGGCTTTGACTGCGGTCGAACGCGCTTTCGGCGAATTGCCACGCGTGAACTTTCCAAGCCCGCAGGCCGCTTTCTACGCTTTCTTCGCGGTCGAGGGCGTGACTGACAGTTACGAATTTGCCAAGAAAGCGCTGAGCCAATGCGGCGTGGGCTTGGCGCCGGGCGCGGCATTTGGACCTCAGGGCGAGGGCTACCTGCGACTCTGCTTCGCGGCCGATGTCTCACTGATCGAGCGAGCGCTGGCGCAGATGAGGCCGCTACTTATATAGGCTGGCTGTCTATATCCATCCTGTTTTACGAATCGGGCGATCCACCGGATCGCCCCTACCAATCTATTTCAAGCGAAATGGATACACTCCCAGCGTAACCTGCATGGGACATCTTGCCATCGCTTGGTTAGAATGTGCCGAGTTTGACGCGCGACTGTAAACAAGGGAGGCGATTCATCATGAGAAGAAGCAAGGTTTTGGCGAAATGGCGGGCGCGTGAATTCGCGCGCTTCTGCGGGTTGGGGCATTTCATACCCTTCTATATTCAGCATGCCGCGCATAATAGGTTTGATGGCATTTGGCTTGATTTGGAGCATCGAAACTTTGATCTGCGCGAAGTGCAGCATTTGCTGGCTCTTTGCCACCGCTTCGACATCGATTGCCTCGTCCGGCCGCCAACGGTGCAGCGCAGCCGCCTATACCGCTTTCTCGAAGATGGCGCGGCGGGCTTGATGATTCCTTTTGTCTCCACGGCGGAAAAGGCGCGCGAGATCGTCAATGCGACCAAGTTTCCGCCGATCGGCAATCGCGGTTTGGACGGGACCGGGCTGGATGCTGACTTCGGCCTAAATCGAGGCAGCCCGGACAATACATTTGTTCAGGATGCGAACCGAGAAACCTTTATCGTGGCGCAAATTGAAGAACCGGAAGCGGTCGCCAATGCCGAGGAGATCGCCGCCGTTGAAGGCATTGACGCCCTTTTCGTCGGACCGGCTGACTTGGGACTGCGCTTGGATACCGACCCGACATCTGGCATGTCGCTTGATGAAGCGGTGGCGCAAGTGGCGGCGGCGGCGGCGAAACACGGCAAAGTTTGGGCGAGAACGGCCTCCTCCATTGAGGAAGTCGACAAGTATCGGCGTCAAGGCTCGCTGATGATCCCGCATGGCGGCGACTTCGGGTTGGCGCAGATGCTGAAGACCGCTGGCGAGGAACTTGACGGCATCCTTGGCTGAGGGCTTGATGTTACAGGTGTTGGCGTTTCTCTAGCGATCAAGACCAGGCGTCGTACAAGAAGCGCAGCCAATTGCCGTGCATAATATTCGCGATGTCATCGGCTTGGTAGCCGCGCGCCGCCAGCTTCGCCGGCAGCAGCTGCAAGTCGGCGATGGTGTCGAGGTCACAGGGGGACTGCTCGCGCCCGAAACCGCCGTCGAGGTCGGTGCCGATGGCGGCGTGCAGGCTGTTCCCGGACAACTGGCAAATGTGATCAATATGGTCAATCACCGTTTCAATGAAAACGCCTTGGTTGCTGCCGCCGCGGACGAAACCCGGTTGCAGCATCCATATATCGAAGGCGGCGCCAATGACGCCATCGCGCTCGATGATGAGATTCAGTTGCTCGTCGCTGAATTGCCGCTGATGGGGTACGAGCGCGCGGCAGTTGTTGTGGCTCGCCAATACTGGGCCATCATAGATTTTCACCGCTTGCCAGAAGGCAATATCGCTCATGTGTGTGAGGTCTAGCAGCATGCCGAGTCGGTTCATCTCTCGCAGCAAAGGCGCGCCCAGCGCTGTCAGCCCTTGCTCGACGCCGGTGCCGCCGGCGTAACGTCCGGGTCCGTAATGCGTCGGTCCCAGCAGCCGCAAGCCGGCATGCCACCATTCCTCCAGCTGCGCTGGCTGGCGGATGGGGTCAGCGCCCTCCATACTGATGACGAAGCCTAGCTGCGGCGCGTTAAGAGGATCGGCGCCGCCAGATTCCCACGCTTCCCACTCGGCGATATGGGCGCGCAAGCCCGAGCCGTCTTCAAGAATGCGCGCGTGGCCGTCCGTTTCCAAGGCGCGATAATAGGCAAGCTGTCCCTTGGCGATGCCAAAAGCTTGCGTTTGCGAGCCGTAGTCGAGGTATTCGACTTTCTGCCCGGTAGAACGCGCCAACATGGTGACGAAGCTGAGGGCGACGCGCCCTTGCCGCATCTCGGGCAGGCAAACGGTGTTCTGCGCGCGGCCCTTTCCCGTGACCTTCGCTTCGTTCGCCCGAACGGTGTAGACGGACTCAAGCAGATTCCGATTCCATTGCAGCGCCGACCAGGCAAGGTCCAGGTGCGCGTCAATTATCAGCATGGGAAATGCTCTGTAGTTCCATTATTGTCAAGCGAAATACGATTGAAGTCATTTGGCCAAAGTGGGCGAGCCATCGGCTCACCCGTACACACTCTTGTTTTTTTGGAGATTCCATCTGCACAGCAGGAATTCCCATTGCCTACATGGAATTACGCTTGTCTGAGCGACGGTTGCGATCATGCCTGGTTTACCAGACCATGCCGCGCGCCGCCACATCCCAGACTTCTTCAATGATTTCGCCACGAACGCCATAGAGTTGGTTGTGCAGATTTGTCACCACGCAGGTATGCACGGGAATAATATGCACGATTTCGCCGACCCGGGGCGGGCTGGGGCAGGCGCTGCAGTCGACATAGCCGTGCTCCTCATTGACCTTGTGCAGGCGCGCGTCCGGGTATTCAACGATGTAACCGAAGAGCCCATTGATCGTTTCGGAATTTATCGCCTTGCTGCCGCTATCGAGGATGACGCGGTCCGGCTCATTGGCGCTGACGACGGTCGCGAGCACGTGCATGGCGCAGTCGTCGAAACTGGCGCGCTCGACAGCCACGCAGTTCCAATCCCAGAAGATGGATGTGCCCACCCGCAGTTCAGTCAACTCAGGCAGCAAATGGGCGTCGCTGCTGGCGCCGCTGCCGCCGCCGCTTATGGTCTCAACGGCGATACCGGCATCAGCCAGCAAGCCAAGCGTCTCCAGCAGGCGCGGGCGAATCGCTGCGTCAGAAGGATAAATCATCACGCCGGCAAAGCGGAGCTTATCCGTCGTTGCGATATGCTGCGCCAACTCCAGCGCGGCGGCCGGCGTTGTGCCGGTTCGTTCGCCCAGCGAAACCAACTCAACCATCATGCTGATCGTGACGCCAGCTTCCTGCGCCGCTTCGGCGATGCCGTCGACTACCGGCTTGCTATCGACGGTGACAGTCACAGCGGCTTGCCGCGCGAGCTTGGCCAGGCGCCGCGTTTTGCGCCGCCCGACGATATTGTAGGGGATCTGAATGTCGCCGAAACCGGCAGCCGCGAAGACTTCCGCTTCGCTGACTTTCTGGCAGGCGATGCCGACCGCGCCGGCCTCGATTTGACGGCGGGCGATATCGGGTATCTTGTGCGTCTTGATATGCGGGCGGAAGTTGATGCCCAAGTCGTCGCAGTGTTTCTGCATCGTCTCGATGTTGTCTTCCATCTTGTCCAGATCGATGAGGACGCTGGGCGTCTCGAGCTCGCTTACAAGAGAAATCGCCACGTCGAGTATCCCTTTCGCTTTCCAGGTTTGGGCTGTATATGAGCGGAATGGCTAGCGGTCTACCAGCCGCGTTTGCCCAGGATGACTTCATCGGGCGTCACGTTGATGCCGACCATCGCTTCGCCCAGATTGCGGCTTACATCAGCGAGGATTTGCGCATCGCTGAAGTGCGTCACCGCTTTGACGATCGCGCGGGCGCGTTTTGCTGGCTCGCCGCTTTTGAAGATGCCGCTGCCGACGAAGACGCCATCGACGCCGAGCTGCATCATCAGCGCGGCATCGGCCGGGGTGGCGACGCCGCCCGCGGCGAAGTTCACCACCGGCAGGCGACCGAGCTCAGCCGTCTCTTTGACCAGATGATAGGGCGCGCGGATTTCTTTGGCGTAGGTGTAGATCTCGTCTTCATCCATGCCGCTGATGCGGCGTATTTCGCCATTGACGGAACGCGCGTGACGGACCGCTTCCACAACATCGCCGGTGCCGGCTTCGCCCTTTGTGCGCATCATGGCGGCGCCTTCGTTGATCCGCCGCAGCGCTTCGCCGAGATTGCGGCAGCCGCAAACGAAGGGCACAGAAAAACGCCACTTGTTGATATGGTGCTCTTCGTCGGCCGGCGTCAAGACCTCGCTTTCGTCAATGTAATCGACGCCGAGCGCTTCCAGGATTTGCGCTTCGACGAAATGACCGATACGGGCCTTTGCCATCACCGGGATGGATACGGCATTGACGATTCCATCGATCATATCGGGGTCGCTCATGCGGGCGACGCCGCCATGGGCGCGGATGTCAGCCGGTACGCGTTCGAGCGCCATGACGGCGACGGCGCCGGCATCTTCGGCGATCCGCGCCTGCTCCGGCGTGACAACATCCATAATCACGCCGCCTTTGAGCATTTGCGCCAAGCCGCGCTTTACTTTTTCCGTTCCCTTTGCGCTGCCGTTCTGCTGATGACCGTTGGTGACCATGTTGTGACCTCGTTTCCTCGCGATGGCTACTGGCAACCATCCTAGAGCAAGCCGCATGATAACTGTATGTCCAATGCAGTCCATTGATACCATGAGATGGGTATGCTTAAAAGGGGAGTTGCCCGGCGATTCCATTGGGCGATAAAATAGGTGGCGCAAATTGGCGCAAGAAAAGGTTCATGGCAAGCGAAGCGATTCGACTTGAGACGATCAAGCCAAGTCATGCGCGTCCGCTGGAGCAATTGCAGCGCGACTGTTTTCCCACCTTGGGCGCTGAGGAATTGATGCGGGAAGAACATTTTCTCTCTCATTGTCAGCTTTTTCCGGAAGGCAATTTTGTCGCGATCTTCAAAGATCGAGTCATCGGACTGGGCTCCGGTTTTCTGATCGATTTCGACTTTGCCCAAGCCCAGCACCGTTTCCAGGAGATCATCGACGGCGGATTCTACAGCAATCATGATCCCGAAGGCGACTGGTATTACGGCGGGGATATCAGCGTGCATCCCGATTTCCGCCGGCGCGGCGTCGGCTCGCTGCTTTATAAGGCGCGCAAGGATGTCGTCAAGAAAATGAACCGGCGGGGCATCGTGGCTGGCGGCCTGATCCCCGGTTTCGCCGATTACAAGGACGGCATGTCCCCGCGCCAATATGTAGATCTTGTGGCAGCAGGCGCGATCTATGACAGCACCTTGTCGTTTCAATTGGGGCGTGGCTTCGAAGTGCGCGGATTGCTGAAGGACTATATTGAAGACGCGGCTTCCGACAATTGGGCGACCTTGATCGTGTGGGAGAACCCGGCGCGCCCGGCGCAATAGAGGCTGAACGGGTCTTATCAAGCTTTCTCGATATAATATTCGTCGCCGGCGCCGGCGGCGATCCAGCCCAGGAAGCGCCCCAGCTGTATCGGATACCATCTTTCGCCGCTCAGGTCGCATTCAGGTCGGCCTGTGATTGTAAAGTGATCGCCGGGTGTTGCGACGGTTATCACGGCGGTGTCAACAGCGCCTTTGCCGTTGCGCACGCTTAACGCTCGACTGCCGGCCACGGTCGCGGTCATCGTGGCTGAAAGGCGTATTGGCGGGCTGTTTACACAGTCGATGTGGTAGAGCAGCCAATAGTCGCCATCGCCGCCCTCGGCCGTCCAGCCGGCAACGCTGCTATTGCGCGCGAAATACCAGTTGTAGCCATCGGCGCAGATGGGTCCGGCTTCGATATTGACCACATCGCCGGCTTCTATCTGGCCCACGATTTCGGCGCTGGTAGATGCGCCAGCGCGTACGCGACTCGGGAGACCCGGGCTGCCGATAGCTTGCTGTCCCAGGCTCAACAATGGCGCGAGGTTGCAGCTTGCCGGGGCTGGTGGAAGAGCCGGCGCCGCTTGCGCGCCCTCCAGCAAGCCGGTGGTCAACCATTCGGTTGGCGCCCATACCAGCCCAAAAGGTTGAGGTATCGGGAAGGCCCAGCGGCTGGCGCTGTCGGCGACCGGGCGATTGCCCCCTTCCGAACCGAATTGCCAAGTGGCGATGCGGTCCGAGTTTTGCCAAGCCATGCGAAAGCCATCGCCCGAAAGACCGGGGCGATTGTTGCGATTGACGCGGTGACTCTTGTATCCGGTATCGAAGGTATTCGCGCCGTCTGTCGCGTGCCATTGGATGAACCAGCCGCCGCTGCCATTATCAACCGAGATCGGGACTAGCTGCATGCCGCCTGCATGGTTGCGATTTTTCAGGCGTGGCGGATGCCTTAGCCGATTGCGCGATCCGTCCTGTGGATCTATCAGATCCCAATAGTCCTTGATCTGCAGCGCCATCAGGCTGCGGCCGAGGTGATCCACCCATATAAAGTCGCGTACGGTATTATCGCGGCTTTCGTTCAAACCAAGGTCATATTGCGTCGTGGCGCCGTTGGCTGGGTCGAAGAATTGAATATGCAGAATTGCATTCTCGGCGCCGTCGGGATGATCGAAATGCAGCCGCGCGATGCCGCCGCCGCCCCAACGCAGGCTCGGCATGCGGATATCGTCGCCTTGGAAACCGAGATCAACACCGGCGTTCAAGGTTACGGTGATGCCGTTGTCAAAGTTGTGGAGCCGCAATTGCGCGGCCTCCAATGCCTGCGTATTCGGATCCAATTGTAGCCAGGCGAGCTGTCGACCATCGGGGGACCAGCTGGGCAGCGATCGCAGGATGCCCGTCGCCCTGGCGCCAGACTGATCGGCGATGAGCGTGAAGGATTCGGTAGCGACATCCATGATCCAGATATTGGCCGGCGCCGTTCCGCCCGTTTGAGCTGTCGCGCCCGCCTCAAATTGGGCTTTAAAGCCGGAGGATACGGACAGGTATGCGATCTTGCCGCCGTCGGGTGAAAGAATGGGACCGCCGTTGTATTCCCAGTTGGTTAGTTGAGTCGCGGTCTCGCTCGTCAGGTCGTATTTCCAGATATCGCCGTTGCGGTAGGAAAATATCGGCGGATCGGCAGTTTGCGCCAGCGCGCCGCCGGCAATGAGCGAGGCGCATACGATCAGTAGCAAAACCGTGTACAGACGATTCATATCATCCGCTTCTCTCGTTGAGTTGACTCCATCGTAGCACAGGAGGGGAGAACGAGATAATCAGCGCAAGAGCATTTGTCGGAGGAATCACCGCCGCGGGTGATGGTGGCGGCGCAGCGAAAAACTTAGGAATTGCAGCGCAGCCGGATCATGCGCGCAGCGATCAGGACGCCGCCGATATTGGCGAGAAAGTCAATCAGGGAAGCGTGGCGATCCAGTGTCAAGCTCTGTAAGGCCTCGGTGCTGATGCCGAGCGCGAGGGCGATAAGGGCGGCGACCAGCAGGCTCTTCCGCGAAGGGAGGACGCTGCGAAGGGTCCAGAACCACAGCGCGCAGGTCAGGGCGAATGCCAGCAGATGCAGCGCGCTGAAAAGGATCTCGCGCCATAGCGACTGGCCGCCCGGCAAGCCAAGGTCGATTAGTGGATCTGCTTCCGGCTGCAGCAGAAGCAGCATGAGCAGCAGCGTCCAAATGATCGCCACTGCCCAGCGCGCTGGCGCGGACTGCAAAATGCCAAGAATTGGAGTTGTCATGGATTCTCCGCGTCGCCTTTATCAACCAGCTTGAGCTTAGCAGGATGGCGCAGAGATGGTCAAGCCAATCGGACGCGGCGTAGCGCAGTCGTCAGTTTCGCCCCGGTGAGTTAGCCATCGGCGGTACGCCGCCACCACCAGCCGGCAGTTTTTCGCCCGCCATATTTCAGCTTTGTGTCCAGCCAGAGCGCCAGCCGCCGCCAACGGTTGCTCAGCATCCAGCGCAGGAGACGATTGAAGCGCTTGGAAAAGTCTTTGTTGTAGGGGCAAACGCGAATGCAGATGGAGCAATCGGTGCCTTGATTCGCCCAAAAGGTGAAGCATTGCCGGGCGTTGATCGTCCACTTCTTCACGCCTTTAAGATGAGAGATGCCGTCGTGCGTCTCAAACTTGGGCGCGTCATCGGGGATGGCTTTGACCGGGCAGCCATCGCTGCAGCGGCGGCAGTGATTGCAGGTTTCCGTCACGCCGAAGTCGATCGGCTGGTCCGGGATCAAGGGAAGATCGGTGAAGATCTTGGCGATGCGCACGCGCGGTCCAAATTCAGGTGTGATCAGCAAGCCGTGTCGTCCGTATTGCCCAAGACCGGCTTGAATCGCCAGTGGAATCGAGAGCGCCGTATCGTTAAGGCTGGCGACAGCGCGGTAACCCAGGTTGCGGATGTATTGGGTGAGCGAAAGCAGGGCGATGATATCGCGGCTGTAGCCTTGCCCAGTGGCGGCGCCGCTCAAGGCCGAGGGCACGGTCTGAATCGTCTGATGATCCATCTCATTTACGATGACCACCACATGAGTCAGATCCTCCGGCAAGTCCATTGCCTTGTCGGTCAGCTTTTGGCGGCTGTAATTGTGGGTGTAGACCCAGCGCTCATCGTATTGGCAGATACCGATGGCGTCGGCGCCCAGGAATTTGCCAGCCCGCTTGACGTCGGCGGTATTCGCTTCGGCGGATGCTTCCGTCTTGCGGGACGCGCCTTCGCGGAACATGGTGTAGGTATCGAGGAATCCTTCTTTGCGATCCTGCGTTGTCTCCAGCAGATCGGAAGTGAAATCGGCGATATACCAGGCGGCGTTGCGCAGGGCGTAGTCTCGATGTTGAAAGCCCTCGACTTTGCGAAATTGCGCCAGATCGGTGAAGTAGGATTCAAAGAATTTACGCGACCTATCTGAGCGGACCTCTTCATCCCAAACGGCGCGGTTGAACATGTCGTATTTCTGGTTGAAGCGCGCGAAGTCCTCAGTCACTTCAAAGCCGGTTTGGGCGTCTACCGGTTTGCTGGCCGCGCGCCCGCCTGCTGAATAGCTTCTGTCGAGTTCAGGGACAACCATTGTCTGCGCCGATCCAAGTCGGACAGGGCCTCAATACTAACATGGTTTAGGGCGAAGCGCGATGTAACGGTGTTTTGGGAAGTGTATCCATTGCGGTTGAATTTCAAATCAGTCGCAGAATCTCTTTAGTTGCTAGCATGCGGAAGCTGTAGGGGCGAGCCACCGGCTCGCCCTAAATCGAGAAAAACAAAGGCTTCGGGCGAGCCACCGGCTCGCCCCTACAATTCATCGTTATTTTGGGTGAGGGAAGTAGAGCAAGGATTCGAAGCAAACCGCAACAATTTCCACCGACTTCGATACACTTCCGTGTTTTGGGAGATTCTAAACTGCTGGATACTCAGTCATGTAAGGGCGACCTACCAGGTCGCCCGCCATTCCATATAGAAGTTTTCGGGCGACTTACTAAGGCCCCTACATTGCATACGATGTTGGCGCATTCACAGCTTTCGCCACTCCCGTGTTTCAACTGGCATGCGCAGCGCGGACGGGTCAAGGGTCCAGGACAGTCGTGCTTGATACGCTCCAGTAAACCTTGACGCTTTGACCGATTGCGAAGGCGGCGCTTTCTCGATCATCAATGTTCTGCGCGCGGACAACCAAGTCGATTTGGTCGCCAATACGCACGGTATAGCGCGTGTCGGTGCCAATGTACTGGCTATCCATCAGCAGCGCATCCAGGGCGGTCATGCTTGCATCTTCCGGCGCAATAGAATCATCGCCCTGAATGATGCCGATGCGCTCGGGGCGTATCGCCACCGTTACCGCTCCGCTAGAAGTTTTCAGCGCCTCAGAAAGCTGCGCTTTGATCATCGTGCCGTCTGCCAGCCGCACGGCGCCGAATCCATCGGACCGGCGTTCGAGCAGCGTACCGGCTATGAAGTTGGTCTCGCCGATGAAGTCGGCGACGAAGCGCGTGCCCGGATGCTCGTATATATCGCGCGGCGTACCCACTTGCAGCAATTCGCCTTCGTTCATGACGGCGATGCGGTCGGCCATGGTGATCGCTTCTTCCTGATCGTGGGTCACGTAAATAAAGGTAATGCCCACATCGCGCTGCAATGCCTTCAGCTCGTACTGCATATTCACACGCAGTTTGAGATCGAGCGCGCCTAGCGGTTCATCAAGCAGGAGCACAGCCGGTTGCTTGACCAGGGCGCGCGCCAGGGCGACTCGCTGCTGCTGCCCGCCGGAGAGTTGATGGGGCTTGCGCCCGCCGACGCCGGGCAGGCGCACCAGCTCCAGCGCTTCGTCAGCGCGTTTGCGCGCCGCTTTTTTGTCCAGGCCTTCCATCTGCAAGCCGAACATGATGTTCTGCTCGACGGTCAGATGGGGGAAGAGAGCGTAATCTTGGAAGACGGTGTTGACGGGTCGGTGATAGGCGGGGATGCCTTCCATCGCGATGCCGCGGATGAGGACTTTGCCCGCCGTTGGCTGCTCAAAGCCGGCGATCAGGCGCAGCGTCGTCGTTTTGCCGCAGCCGCTTGGTCCCAGCAGCGCGAAGAATTCGCCATCGGCGATTTGCACGCTGACCTTGTCGACGGCGCGAACGCGCCCCCCGCCGGATTCAAAGTCTTTGACGATGTCAATCAGTTCGACATCGTAGGTGGACATGTAGCGTACCCCTCACCCCCGTCCGCCAGTGTCACCGCGGCACTATCCCTCTCGAAGTGTTGCGGAGGGGGAGCGCGGCTGTGCTCAAATTGGATGCGCGTAGGGGCGAGCCGCCGGCTCGCCCCTACATGTAATCAACACTTTCTGGCAAGAAGGGCGACCCGCTGGTCCGCCTCTACCAAATCATACGGCAGCGAGCAATATGCCTATTGCCCGAGGAATATGAGCAGTTCATCCCAGGCGTTGTTGATCAGCTCCTCAGCTTCGGCGCCGACATCAATGATGGAGAAGAGATTCGCCACTTGCTCAGCGGGCGGGAAGATCGCCGGATCGTTCAGGATCTCTTCATCTATGTAGCCGGACTCGATCGACGCTTGGTTGGGCGAGGCGTACCAGATGTAATTGGTCAAATCAGCCCCGACCTTGGCATCAAGGATGTAGTCAATGAAGACCATCGCCAATTCCGGATTGGGCGCGTCAACCGGGATCGAGAGGTTGTCGATCCAGACGTTGCTGCCTTCTTCCGGTATGGCATAGGCGTAGTCATCGCATTCGCAATCCCAGGAGATTTGCAAAATGTCGCCGTTGTATTCGACCGCGATATCGACATCGCCGCGCTCCAGCAGCACCTGGCCGTCATCGGCCGCGACGGTGACGACATTGCCGCCTTTCTCGATGAGGTAGTCGCGCGCCGCGTTGATTTCATCGGGATCGGTCGAATTGGGGTCGTTGCCCAGGAACAAGTGGGCGATGCCCAGCATCGTCTGCCGATCGTCAAGCCAGGCGACCGGACCATCGTGCTCCCAGACCTGATTCCAGGAGGCGATGCCGTCGGGGAAAACCTCCGTGCTGTAGCCGACGCCGACGGTGCCCCATTGATACGGCAGGGACCACTGATTTTCCGGATCGTAGGCAGCGCCCAGCAGATCGGGAATCACGTTGGCGACATTGGGGATCATCTCCAGGTCAAGCGGAATCAGCAGCATCTCTTCCGCCATGCGCTGGACGGTGCCGCCGCTGGGCACGATGATGTCGTAGCCCGGGTTGCCCTGGCGGATGCGCGCGAGCATGGCTTCGTTGCTCTCGTAGATATCGTAGTTGACGGTGACGCCACATGCTTCTTCAAAGTTGGGCACGGTGTCCTCGGCGATGTATGTCGACCAATTGTAGATGCTCAGGGTCTGCCCTTCGTATCCTTCCGGGCAGGTCCAAGGCTCGTGATCCATATCTTGGGTGATCGCAATTGGAGCGACCAGGCAAAGAACGGCAATCAAAAGCATTAGTCTTTTCATGTCAGATTCCTCCTAATAGTGGTAGCGAACTATGCGCGGGACGCGTTACGCCCTTGGAGCGCCAAGGAAATGCCAATCAATAGCGTACTTAAAACCATCATAATTGTCGAGATGGCGTTCACCTCCGGCGTGACCGTCAGTTTGAGCAAGCCGTAGACGAAGACGGGCAAAGTGGATGTGCCGACGCCGGAAGTGAAAAAGGTGATTACGAAGTCATCCAGCGAAAGCGTGAAAGCCAGCAGCGCGCCCGAAATAACGCCGGGCAAAATCAGCGGGAAGGTGATGCGCCAGAAGGTCTGCCAAGGGTTTGCGCCGAGGTCGTTTGCCGCTTCTTCCAATTGCGGGTCCATATCGGCCAAGCGCGCGCGCACGACGATGGCGACATACGAGATGTTAAATGTAACATGCGCCATGATAATCGTATGAAAGCCGGGAAAGACGCGCTCGCCGCTGATAACGGCGATCCAGTCAAAAGCGACTTTGAAGAAGATCGCCAGCGAGATCGCCTGCGTGATCTCCGGGATGACCACCGGCAGGAAAAGCAAGCCATCAATCAAGCCCTTGCCGGGGAATTTGCCGCGCGCCATTGCCAGCGCGATCATGGCGCCGAGCGCGGTGGCGATGACGGTAGCGATTGCGCCGACGAAGAGGCTGTTGCGAAAGGCGTTGAGCATTATCTCAGTGGAAAAGGCTCGTTCGGCGCCCATGACGTTGTTGAGAATGTTGTTGTACCACTTGAGCGTGAAGCCGGTGAATGAGGCGACCGACTTGCTTTCGTTAAAAGAGAAGAGGACCAAAATCAGAATCGGCGCCCAGAGGAAAAAGTACGCGAAGACCGGATTCAGCCAGAGACCGAGCTTACCCAGCCGGCGGATCAATCGGTTGCGCCCCATCGCCGATTCGTTGATGAGCAGTTGTGGCGAGGCCGCCATCATCTTGCTCCGCTATTGCGCCGATTGGCGAAGACATAAACCAGCAGCGAGATCATCACAATCGTCATCATCACCACTGAGAGCGCCGAACCCAAGGGCATATTGCCGGAGCCGCCGAACTGATTGTTGATCAGGTTGCCGATCATCAAGCCTTTGGTTCCGCCGAGCAGATCAGGCGTGACGAAGGCGCCCACCGAGGGAATGAATACCAGGGCGCAGCCGGCGAGCACGCCCGGCAGGGTCAAGGGCAAGACGACGCGCAGGAAGGCGCGCGCGTCATTGGCGCCAAGGTCATGGGCGGCGTCCACATAGCGGAAGTTGAAGCGCTCGACCGAAGCGAAAATCGGCAGCACCATAAAGGGCAGAAAGCCGTAAACGAGACCGATCAGCACAGCCAATTGCGTGTTGAGCAGGGTCAGCGGCTCGCTGATCAAGCCGAGGCTCAGCAAGAAGCCGTTGATCGTGCCTTCCTCGCCCAGCAGAATGCGCCAGGAATAAGTTCGGATGAGGAAATTGGTCCAAAAGGGCAGGATCACCAGGAAGAGCGTGATCTGCTGCACGATGCGTTTGCGCCGGGTGCTGATGAAGAAGGCGAGCGGATAACCGACAATGAGGCAGATGACGGTGGTCAACGCCGCCAAGCCGATCGAGCGCTGAAGAATGATGAAGAATATGCCAAAGGCGCGCCCGTAATGATCCAGCGTGAAGGGCATGATGGCGACGCCGCCGCGTCCGCGCGACATGAAGCTGAAAACCAGGACGAATATCAAGGGAAGGACGAACAGGATGGCCAGCCATAGGATGGTAGGCAATGCCAGGAAGAAGCCGTTTTGCCTCATTTGCCGCCAGTGGTTCATGCTACAACTGGACTTTCCTTCTTCGTGGAACCACACGAGTATAGTATCGTAGAATGTAGAGGAAATCGAATGATCCAGTTTGAGGTAGTGTATCCATTTCGGTTGAAATAGGTAAATTGCATCCACCTGACAGTCTGTAGGGGCGAGC
>JAPOYT010000220.1:0-17517 GCA_026706445.1 Chloroflexota bacterium
GACCGACATGTCGCAGACTGTCAGTTTTGACATGACCCTTGATGGTCCCCAGCCACGGCTGCAACGCAGCGGCGCGGGAGCGATCGTGCGCGCTTTTACTGACTTGAAGCGTCACAGCCTCTGCGATCCGGCTGATCAACCTGACGCCATTCGTTTCTTCTGCAACGAGGAATTGCGAGACAGCCGGCCAGACGTCGGTGGACGGGATGGTAGCGAATTCTTCATCACGCGCAAACTGTGGGATGTTGGCAGCTCGGCGCCTTACGGTCACCGCGGCGATCTGACGACAGTATCGGAAGCGATACTGATGCACGGCGGCGAAGGTCGCGCGTCGCGCGATTCTTTCACCGAGTTGACATTTGCCGATCAGCGGGCGGTGGTGGAGTTTCTGCTGTCGCTTCAGGTGCTGCCAGAGGCGGACCCGCCGCGTCAGGGCGCATGAGCAAACATGCGGCAGCAGGCATTTGCCAGGTTGTTGCCATGATTGATCTCGAGCTGAGCCGAACCACTTTTTGCGGTGGGAAGTTGCCAGACGTGTAAATCGATTGCGTCTGCAATTTCTTGAATGCGGAAAAACCTTATAATCGGTGTTGTTCAGGTAGGCAATACCGAATGCAGATTGGTTATGCAGATTCTGAATAGACATCCCCGCTGGCTGGATGCGTTATGGCTGGCGCTGTTGGCTGCATACATCGTTGCCAGCGCCGCGATCGTGCCTTTTCACGGCGATGAGGCGACATTGCTCTATATGGGGCGGGATTACCACTATCTCTTCGTCGACGGCGATCTTGCGAAAGTGCTCTATGACGATACCTGGACGCGGCGGCCCGAAGAGCAGCGGCTGCGCTTGGAGAACGGCGTCATCTCGAAGACGATATACGGCTGGCTGGCTTGGCATCAGGGTTATGGACCCGACGACCTCAACGGCGAATGGCATTGGGGTCGCGATTACGAGTTCAACAGCCGGACTAATCGTGTGCCCGACGCGCAACTGCTCAATGCCGCGCGGATCGCGTCAGCGATTCAACTGGCGCTGGCGACCGCCGTGTTTTTTCACTTCACCCGCATGACGGTGAACCGACCCACAGCCTATCTGGCGAGCGCTCTGTTCGCGCTGCACCCCAACGTCTTGATTAACGGACGGCGCGCGATGATGGAAGGCAGCCACCTGCTGGGGCTGACGCTGGCGCTGCTGGCGGGCGCCTGGCTGCTGCGGGAGCGCAAATGGTTGGCCTATCTCCTGTTCGGCGCATGCCTGGGCTTTGCGGTGGCGGCCAAACACCCCAACGCGTTGATTGCGGCATTGGTCTTCATTGCCGTGACGATTGCGACCGGGAGAGAGCAGATTGCGAGCGAAAAGCGGAGGCTTGTTGGTGGCGGGAGGCAGCGGATTCTCCTCTTGCTGTCGCTCGTCGCGGCGGCCGCGGTATTCTTGCTGCTCAACCCGGCTTGGTGGTCAGCGCCATTCGAATTACCGTTCATCATTGCCGAGATGCGGGCGGAACTCTTGCGGGCGCAGGTAGACTGGATTGGCGGCTACGAGTCGTTCACGGAGCGGGTTCAAGGCTTTTTTCAGTACGTTTTCGCGGCTGAGCGCCAGTATTTTGAGGTGGCGCGCTGGGCGGAATATGATGTGATAAGCGATCAGATCGCGTTCTACGAAAGCTCGGGGCTGGCTGGCATTCTGTTCGGCGGCACGGGGCTGTTTGGCATTGTGTGCCTTGCGCTGGCGATGTTTGGCGCGGTCAATCTCGCGCGTGATTCGGCGATCGAGGCGAAGAATCGGTTGCTGCTGCTGCTGTGGATGATCGGCTTGGCGCTGGTCACGCTGCTGCTGACGCCGCTGCCTTGGGCCCGCTATTATCTGCCGCTGGCGCTGGCAATGCCTCTCCTGGTTGGGTATGCGCTGACCACGATGGCGGGCGCGGCCTGGCGGCGCATTAGGACCGCGGACGATGGCGTGACTGTATTGCCCTGAAAAATCGCTTTCGGGGCTGCTGCCGCGCCTCTAGTGGTCAATCGGCGGCAAGAACCGGCTGCTGGTCAAGATTAAGGCGGCGGAAATGTAAGAAGTGTTCCGTCCCTGATATTCGCATATCGGAACTAACTCTATAATCTGAAGTAGTCTATCGGTGACAGGCGAGGCGCAGGCTGAAGGATGCCGATCCCAAAACGAATTCCCCCTTGGGCGGATGCGCTATGGCTGGCGCTGCTGGCTGCTTACATTGTTGCGGGCGCAGCGATCGTGCCCTTTCACGGCGATGAGTCGACTTTGATGTTCATGGGGCGGGATTTCCACTATCTCTTCGTGGATGGCGATTTATCCAAGGTGATATACGACCGGAATCGGACGGAAGAAGGACCGGAACTTACCCTGCGACTGCTAAACGGCACGGTATCCAAGATGGCCTATGGCTGGGTGATGGCCAGTAACGACCGTGCGCTACGGGACTACGACACGAGATGGGATTGGGGGGCGGACTACGAGACAAACCGCGCTCGCAACAAGATTCCGGACATCGGGTTGCTGAGCCAGGCGCGGTTAACTTCCGCAGTGCAGTTGGCTGCGGCGGCGGTCGTATTCTTTTACTTCGTTCAAACAGCGCTGAATCGACCGACGGCTTATCTAGCGAGCGCGCTATTCGCGCTGCATCCCAACGTGCTGATCAACGGTCGGCGGGCGGTGATGGAAGGCAGTCACTTGCTCGGATTGATGCTAGCGCTGCTGGCGGGCGTTTGGCTGCTGCGCGAGCGCAAATGGCGGCAGTATCTGTTGCTCGGCGTTTGCATGGGTTTCGCGGTTGCGGCGAAACACCCTAACGCGTTGGCTTCCGGCCTTATATTCCTCGCCTGTTTCATTGCGCCGCTGTGTCAACTCATTAGCAGGCGCGTCCAGAAGTGGCGGTCGGCAGCAGCGCATCTGCTCGGAATGCTAGCTTCAGGGATACTCGCGATTCTCGTTTTCTTTTTTCTGAATCCCGGTTGGTGGCGATATCCGGTCGAGGCGGCACAGCTGGCCTATACGTATCGAACGTACTTGATTAGAAGGCAAATGGCGAGCGACGACGCCTATGGATCGATCGCTGAAAGCCTTAGGGGATTCTTCGAGTACGTATTCGCGGCCGAACATCAGTATTTCGCAGCGGCAAGCTGGGCGGACTTCGAGGTAATTACAGCGCAAATCGAGCGGTACGAAAGCTCGGGGCTAGCTGGCATTCTGTTCGGCGGCACGGTCATATTCGGCATTGTGTGCCTGGCGCTGGCGATGTTTGGCGCGGTCAATCTCGCGCGTGATTCGGCGATCGAGGCGAAGAATCGGTTGCTGCTGCTGCTGTGGATGATCGGCTTGACGCTGGTCACGCTGCTGCTGACACCGCTGCCTTGGGCCCGCTATTATCTGCCGCTGGCGCCGGCGCTCGCCATCCTCCTATCCTACGCCCTGATCGTCGTGGCATCGGCCGTCTGGAAACGATATAGCCGCAGAGCAAATGGCATCGACGTATTGGATTGAAGAATCGCTGGCGGGCATCCTCCCGACCCTGTGGATGTTCCTGGGCGTCGGTTTGCCTTGGGCATTTGCATCGCTATCGAGGTCAAATTGGCATTCAAAGGCTTTGGTGGCGGCGCTGGCATTGGCGCTGGGTCCCGCTTGGACGACTGCCTGGATGCTGGCGCTTGGCGTCGTCGGCGCGCAGCTCGGGCAAAGCCTGCTTAAGCCGGAATGGATTCTGCTCGGCGGCGGCGTCATCGCGGCGGTCGGCTGCGCAATCGCCTGGCGCAAGCGGCATGCCCCAATGCCTGCAAGAGCGCCGGGCGCGCCCTTCGAATTTGATGAAAAGCTAATTGTCACGCTGATCGCAATTGCCGTCGCCTTGCGCTGGATTCATACCGCGTTCTGGCCCTTCACCGCTTACGACGCGCTATGGGTATTCGGCTATCAGGGACGGTTGTTTTTCCTGGAAGGGACGATACCGAACGCGATCGATTATTACCCGCCATTTCTGTCGCTTCAATTCGCTTATGTGCAGACTCTAATCGGCGGGATCAACGATCATGCCGCGCGCATGGTCTTGCCGATGCTGCATATCGGCAGCGTCTTGGCGGCTTACCTGCTGGGCGCGCGCTTGGCGAATCGCCGAGCAGGGCTTGTCACCGCGGCGCTATGGAGCTTGCATCCTTACGTCAGTCAATGGGCGGTCATCGGTGATTTGGAAATTCCGCTTACCTTCGGCTTCACGCTGGCGTCTGTATTCTTCCTCCGCGCCTGGGCGGGCGAGTTAGAGCCGCGTGAACGGCGGCGCGAGGCGCTGCTGGCGGGCGTCATGCTGGGCATCGCCTTGTTCACCAAGCCAACAGCGGGCGCCTTCATTTGGGGCGTTCTGCTGCTGCTTGCTATCGACCTGATTCAGAAGCGATGTCGCTTTCGCCCTTGGCTGCCGCGCTTTCGCGTTGCCGTCTGGACGGGTCTGACTTGCATCCCCTTGGGCGGGATCTGGTATCTGCGCAATTTAGCGCTGGGACACGACGCGGTCACGCTGCCCAAGGCGCTGTGGCTGACGCGGGCGCTGCGAAATGGCGATATTCTGGCGCCGCTGGCGCTCGCGGCAATCGTCGCGTGGCTTGCGCTGGCGCTTCGGCTCAAGCTGAAACGGGGCGATGTCGCACTCGGCGCGACCGGCATCCTGCTGCTGCTGGCCGGTCTGTCGGCTTCGAATCCGCGCCTATTCCCGGAGCGCGTCGATCCGCCAGCGAGCGCCATTACCACGGCGGAAACGATTTTAATCGCGGTCGGGCTGGCGATGAGCGGATACAGTCTGCGCGCGCAAAAGCGGATGTCGCCGATGCAGCCGTCATTCAGGCGCATGCTAGGCGTCGGCGCTTGGGCGCTGCTGCTGGCGCTGCCGTATTTCGTCACCTTGTTTTACGCGTACAGCTATCATTATCGGCTCGGCTTCGCGGTCTGGCCGCTGTTATTGTTGCCGACAGCGATCGCCCTTTCGATGCTGCTGGCGCCAGAACGAATACGGCGCTGGAGCGCCAAAACGCGGCGCGGCTATCATCTGGCGCTATGCTGCCTCAGCTTGCCGGGGATCCTTGCCGTCGCGACCGATGTAAGCTGGTCGTCAATCTGGATGTTGGATGACAAGCTGGACAGCGACGTACGGAAGTATCAGGTGTTCAATCCCTCATTGCTGGAGGCGGTCTTCGGGCTGGAAGACTTCGCGCGCGAAACGGGGACTGCGCCAATTGTGCTGGCGCCGGGTGAAGAGCGGCTGCCCTTCTTTTTCCCGCAAATGCAGATCATCGATCGGCCGCTAACGACGCTCGACGAATATGAAGTCTCGGGCGCGACTCATTTCATTTATGGGGCGAAGGCGCGGGAGGCCTATCACGACGCCGGTATTCGCCCAAAGGAGACGCAACTCGTCTCCGCGCTGGGCAGGAAAGACCTCTTTAAGAGCGCGCGAGCGCACTTTGATGGCACTTTCAGTTATGAATTGTACGAATCGAATGAGCCAGGCCGACGTTACAGCTTGCCGCCGCACCACCAATCGGAGAAACGAAACGAGTTCAACATTGTATTCGACGAGCTCATCCGCATCTACAACTACGGAGGCTACCCGCCAGTCCTCCTCACAAACACGCCGATAACCTTTGATTTTACCTGGCGCGCATTAGCTCCTCTTGAGCGCGATTTCGAATTTGCGCTTCGCATGCAGGACATGGATACGAAGCAGGTCGTGCAAGAATGGGACTTGCAGACGGCCGGGCATCGGCATGGCGATTATTCGACGATCCATTGGGAGGTTGACGAATTCATCAGCGATCGCCAAGTCCTGCGTCTGGATGCGAATGTCCCGCCGGGCGACCGATATATATTCTCACTCGGCGTTTGGGATCCGCTCGCGGAGCGCTTTCTGCCGCTGGCGATCGACTGGCGAGCCGCCGGTGACTTCTTCGTGCTAGCCAGCGTGCACGAAGTGCGGAACTAAGGCTAGCGCAAAATCAGGAGCGAATCGGAGAATTTGCGCTGCGCCGCGCGGCTGTTGAAACGCGCCCAATCATCGTAAAACCGCTCGCGCAAGACGACCAACTCGTCCTTCCTCGCCGCGACATAGCCGTTCAGAACGGCGGACTGCTCTGGCCTCAGTTGATTGAGCCGACTGACATAGCCCGTGAATACAGCGATGTCATTGATGCGGCCGAGTATCTCCTGCATCTCCTTCACCTGCTTCAGAAAATAACCGGCGGAGCGTCCGAGGATCGGCTGGAAGAATTCCAGCGCATAGCGGAGCTGCTTGTATTCGACGCGCAGGGCATGCAGTATGGCATCGTCAGAGGCGGGCAATACCGTATCGTAGGCTCTGACGCGAGCCAGCCGCTCATGCAGCAGCAGGGGCAGTACGTGACGCAGCTGATGGGGCGCCTCGCT
This sequence comes from Chloroflexota bacterium, assembly GCA_026706445.1. GTDB lineage: Bacteria > Chloroflexota > Anaerolineae > Aggregatilineales > Phototrophicaceae > UBA6055. The sequence continues at coordinate 6,434 of JAPOYT010000220.1, forward strand.
TCGTTTCAGACGGCGGGCGCCTTTCCCCGGCCGCTTGGCAAAGCGCTGGAAAGCGCGGATGAAACGGGCATATCGTTTTGAATCCAGCAGCTGATTGAGACGAACGCGACAAGCGCCGCGCCGCGCATCCAGCATGGAGACCACCTGCGCCAGGACGGCTTGATCGTCAGGGGACAGCGTTTCTTGATAATGTTGTAGATCAAGAATCAGGACATCGAGATCGCGGATGGCGCCCAATGCGCGCGCCGTTTGACGCAAGCCGCGCTCAAATCTCGCCGTCGTCTTGGGCCGATAATGCGCGCCGATGAGGTTGAAGAGACTGCGCATGCGCCGGATGGCGACGCGCATCTGATGCACCGATTCGATGTCGGCGCCGGTTCGGCTGCCGGCTTCATGGCTCAGCATTCGGCGGATTTGCCGGGCGAAGATTAAGCGTCCCGCTTCGGCCATGGGATCGGTGGGGAGGAGTTCCTTCTGCTTTTTTCGTTTATTGTCGTCGGCAGCCATGCCTGCTTTTTTCTTACTTGATTGAGAAGTCCAGGCGCCGCTGGCGCTGTGATTGGCGGCGGATAGCGTGATTATGCTGAAGGTTAAGGATATGGTAACGAATCGCCATTTGGGCGTCAAATCCTTAGTATTTGGGTAGTGTATCGAACTCGGTTGAAATTGTTGCGGTTTGCTTCGAATCCTTGCTCTACTTCCCTCACCCAAAATGATGATGAATTGTAGGGGCGAGCCGGTGGCTCGCCCGAAGCCTTTGTTTTTCTCGATTTAGGGCGAGCCGCCGGCTCGCCCCTACAGCTTCCGCATGCTAGCAACTAAAGGGATTCCGCGACTGATTTGAAATTCAACCGAAATGGATACACTACCTAACATTCGGCGCTGGGACGTGCGGAAACAGCTTCGCCGCAGGCGGTGATATACTTGGCTTGGATGTCGTGCGAAGGCGGGATTCTTAAATTGACCACCGAAGAAACCGAGAGCACTGAGACCACCGATGAATTCAATGAAGGGAAGCAGTCACATGATCTCTTTCATTTCAGGAGGGTGGCGCCATACGTGAAAAGACAAATCGTTTTCATCACAGGCGCGTCGAGCGGGATCGGGCGGGCGGCGGCGATCGCCTTTGCCCGAGCGGGCTGCGATGTCTGCGGGATGGCGCGGCGGGCGGAGCGGCTTGAAAGCCTGCGAGACGAGATTATCGCCCTGCCCTCGCCGCATGGCGAGTTTCTCGCCGTCGTTGGCGATGTGCGTGATTCGGAGGCGGTCGAAGCAGCGGTGGAGCAGACGCTGGCGCGCTTCGGTCGGCTGGATGTCCTGGTCGCCAACGCGGGCATCGGGCAACATGGCGCGGTTGCCGAAGCGGACTGGAGACATATCGAGACGGTGCTGCGGACGAATATCGATGGCGTACTGCATAGCGTGCGCGCTTGCGTCCCGGCGATGCGGATTAGCGGCGGCGGTCATATACTGATCGTCTCGTCTATAGTCGCTGGCGTCCACACGCCCTACACCGCGACCTACGCCGCCAGCAAAGCATTCGTCTCCAGTTTGGCTGGTTCGCTGCGGCTGGAGTTGGAAGACGATAATATTGCCGTGACCGATGTGCTGGTTGGGCGGACGCATAGCGAATTCAATCAGCATCGGCTGGGATCGAGCGCGGAAGTCCGCGGCGGTCTGCCGACGATGAGCGCGGAAGAAGCGGCGGCGGCTATCGCGCGCGCGGCGGGGCACAAGCCGAGGCGGGTGATCCTGCGCTATTTCGACCGACTGGTCCTGGCTGGCGGCGTCATCGCGCCGGGGATCATGGCGCGTCTGGCGAAGCGGCAATATGAGCCGTCAATAGGCGATTAGCGAGAAAGACGAAGAAATTGGCGAAGGTCAAGAAACTCAATTCGATGCGGCTGCTCGAAGCCAACTCCGTTTTGTATGAAGTTCATCGCTATGACAAGACGATCCGCGATGCGGCGCTGGTAGCGGAAGCGGTCGGCTTTGGCGCTGAAGAAGTCTTCAAGACTTTGGTGGCGGAGGCGCCTTCAGCGAGAAAGCCGGTATTGGTTTTGCTGCCGTCGAATAGGCGGCTGAATCTCAAACGACTAGCGAAGGCGCTGGGCGAGAAGAAGGTGGCGCTGGCTGCGCATGCCGATGCCGAGCGGCTGACAGGATTGCAGGTGGGCGGCATCAGCGCCTTGGCTCTGATGCATAAGCGTTGGGATGTTTACCTCGATCGGCGGGCGGAAGCGCTGGAGCATATCGTCATCAGCGCCGGGCAGCGGGGCCTGCAATTGCGGGTTGAGGCTGCTGCTTTGGTCGAGCTGTTGGGCTGCGAGCTGGTCGATGTTGCCGACCCATTAACGTGAGAGAATGCGGGCAAGATCGAAATACTCTGGCGTAATCTGCCGCGTGCGGGCGGTGGCTTCTTCGAGGGGAATCGGCGTTTGCTCGCGTCCGACGCGCGCTACCATCATGCCGGTCTCGCCGCCGAGCAGCAATTCAACCGCGTAGACGCCCATGCGCGTGGCCAGGAGCCGGTCAAAAGCGGTCGGGCTGCCGCCGCGCTGGGTATGGCCCAAGATGGTCAAGCGGATTTCGAAACCGATATGTTTCTGCTCGAGGTAATGAGCCAGCGCCGGTCCTTGGTAGGGGGCGCCTTCAGCCAAGACAGCGATGGCGTGGGTCTTGCCGCGGATATAGGCGTCTTCCAGCGAGACGGCGATTTCGTTCATGGTGACGCCGTTTTCCGGCGTGACGACGATCTCGGCGCCGCCGAGTATGCCGGCCATCACCGCGAGATAACCGCAGTCGCGCCCCATCACTTCGACGACAAAAGCGCGATTATGCGAGGTAGCGGTGTCGCGCAGGCGGTCGACCGCGTCGAGGATCGTATTGAGGGCGGTATCGACGCCGATGCTGGTATCGGTGCCCCAGATGTCGTTGTCGATGCTGGCGGGGATGCCGATGACCGGCACGCCCATCTTGTGCAGCGCCAGCGCGCCGCGCAGGCTGCCATCGCCGCCGATGACGATGACGCCTTCAATGCCGTTTTCATTGAGCCGGCGCTGGCCCCTCTTCTGGCCCTGCGCCGTTTTGAACTCCTCATTGCGGGCGGTTTGCAATACCGTGCCGCCACGTTGCAGGATGCCGCTCACCTCGCGGCTGCTAAGCAGCGCCATATCACCGGCGAGCAGTCCCTGGTAGGCTTGCCGAATGCCATAGACTTCAACGCCGTGATCGAGCCCGCAGCGCACCACAGCGCGGACGGCCGCGTTCATACCGGGCGCGTCGCCACCGCTGGTGATGACGGCGATGCGTTTCATTGAGGCGGTATCCTCCTAGGCCTGCCACCCAAGCGCGCAAACTTGCAGCGGAGCTCGGCAAGCCGACTTGCTACGTATTCTAAACAGTTTTGCCTTGGTCTTCAAATAGGTAAGCGTTAAGGGGAGGTAAAGCGGTTGGCGGTGAAAGGCGATGCCTTAACTCGGCGCTTGAATGATTTCGATGAATTCAGCGTTGCCGACGATTGCGATCAGATCGTTTTGCAGCGCTTCGGAGATATTCGTTGTCGCCTTGGGGAAGTCGAGTGGGGTCGAGTCGGCATCGCGCATAATCACGATGCGGAAGCGGTCGACGCCCGGGTATGAGACCAAGGTGTTGTGGATATGCTGAAGCTTTCGCCGATCTTTCTGCGCGTCATCCGATGTCAACAGCATGACAGAAATTGTGCGCGGCGTCTTTTCTTCGCGCTGCTCTTCGCTGGGCAAAGGCAGGCAGCCATCGCCATTTACCCATTCGGGTTCGTCTTCCGTCTTAGCTGCGGGTTCAACGTGGCGCTCATCAAGAATCGGTCCGCTTGACGGCGCCTCCACCGGTTCCAAGTCATCCGGCGGAGACGGCGCAGGTGGAAGCTCGTCGATATTCGGCGAGGGCTCATAATCCAGCGCGGCATTGATGGCCTCGCTCGGCTCGCCTCCGTTTTCCGCCCATTGGGGTTCCATCTCGTCGAAGGTATCGCGGATATTCTCGTCGGCGCTTGCGCTGAAATCGAGACGGATGCTGTCGGCGATAATCTGCGGATCGCCGCGGCTTTCGTCGTAGCGGCCCTTGATCAGCAAGATTTCGCCCTCGTCCAAGCTTCTGGGGGCGGAGGGATCTGCGGCGTTCCATTCGGCAAAGGCGTCGACGGCTTTGGCGTATGTCCGAGGGAAAAGCACGACCTCAATTACACCAGCGCTATCGTGCCAGTCTTCGAGACTTAGCACAGCCATCAATTCTCCCTTGCGGGTGGTGATTTTGCGCAGGTCGGTTGCTTCGCCGGCGACGCGAACCGCTTCCGGCTTGGTCTGCGCTGGGCTGATGAGATCGGCGATCCTGTTCAGGTTTTGCCCTTCGAATTGCCGCCGGTAACGATCAACCGGGCGTCCGCTGAGGTAAAAGCCCAGCAGCTCTTTTTCCCATCTCAGCAGCTCGCGCGCGTTCGTTTCTTTGACATGGCTGTAATCTCGCAGCAGGTTTTCATCATCAGCCGCCCCCGCGCCGAACATCACCATTTGGCCAACTTCCTGGTCGCGATGATAATTGCTGCTGTAACTAACGATGCCATCGAGCGCCGCCAGCAATGCCGCGCGCGCGCCGAAGGCGGACAGAGCGCCCGCCTTGATCAGGCTCTCGAGCGATCGCTTGCCCAGTTTACGCATATCGACCCGTTTGCAGAAGTCGGCCAGGCTACTAAAGGGCGCCTCGCCGCGTTGGTCGATAAACTCAGCCAGGGCGCTGGCGCCGGCGTTCTTGACCGCGCCCAGCCCGAAGCGAATTGAGCGCTGGCCGTCTTCGGTTGTCTCAATGTCGAAGTCCAACTGGCTGAAATTGACGTCTGGCGGCAGGATGGAAATGTTCAAGCGGCGGCATTCTTCCAGGAAGGTCGACACTTTGGCCAGGTCGTCGCGCTGCACGCTGAGCAGAGCGGTCATATATTCTTCCGGGTAGTGACATTTGAGGTAGGCGGTTTGCACGGTGATAACGGCATAGTCGGCGGCATGGGCTTTGTTGAAGCCGTAATTGGCGAAGAAAGCGATCATGTCGAAGATATCTTCGGCGGTTTCTTCGTCGATGCCGTATTGGGGACCGCGCTCGATGAAGATCGCGCGATGTTTGTTGAGTTCGGCCGGCAGCTTCTTGGAGACAGCTTTGCGCATGAGATCGGCTTCGCCGAGCTCATAGCCGAAGAGCGCGCCGGCGATTTCCATGATTTGTTCTTGGTAGACGATAATGCCGTAGGTTTCGCTGAGGATTGGCTCAAGCTTGGGATGCAGGGTCGTGATCGCTTCGTCGCCGTGCATACGGTCACAATATTGTTTGATGAATTCCATGGGGCCGGGGCGGAAGAGCGAGATGGCGGCGACGATGTTTTCGAAGACGCGCGGGCGCATCTGGCGCAGCATCTGCTGCATGCCGCCAGATTCCACCTGAAAGACGCCGACAGTCTCGCCCCGCCCCATCATTGCGAAGGCCTCATCAAGCAGGGCGCGCTGCTCGTCGCTGGCAGCTTCTTCATGTCGATAGGGAATGCTGTCGATTGTGTAGCTGATGCCGCGGTGACGGGCGATGAGTTCGCAGGCTTTGCGCATAATCGTCAGCGTTGACAAGCCCAGAAAGTCGACCTTGAGCAAGCCGATGTACTCGGCGGTCTCCATGGGAAACTGCGTTACCGCGCTGAGCGCGCCGCCAGACGGGTCCTTGCCGGCGATGCGATGCAGTGGGACCAGGTCCACCAGCGGGCGGTCGGCGATGATGACGCCGGCGGCATGGGTGGAGGCGTGGCGGGTCATGCCTTGCAGTTCGATGGCGGTATCAATGACGCGTTGCAACTCGGCATCGCTGTTGTACAGATCCAGCAATTCCGGATTGCCGTCGACGTATTCGCGGATTTTCTTTTGGCGGGCTTCTTGCGGGATCATGGCGGCGGCGCGGTTGATCAAGCCCAGATCGACATCAAGCGCGCGCCCGACATCACGGACAGCGGCTTTGGCGCCCATGGTGCCGAAGGTGATGATGGCGGCGACTTTGTCCTCGCCATATTTCTGGGCGGCGTAGGCGATCATTTCGCCGCGGCGATCATCGGGATAATCGAGGTCGATATCGGGCATGGTGATGCGCCCGGGGTTAAGGAAGCGCTCGAAGAGCAAGCCATTGTCAATCGGGTCGATATTGGTTATGCCGAGGGCAAAGGCGACCAGGCTGGCGGCGCCCGATCCACGTACGTTCCACCAGATATCGGCTTGGCGGGCGAATTCACAAAGGTCCCAGACGATCAGAAAATAGGCGTCGAAACCCATGCTGTGGATGATGTCAAGCTCGCGCTCGATGCGGTCGGTGAAGACCGAGTTTTCCCGCCAATCGGCGCCGAAGCGCCACTCCATGCCGATTTCGATCAAATGGCGCAAGTATGTATGCTCGTCATAGCCAACTGGCACGGGGAAGGCGGGGAGATGATAGCCCTTCGGCGCCAGATCGATATCGGTCATTTCGGCGATTTTCAGCGAGTTGGCAAAGGCTTCGTCGATCAACGCGGGCGGCAATTCAGCGAAACCGGCGCGCATATCGGCGGCCGATTTGAGATGGTAGCTGTTGAAGGGCTCCATCTTCATGCGATCCAGATCGGATTTGAGGGAGCTGGTTTGGATGCAGAGGAGGGTGTCGTGCGCGTCGGCATCGCCCTCGTAGACGTAGTGCACGTCATTGGTGGCGAGCAATTGCACATCGCTGTGCCCGCCGCGGCGATAATCGCATAGCCAGCGATTCACTTGATGCAGCGCTGGAATATCGTGGCTCTGCAGTTCAAGATAGAAGTTCTCGACGCCGAATACGTCTTGATACCAGCCGATTTGCTCACGCGCCGCACGGTCATCACCGCTGGCAACCAGTCGCGGGATTTCAGCCGCGAGGCAGCCGCTGGTGGCGATGATGCCATCGGCATGGGCCGCCAGGAATTCCTTGTCGATGCGCGGGTGGTAGTAGAAGCCATCGAGCTGGGATGCCGAAGCGATCTTAAGCAGGTTCTGGTAGCCGGTCATGTTTCTCGCCAGCAGCAGCATGTGATACGAGTGGCGGTCGAGGCGCGGATCGCGATCGGTCATGCCGCGGCGCGCCAGGTAGCCTTCCATGCCGATTATCGGTTTGATGTCGGCTTCGCGGCAGGCGCGGTAAAAGTCAAGGACGCCGAACATGACGCCGTGATCGGTGATGCCGAGGGCGGGCATTTCCAATTCGCGGGCGCGTTCGACGAGCGCTTTGATCCTGCTTTGGCCATCAAGCAGGGAGAATTCGCTATGGACGTGGAGATGGACGAAGTCGCTTGTCATGGCCTTGCTGGCTGTGATGGTCGTTACGGGTTTCAAATGATGAAGGACAGCCGTATTATAGCACTCGACGGAGCGGATCGTCGGTATAAATCATCTTGTTTGCAGAAGTCGATATGCCAACCGGAATGCTGAAATGCCATGCCTGAATTGCCAGAAGTAGAGACGGTCGCGCGCGGCTTGCGCGAGCCGCTGATCGGTCGGCGAATCGTGGGCATGTGGCAGGATTGGGCGCCGACGATTCACTCGCCCGAGCCAAACGCGTTTGCTGCGCGCATTACCGGGCAACGGGTGCGGGCGCTGGGGCGGCGCGGCAAATACATACTCATCACACTTGAGCATGACACGCTGGTCATTCATCTGAAGATGTCGGGACGGCTCTATGTGACCGATGCCGATGAAGCGCAGGAAGCCGATCGCTGGGTGCATGTGCGTTTTGATCTCGATGGCGGGCGGCAGCTGCGATTTTCCGATCTGCGCAAATTTGGTCGCGTTTATCTGACCGATGATGTAGACAAGCTGCTGAGCCATTTGGGACCGGAGCCGCTGAGCGATGACTTTAGGCCCGAGGTCTTTCGCGCCGGGATGCGGGGACGAACGCGGGCGATCAAGTCGCTGCTGTTGGAGCAGGAGTTTCTGGCGGGCGTGGGCAATATCTACGCTGACGAAGCGCTTTTCCGCGCCGGAATACACCCGGCGACGCCTGTGAATCTCTTGACAGATGACGATGCAAAGCTGCTGCATCAGACGGTGCGGGAGGCGCTGCTCGCTGGCATCGAACATGAAGGCGCGAGCATCAATTGGTACCGCAAGCCGGATGGCGATAAAGGCGGATCGCAGAACCACTTCTTTGTTTACGGCCGGACGGATCTGCCCTGCCGCCGCTGCGGAACAGCGATCAACAAGATTCGGGTGGCGCAGCGGGGGACGCATTTTTGTCCGCAGTGTCAGCCGGAGCGGCTGTGATAATTTGCCGCAAAGGCACAGAAATAAATGAAAGTAAGTAATTTTATCCTAACCACCGAGGGACGCGTAGACACAGCCCTTCTACACGGAGTTTTAGTGAGTTTACAGAGAGGCATTCTAAACCATTACATGTCACGCCATTCCAGCGGCCTGTAGGGGCGAGACTTGTCTCGCCCGCAGGGATATGTCGAATCTGTTTGGGCGACCCAAGGGTCGCCCCTACAACGTAGTAGTTTTGGGGATTATGGATTGTCGAATACGATTTTTTCGGGTGTCACGAAGGGGCGGTCACGTTCGTCGAGGCTGAGGCGGCCTGCTGGCGTGAGGGCGTCGTGGGGGAAGATGAGCAGCGCCTTGGTTTCCAGCGCCCAGCGCTGCCAGCGGCGTTTGGTTTCCAGGGTTACCAACGGCTCGACATCAAAGGCGGACATCCAGGCGAGGCGCTCGAAATGGACAGCCAGCGAAGCCATGTCACAAAGGAAGGCGGCGGATTCGCTGGCGCTCTCGATGCGGACGCTCATGTGGCCGGGCGTGTGGCCGGGCGTCGCCAAAGCCGATACGCCGGGCGCGATCTCGCTATCGCCATCCAGCAGCCTTAATTGACCTGACTCATGCAGCGGGACGTAGTTGTCGGGACGGTAGGTGGCGCGGGTGCGCTCGTTTAGATTTATCGCGTCTTCATATTCGCGGCGCTGCACGATGTATTCGGCTTTGGGGAAGGCGGGCGCGCGCGATCCATCGTCAGCAAGGCGGAAATTGCCGGTGCAGTGATCGTCGTGCAGATGCGTATCGATGACGATGTCGATGGCCTCCGCGGCGATTCCGAGCGCGTTCAAACCCTTGCGCGTACCATCAGCGTTTTCGATATGCAGAAAGCGGCGCTGTGAATCCGTCAGGCTATTGCCGAAGCCGGCGTCGACGATGATGTTCAAGCCGCTGGCGCGAATCAGCAGATTATGCGTGGCTGTTTTGATCAGGCGACGTTCGTCGGCGCGGTAACGGCGCGACCAGAGAGCGCGCGGTACCAAGCCGAAGAGACCGCCCGGGTCCATATAGGCGGTCGCGTCATTGAAGAGATAGACCTCGATATCGCCGACTTTGAACATCGGGACTCAGCCGGCTTGCTGGAATTTGCCGGACAGGTTGTCTTCGCGCATATGGCAGTGTTTGTATTTCTTGCCGCTGCCGCACCAGCAAGGCTTGTTGCGGCCCGGGCGCTTGCTGCTTTTGCGCACCGTTTGCTGTGTCGGTCGGTCGGTATTGCCCATTTGCAGTTCGGGCCGGTGCTCATGCATTTCGCGGCGGCGCTGCGGCGTCTGCACAATGGCGGGCTGCACCAAGAAGATCTGACGCGAAGCGATTTGGCGGTAGGTATCTTCGACGACGCGAAACATCTGGAAGCCCTGCCGCTGATATTCAACCAGCGGGTCTTTCTGGGCGATCGCTTGCAAGCCGATGCCTTCGCGCAAGATATCGAGGTCGGTCAGGTGGCGCTGCCAGAAGTGATCTAGCGAGCGGATCACCGTTTGGCGTTCGGCTATTTCGGTCAGCCCTTCGCGCGCCTCTTCCAATTGCTGCGCTTTCGCTTCCAGCAGAATGGCGGCGTGAGCGCTGATATGGGCGGCGACTTCGTTCTGTTCGAGTTCGTCGAGCGATTCGGCGGTGACGGATTCTGGCAGTGGCAGACCGGTGCTCGCCAGCTGCTGATACATGGCGCCGGCTTCAAGGTGTTCGCCTTCGTGGTCGGCGGCGAAGACGTCTTCGACGGCGGCGGCGATTTGATCTTCGATCATGCCGAGATAATCGGCGTGAAGCTGCTCGGCGTCCTTTCGCAGCCAATCGAGACGCTGCCCATAGATGATTTCGCGCTGGCGATTGACGACGTCATCGTATTCAACGACGCGCTTGCGGATATCAAAGTTGTGGCCTTCGACGCGAATTTGCGCCTGCTCGATGGATTTGCTGATCATGCCGTGCTGGATCGCTTCATTTTCGGGGAATCCGGCCGTCTTCATCAGACGTTTGACATTGTCATTGGCGAAACGTTTCATCAGGTCATCGTCCAGGCTGAGGTAAAAGCGGGATTCGCCGGGGTCGCCCTGACGGCCCGAGCGGCCGCGCAGTTGGTTGTCGATCCGGCGCGCTTCGTGGCGTTCAGTGCCGAGCACAAAAAGTCCGCCGGCGTCGAGCACCACCTTGCGATCGCGTGCCACGAGTTTTTCCGCTTCCGCCAGCGCTTTTTGCCACTGCGCATTGGTGGCGGCGGTCAGGTCAATGCCGCCACGGCGCAAGGCTTGACGCGCCAAGCCTTCGGGATTGCCGCCGAGCAGGATATCAACGCCGCGCCCAGCCATGTTGGTGGCAATAGTGACGGCGCCGGGTCTTCCCGCTTGGGTGATAATCTCGGCTTCTTTTTCATGCTGCTTGGCGTTGAGGACTTCGTGCTTGATGCCGGCTTTGTCCAGATATTTGCTCAGGCGCTCGGAAGTCTCGACGGCGACGGTGCCGACGAGGATGGGCTGTTTGCGCTCGTTGCGCTCCTGAATCGCGCCGACGATGGCGTTCCATTTGGATGTTTCATTGACGTAGATGAGGTCGTTGTCATCGGCGCGGATGACCGGCTGATGCGTTGGAATCGGCACGACATCGAGTTCGTAGGTCTTTTCAAATTCTTCCGCTTCGGTCAGGGCGGTGCCGGTCATGCCCGCAAGTTTGTCGTACATGCGGAAGAAATTCTGGAAGGTGATGGTCGCCATGGTGATG
>JAPOYT010000220.1:17696-19325 GCA_026706445.1 Chloroflexota bacterium
GAAATCATCGACGATGACCACTTCGCCTTTTTGGACGATGTATTCTTTGTCGTTCTGATAAAGCGTCTGCGCGCGCAGGCAATTATCGAGGTAAGGCAGCATTTCGGCGTTGTCGGGGTGATAGAGTTGATGCGCGCCGAGCGCCTTTTCGACCTTTTCCACGCCCTGCTCGGTTAGATAGACGATGCGGTCGCCGATATCGAGCACGAAGTCGCCATCGGGTTCTTCCAGCTCGACGCTGTCTTCACTGCTCTTTTTGAGCCGCTTGACGATGGAAGCGAAGCGGCGATAGAAATCGGAGGGCTCGTCTGAAGGACCGGAAATGATCAGGGGCGTGCGCGCTTCGTCGATGAGAATGTTATCGACCTCGTCGACGATGGCGTAACGCAGTTCGCGCTGCACGAGGCGCTCGTGCGCGAGGACCATATTGTCGCGCAGGTAATCGAAGCCGAATTCGTTATTGGTGCCGTAGAGGATATCGGCGGCATAGGCGTCGCGGCGGCTGATCGGGCGCAGGTTTTGATAGCGGGCGTCGTCGGATATGAAATCGGGATCAAAAAGGAAGGAGCCGCTATCGGGTCCTCCGCCGGTGTTTTGAATGACGGCGGCGGAGAGGCCCAGCAGGTGATAAATCGGACCCATGAATTGCAAGCCATGCTTGCTCAGGTAGTCGTTGGGCGTAACAAGATGGGCGCCGCGCCCATCCAGGGCGTTCAGATAGAGCGGCAACGTGGCGACGAGTGTTTTGCCCTCGCCGGTTTTCATCTCGGCGATGCGGCCTTCGTGCAAGACGATGCCGCCGATCAGTTGCACATCGTAATGGCGCAGCCCGATAGTGCGGACGGAGGCTTCGCGCACGAGGGCGAATGCCTCGATCAAGATGTCTTCGTAACTGGCGCCATCCGCCAGCCGCGCCTTGAAGTCGGCGGTTTTCGCTTTCATCTGCTCAGCGCTTAGCGATTGCATCGCCGGCTCGAGCGCGTTGATCTGGTCTACCGACTCCTGATAGCTGGAGAGCGCCTTCTCCATTGGGTCGCCGAATACTTTCTTGACGATGTTTCGGAACATAGGTCCTCGCGCGCTGTTGGACGGTTGGCTACTAGGGATTATATCATACGGACAAAGGCGGCTCTTGGGGGGAGCATGATAACGGGAGGGCAATCGCTTCAAATTGGAATGGCGCTGACATTGACTATTTTCCCCACAACTTTCGCAATCTGTAGGGGCGATTGACGGTCAGTGTCTACGCGACTCTGTGAATCGCCCGCAAAATATAGGCTATCTTCGTGGGCGACACAGTGTGTCGCCCCTACAAGGCTTGTCCGCAACTGTGTCAGTTTAACGCAACAGAAATTGAATCAGGGTTCTGCTGGGGCGAGCCACCGCTGCGCGTAGGTCGCGTAGACACTGACCGCCGACACTGCAGATCGCTCGCCCGTACACACAGCAAATCTGGGACAAAGTCTCCAGCCAATTTACAGCGCAAGCGGGATTTTTACCGGCGCGCCCGGGTAGCGTAGACACTGACCACCGAAATAGCTAGCAAATCGCCCTTGCAGTGTCGATTGAGTTCCAACAATCCATCCCTCTGTGCCCTCTGTGTTTCCTCGATTCCTCTGTGGTGAAGCC
>JAPOYT010000262.1 GCA_026706445.1 Chloroflexota bacterium
GCGGTCAGCACGACCCTCGGCCCCAAGGGCCGCAACGTCGCGCTCGACAAGAAATTTGGCGCTCCGACCGTGACCCACGACGGCGTCACCGTCGCCAAAGAGATCGAATTGGAAGACCCGTACGAAAACATGGGCGCGCAGTTGCTGAAGGAAGCCGCCACCAAGACCAACGACATCGCTGGCGATGGCACCACCACCGCCACGGTTTTGGCGCAGGCGATCGTCAGCGAAGGGCTGAAGAATGTAGCCGCCGGCGCCAACCCGATGCTGCTGAAACGCGGGATCATCCACGCCGCCGACATCGTCGCCGGCAATATCCTGGAACAATCGACCCCGATCGAAACCAGAGACGAAATCGCCAATGTCGCCAGCGTTTCGGCGCAAGACCAGGAAATCGGCGATCTGATCGCCGAAGTAATGGACAAGGTTGGCAAAGACGGCGTCGTCACGGTCGAAGAAAGCCGCGGGCTGGAATTCGAGACCGAATACGTCGAGGGTATGCAATTCGATCGTGGCTACATCAGCCCCTACTTCGTCAGCAACAGCGAGACGATGGAATCCAGCATTGAAGAACCGTACATCCTGATCCACGACAAGAAGGTCAGCGCGGCGCAGGACATCATTCCGATCCTGGAGAAGCTGCACCAGATCGGCAAACGCGAGTTGGTAATCATCGCCGAAGATGTTGACGGCGAGGCGCTGGCGACCATGGTCGTCAACAAACTGCGCGGCGCGATCAACGTGCTGGCGGTAAAGGCGCCCGGCTTTGGCGATCGGCGCAAAGCGATGCTGCGCGACATCGCGGTTTTGACCGGCGGAACCGTCATCAGCGAGGAGACGGGCCGCAAGCTGGATAGTGTTACCGTGCAGGATTTGGGGCGGGCGGCGAAAGTCGTCAGCACAAAGGACGACACCGTCATCGTTGACGGCGCCGGAGAAGAAGGCGGGATCGCGGGCCGAATTGAAGAGATCCGCCGCGAAATCGACGCCAGCTCGAGCGATTACGATCGCGAAAAGCTGCAGGAACGCCTGGCCAAGCTGAGTGGCGGCGTGGCTGTCATCCGCGTCGGCGCCGCGACCGAGACCGAGCTGAAAGAGAAGAAGCACCGCGTCGAGGATGCCTTGAGCGCGACCCGCGCCGCGGTAGAAGAAGGCATCGTACCGGGTGGCGGCGTCGCCTTGATCAACGCGATGAGCTCGCTGGACGGCGTCAGCATGGACCTCGGCGACGAGAATACCGGCGTGACCATCATGCGCCGCGCGCTCGAGATGCCGATGCGCAAGATTGCGGCCAACGCTGGCGAAGATGGCGCGGTCATCATCCAGAATGTGCGCCGGGCACAGGATGACGACAGCAACCACCGCGTCGGCTTCAACGTCATGAATGGTGAATACGGCGACATGATCGACGCCGGCATTCCCGATCCGGCCAAGGTAACCCGCGGCGCGATTGAGAATTCCGCTTCAATCGCCGCGATGATCTTGACCACCGAAGCGCTGATCACCGATGTGCCGGAAGAACCGCCGATGCCCGGCGGCGGCATGGACGGCATGGGTGGCATGGGCGGCATGATGTAAGCCGGCTCAAAGCCAAAAACGAAACGACATTAGAGGACTGTCGCTTGGCGGTCCTCTTTCTGTTTGTACGCAATCGAAACATCTGCTACCATAGTCTTGCAAAGGCTGACGTCAACGGGAGAGGCGTATGGAACGAGAGAGACTTGATGAACTGACGGAACTGCGCTTCCGCCATTTCGAGCGCTTTTCCAGCGCCATGTTCGAGAGCCAGCAAGAAATGATGCGGCTGCTTACGGAAAATACCAAGCTGCTGGCGAAGCTTGTAACGCGCATGGACAACCTTGAAACGCGCATGGGCAACCTTGAAACGCGCATGGACAGTCTTGAAAAGCGAGCGGACCGCACGGAAGAGCTTCTGACGCTGGTGCTGGATGATCTCGCATTCATAAAGAACCACCTCCAACGGCGGGAATGAGCGCGCCCAAATCTCTTAATCGGAGGACTGTCGAATTAGCGTATCGTCCGCTTGGCCGTTGCATACCTGGATTCGACGATGGGGCTAGCCGGACGAGCAGGTTTTCGTTAGTCAGTCACCAGCACTTCGGCGTGAAAATAGTCTTCCGAACATGGCATGCCGCTGGCATTTTGGCGCATGAACTCTCGCAGATTTGTCTTCAGCGGCTTGACGACAAAGGCTTCTTCGCCCATTTTCAACTGTGTGACGATTTCGCGATGCCTTTCGTCCCACTCTTCAGCGTAACCAGCGAGGAGCGGTACATGCCCAGCCTGACCAATCGCGATGCCGATGCTGATTACCAAGAGCAGGACGAGACAGAGCATTTGCATCAGCCGCAATCCATAGTTGCCGATTAACGTTGACAGCTTGTAGCGACGGATAGCGAATCCTAGGAATACACCCCATAGTAAGCCGTTCAGCAGGAATGACATAGCAAATGGGACGGTGTAAACCCGTTCGGGCACGACTGGCAACGTGTGGACGGAGGCAAACACGGCAGGCGCAGTCACCGCCCATGCAGAGACATAAGCCCACACTGCGAAGGCTGCGAATCGGCGCGACTTTGCGGCAGGCAGCGGGGGGGGTACCAATACAAGAAGCAATAGTTGAATCGTGAAGAAGAGGTATGCGGATGCTCGCCAATGAATACTTCGAACCTGCGTCATGGCGAACAGCATGGCGACAATCAGCATCGTTGCAATGGGGACGATCAGCCAAGCTCCGTCCTGCGCTAGCAGCATTGCGTTGATTCGATGTACCGCAAGCGCCAAGAGCGCGAAGATCAAAATGAGACTGGCATTGACAACGATGACGCTCGCATAACCGCTGCTGAAGCGGCCGAGTAGTTGCGGCAAATCGCTCGTATACGTCCAGAGCAAGGGAAGGAATAGCAGTTGAATGCCGAGGCCGAGCACAAGGGCTGCGCGCGACAAACGAAAGGGCAAGCGATTCAATGGCTGATCCCTTAGACGGATCGTCAAAGCCAGCAGCATGCCCAGCGCCAACATAATAAGGATACCGGCAAGCAATTCCGGTGCATGAGCTGCCGCGAATAATTCCTCCGCGGTACGAGAAAGAAGTGAGCTCAGCGAACGGTCGGGGACGCCCCATTTTGCCGCAATTGCATCGGCGCGTATCGCGACGCCGGGCGCGCTCAACTGGACTAATAGGCTGGCGATCGTCGCGAGCCACCCGCTGCCGATGATGATCATCACATGCCGGCGCGCCCGCTCAGGAACGAAAGCCAGCGCTGCCGGCATCGCCAGCGTGAATATCCCCAATTGGACAACCATGTACAATGCGGCGAAACCAGCGTTCAAGAAGCAAAAGAGGGCGCTCGCGGCAATCAGCGGCTTAGGCAGCCTTTGCCCCTCATTTCTGATCACCAATTCCCAAATCAAGCCGGCGTAAATCGTCAGAAGCGCATAGGGCAAGCTGTATGGTACGCTGGAGGCATACCAGAAAATCACCTGCTGCCAAAACGACGCGTTGATCGTGGTGGATACCAGCGCGCCAGCAAGCGCGACAACAATGGTAATGCGTTGTTTCTCGACTCCTGCACATGACAGCGCTCTTTGGGCGAGAAAGAAAAACCCAAATAGCCAAAGTAAAATGATTAATGCCGGGAAAATGCGGACAGCATCGGTACCGACCGGGGCAATTAAGCCATGGAGAAAAACGTTTGAATAATGGCCATTCCAGTTTGCTCGCCAGTGAAGCACACTTTCCCAGGCGCCGAGGTCCTGCCCTGTGCCGAAAAAGCAGTAGTCGTCAGCGATGATACGCGAAAATGTCCCAAGGTAGGCAAAAACGAGTAGCGGCAAACAGGATGGCAGCAAACACAGCGCCAGCCAATGGTCTCGCAGCATTCGCGCCACGCTACGAAGGTTTCCAGAACATATCGGCATGACCCCATCCGCCAGTGGCGAAGCTAGACCTGCGCTTCAATCTCGGGCGCGCCATCTATTCCAACACTATACAAGGACTCACTGTGTAAAATCTACAAAGGGGCTTCCGAACGTCATCAATTTTTACGCTCGATATCTTGCCTCAATTAATGCGGTGATTTCAGCGGACGCGCATGGACTCTGCCAATAGTCATCTCGCCCGCGATAGCCAAGAACGCTCGGCAAGTCTATTGCCAGCGGGGGGACTTCTGTCATCAACACTCCTCCTAGTCGATTGGACAAAATCAATTGATGCCGCTCGTCCCAAGCGTGTGAGTACTGCTCGAATCGCGGAATGTTCCTGGCGTAGCCGATCAGAATTCCAAGCCAGATCGCAAAGGCGACAATGGCGCTTCCATACGCGAGCACGCGGATTGGATGGACGGCGGGCGCGGCGAAATTTGCCTGGTTGATCGCAATGCCAAGCGAGATGCCGCAAATGAATCCGGAAAAGGCAACGGCAAATGACACGAAGGATAAGTTGTAAAGGAACTGACGCCCACCAATCATATAGTTAAGGACCACAAGTGACAAGGAGCACGCGACCATGATAAGGATCATCCGGATTGCAGCTGCAAAAATATGACTCTTTTCGGCCGCTATCGAGAAAGAATAAAATAGCCACAGTAGTACGAGCAGGAATAGAAATATGCTGCACGATATATAGGTCGCGGCGCGAGGATTGATGCTTCGAAGTTGGGTTAAGCTGAACAAGAAGAGAATCAAACCCAGTGTGAGAATAGGAATTGCCACCCAGTATGTGGGTTTGTTCAGCAATAGAAAGTTTATCCTTGGCCGCGCCAGGATGATTGCCGCCAGGCTCAGCAATAGAAGAAATTGCGTAGCGACTACGCAAATGTAGGCGGGGCTAAAGCGACCGAACACAAGCGGGTTGTCGCTTTGATGAGTCCACACGAGCGGCAAGAGCGCCAACTGGGCAAGCAGGCAAATCAAGAGCGGGCACAGGCCAAGTTGAAATGGCTTTCGGATCGGCGAAGTATTGGCCGGGCGCTGGACCACTAGCAAGAGAAACAGGCTAGTAAAAATCATTCCCACAAAAGCCGTTATCATTTCCGGTGCCATCAAGATTGATAGATATTGCTCAAAAACCTTCGGCAAAATAGGCGAAGACATGCGCAACGCAAAGGGCTCCCTTACCTCGTACATCGCCAGTCTTCTAGCGACTCCTGGGCTGGTCATCATCATCAAGAGCGCCAAGACTGTCGCGGCGCAACCAGATGCGCCAAGATAAAGGCTGTAGCGCTTGATCGCCGCTGGTAGCATCGCATATATTGCAATCGGCAAGGAAGTGAGAAGCAACAGTTGCACGACGGCGAATGTTTCGGCCATGCCTGCGTTAACGAAGGCAACCAGTGCGAAGATTACACAAGCGGTCGCTAACCTTCGGCGCGACCTAACCCGAGGCGCGGCTGCAGAGCAGGCAGCCAATGCGATCACCAAAATCGCGATTGGAAACGTATGGCGAAGCGAGGCTGAAAACCAGAATAATGAAAGTGGCGAAGGAAGCCCATTAATGGAGAGCCACACCAATGCGGCAGCCAGAATGGTTATTTTCGTCAGTGGCAATTTTTGCCATCCAAGTAGACGGATTCCATATACGATCAGTCCGATGATACCGAAAAGCCAGGTTGCGACAATAATCATAGCAGAGGCTCCGGGAGCCCGCACATCCAGCGGCGCGAACAACCCGTGTAAGAGATAGAAGCTATAGCTTCCGTTCAATGAGCTTCGCCAATAGAGGACGTTGCCCCAAGGACCGAACTCCAGCCCAGCGGTCAAATGGCAGAAATCGTCATCCGCCAACCTGCTATGGCTGCCCAAATGTACGATAAGCAAGAGTGGAAGAAGCGACAAGATAACAAGAAAGGGCCAGGCGTGCGGACGCCTGCTGCCTAGATTCATGACAGAGGACTTGAGGCGATGCGCCATTCGCATGCCCGCTTATACCTGCGCTTCGAGCTCGTCTGCGACTTCTTCTTCCTCGACCGTGTACATCGTCAAGCCGCCGTCTTCGTCCACGTCAATGCGTATGACGCTGGCCAAGCCGAATTCGCCCGAAAGGATGCCATCGGACAGGCTATCCTCGACTTCGTTCTGAATCAGGCGGCGCAGAGGCCGGGCGCCAAATTCCGGGTTGTAGCCATTATCAGCCAGCCAGTTGATGCCGCCGTCGCTGGCTTCCAGCGTTATGGCGTGTTCAAGCAGGCGTTCGCGCACTTTATTCAATTCAAGGTCGACAATCTGCCGAATCTCGTCGCGGGTCAGCGAGCGGAAAATGATGGTCGCGTCCACGCGGTTTAGGAACTCCGGCCGGAACATCCGCTGCAATTTGTCGGTCACGTTGCGGCTCATGTCTTCATATTGTTCGTCGTCAAGCTTGTCGGAATCCAGTTGCGTATTGAAGCCCAGGCCGGAATTGGGTTTGATCAACTCGGCGCCTACGTTGCTCGTCATCACGATCATCGCGTTGCGGAAGTCGACGCGGCGCCCCCGCGCATCGGTTAGCGTGCCCTCTTCCATGACTTGCAGCAGCATGTTGAAGGCTTCCGAATGCGCCTTTTCCACCTCGTCGAAGACGATAATGCTGTAGGGGCGGCGGCGCACCGCTTCGGTCAACTGACCGGCGTCTTCATAGCCAACATAGCCGGGAGGCGCGCCCACGAGGCGGGCTACAGAATGCCGCTCCATAAACTCGCTCATATCGAGTTGAATTAGCGCGTTCTCGCTGCCGAAAAGAAACTCCGCCAGCGCCTTGGTCAGTTCGGTTTTGCCGACGCCGGTGGGCCCCAGGAACATGAAAGAGCCAATGGGACGGCGCGGATCTTTCAAGCCGGCGCGGGCGCGTCGGACCGCCTTGCTGATGGACACGATGGCTTCGTGCTGCCCGATGATGCGCTCGTGCAGCTTGTCTTCCATCTCCATCAGTCGCTCGCTCTCTTCGTTGGCGATCCGCGTGACCGGGATGCCGGTCCACATAGCCGCCACTTCGGAGATATCGTCGCCCAGCAATCGCGGCTGTCCCGTCTCTTCATTCCAGTTCATGCGGAAGTCCGCTAACTTGGCATCCAGCGATTCGCGGCGCAATTCGAGCGTCGCCGCTTCGTCCGGCTCGCCCGCGTCCTCGGCCAGCTCGATATCTTCGTGTATCTCTTCCAGCTCATCCATCACGCGGCGTACGGCAGCGGCCTCCGGGCTCTTATACATTCGCAGGCGGGCGGCCGCTTCGTCAATCAGGTCGATGGCTTTATCGGGGAGGAAACGGTCGGGTATGTACCTCGCGGACAAGTTCGCAGCGGTCTCAATGGCGTCATCGGTGATTTCGACATTATGATGATCTTGATAAGGGAATTTGATGCCTTGCAGGATTTCGATTGTTTCTTCTATCGTTGGTTCCGCCACTTGTATCTGTTGGAATCTTCGCTCGAGGGCAGCATCGCTTTCAATATGCTTGCGATATTCGTCCAGCGTCGTAGCGCCGATGCACTGCAATTCGCCACGCGCCAGCGCCGGCTTGAGGATATTGGCCGCGTCTACGCTGCTGCCGGCTGAGCCCGCGCCCACTAGCATATGCACTTCGTCTATAAACAGGATGGTATCGGAGGCTTTGAGCTCCTCGATAACGCGCTTGAGGCGCTCCTCAAATTGACCGCGATACATGGTGCCGGCGACCAGCGAACCCACATCCAGTTGAAGAACGCGCTTCCGCAATAGTGGCTTGGGCGTATCGCCTTCAACGATGCGCTGCGCCAAGCCTTCGACGATTGCTGTCTTGCCAACGCCCGGTTCGCCGATCAGCGCCGGATTATTCTTGCGTCGGCGGCTCAACACTTGAATGACGCGCTCGATTTCCATTTCGCGCCCGACGACCGGGTCGAGCTTGCCATTTTCAGCCAGGCTGGTCAAGTCGGTCGCTAACTGATCCACCAAGGGCGTGCTGTCTTTGCGCGATTGCTTGCTGGCGTGGCGATCGTGCGCCTTTTGCGCGGATTGCACCGGGCTTTCCTGCAGCACTTTGCTGGTCTGCCGGCGCACTTCTTCGGGGCTGACGCCCAGCCGTCGCAGCACATCCAGCGCGATGCCTTCCTGCTGCCGGACCAAGCCGAGAAGCAGATGCTCCGTGCCGATGTAATGGTGGCCCATTCGGCGCGCCTCGTCGACTGCCAGCTCCAGCACTTTCTTCGTACCGGGCGACAAGTCCAACTGCGAGGCGCTGGTCCGCTCGTCGGCGGTGGACAAGCGCGACACCAGTTCTTCAACGCGCCGCTGATCCAAGCCCAAATCGCGCAGCACCCGTCCGGCGACGCCGCCGTCTTCGCGCATCAAACCGAGAAGCAGGTGCTCGGTTCCGATCTGGTGATGCTGCAGGCGTTCCGCCTCTTCTTGCGCCAGGCTCAGTACACGCCGCGCCCGCTGTGTGAAGCGTTCCATTTTATTTGGCACGGTCTATTCCTCCATCTTGCGCAGCCCGAATACGGGGCCAGTCCGAAAGGTTAGCCTATCCAAAGTAGTTCCGCGTGAGTCGTGAAAAGAATGAAGCCAAGTCACCATAAAGAGGGGGCGCTTTTGATCTTCCGAAGACGCTAAGCAAACTATTCTCCTTATCCTCTATCTGTTTCTCCGAAATATATTCAATTATACCAGTAGTTATATTCAGATGTAGTATACCGTTTCGCAACTCAACAACTTGCCACCGTTAACGTGAAAACCTATCCGTCCAATAGTAGCGGAAGCATCTCAGATTTTCAATGTGCGCCAATGGAAGTAAGTGCTGGCGAAAGAGCATCGCAACAATCTGCAATTCTGAAAGAAATCTACGGTTGAATCAAAGAAGTTGCAATTGTCTACAGATGAGATTAGATAACATAGTTCATTCTTCAGAATGCGGGAGTCCATCCCCGCAAGCTATGTAATGGCATTTAGGAATTCTGCTTTGCGCAGCAGTGTCTTCACAGCATTGATCAGTTCTATTGTTTGATGCTACAGGATGGGCGAACGTTGGGCAAAGAAGAAGCGGGCTGTCAAAGGCTGGCAAAACAAAAAGAGATCATCCGCGTTGGGCGACCCCTTGTAGATTTTGTTGTATGTTGATGGTTTAGTCTTTGGCTTCGGCTTGCGCGTCCGGCTCGTCAGGTTCGGTCCGCGCCGCTTCGTCTTCGGCCTCGATCTTAACCGGCTGCTCTTTGCCTTCGGTCGCATCAGCCTGCAGCGATGTCGACTCTTGAATCGCCATCTCCCAATCCAGATCAAGATATTCGGTTGAATTGACTGACTTCAGGCTCAGACCCAGGCGGCGGTCTTTGATGTCGATCTTGACGATGCGCAGCACCAGTTCATCGCCGCGCTTGACCACTTCGCGCGGATGGGTGACGCGATCGCCCGAAAGCTCGGAAATATGAATCAGCCCCTCGACGGCATCGTGGTCGATAAGGCGGGCGAAGGCGCCGAACTTCGTCAGCTTGGTGACGCGTCCGCGCACCAATTGGCCACGGCGGAGGGCGGTCGCGACTTCGTCCCATGGATCGCTGATTACGCGGCGCCGGCTAAGCCCAATGCGTTTCGCCTCCGGATTGATGCTGATGACTTCGACCTCAACCTCATCGCCGATATTCACCGCCTGGCGCGGGTGGGTGATATGCCCCCAAGCCAACTCTGATAGATGCACCAGTCCCTCGCCGCCGCCGATATCAACAAAGGCGCCGAAATTCTCCAGGCTGACGACCACGCCTTTCTTGACATCACCGACTTGCAGCTCGGCGATTAGCGCTTCCTTCCTCGCTTGACGGACTTCGCGCAGGGCGGCGCGTTCCGACAAGATCAGCCGGTTGCGATGCCGATCGACTTCCATCACCTTGACGCCGATCGGCTGATTCACCATGGGTCCATAGCGTTCTTCCGGCGTTGCGCCAGACATGGATCTGGCGCGCTCTTCCGCCAGCTGGCTTTGGGGCACGAATCCGCGCAGGCGGCCGAAGCGAACGATCAGCCCGCCCTTGTTGTAGCCGCCGATTAGCGCTTCGTAAACCTCTTTGGATTTGGCGTAATCTTCCGCATTGCGCCAGTCGATTTCTTCCAGCGCGTGATTAATCGAAAGAACCGTCTCGCCCCGATGATTGCGCGGGTTGACGACATATACATCCACTTCAGCGCCGACCACCAGCGATTCCAGCATCTTGCGCGTCATTAATTCCAATTCGCGGCCCGGCACTATGCCTTCGTCGCCTTCGCCGAGGTCAATGGTTACAGCGGTCGGTTTGGTGCCGCTAATCACGCCCTGATGAATCTCGCCACGCTTGAAGCGCGACTCCGCTTCGGGCGGCTGCTGCGCCTTTGTCGCTTTCTTTTCATCCGCTGCCGGCGCCGCTTCTGTCTCTTCGGCAGCGGCTGTCACTTCTGGCGCGGATGTTTCCGGCGGTTCCACCTCGTCTTCGGCTGGATCGCTCACGGCTGGCGCTTCGCTCTCGTCTGCGTCGTCCGCTGATGGCGCTTGCGCTGCTACAGACGCGCTTTCTTCGGCCGCGACGATTTCGTCCGCTGCTGAAACATCCGCCGGCGGCTCTTCCGCGCGGGCACCATTTTCGGTCTCGGCTGGCGCACCAGTCTCTAATGCTTCACTTGCCGCATCATGATCGGATGCGACCTCAAGCGGGTCGGCCACTCCAGCCGCTTCTGTTGGCGACAACTCGGCAGACGGAGAATCGCTGGTCAGTTCTTCGTCTTTACCGCGCTCTTCTTGAATCATGGCGAATTCCATTTCATGCTTAGCTTGCTCCTAGCAATTATAGCCAAGCAACAGGCTTAGTCAAATGACAATTCGATTGCTGGGTGACAGGCGCTGGGACGCATGCGCAAGCGCCAGTGCAAACATACGCTGCAAGCGCGCTCAGTCGAAGCCCTCGATGTCCTCGCGCCTTCGCGTTGGTGAGGCGGGGAAGGGATCAAACTCGTCATCGTCGTCGGTCTGCGACAGGAAGTCGGCGAAGTCGTCGTCCTCGAACTGCGCATCGTAATAATCGCGCGCCGGGTAGCTTTCATCATACTTGACGCCAAAGTCCGCTTGCTGGCTGGCCGCGGGTTCCGCAAAGTCAGTCGCTTGATCGGCATGCCGCGAAAAGTCGAGCCGGTTATCCATTTCGTCGATGACAACTAAATCCCCGGCGCTGAAGTCGCCTTGCAGCAAGTGGATACTCAGCGGATTTTCGATGTGCCGCTGGATGGCGCGGCGCAGGGGGCGGGCGCCGAATTGCGGATCGTAGCCTTGTTTCGCCAGCCAGTGGCGCGCCGGCTCGGTGAGATGGATCGCCAAGCCCGACTCATCCATCCGCTCCGCCAGCTCTCGAATATGCAAATCTACCATTTGCTCAACCGCCTCAAGCGTGAGCGGTTCAAAGATGATGATCTCATCAATGCGATTGAGGAATTCCGGGCGGAAGGTATCGCGCATCGCTTTCTCAATTTTGCGGTGATCGGCGACCGCTTCATCATCACGGGGCAGGAATCCCAGCGCGCCGCCGTGCCGGGCGTATTCAGTACCGAGGTTGCTGGTCATAATCAGCACCGTGTTGCGGAAGTCGACGGTGTGACCCTGGCCATCGGTCATGCGGCCGTCTTCCAGGACTTGAAGCAGGACACTCCAGACATCAGGATGCGCTTTTTCGATCTCGTCGAAGAGAATGACGCGATAGGGACGCCGGCGGATCGCCTCGGTCAATTGCCCGCCGGCTTCATAGCCGACGTAGCCTGGCGGCGCGCCGAACAAGCGGCTGGCTGTATGCTTCTCGCGATATTCGCTCATATCGACGCGGACGAGACTTTCTTCATCCTCGAACATGAATTCGGCCAGCGCCTTCGCTAATTCGGTTTTGCCGACGCCGCTAGAGCCCAGGAAGATGAAAGAGCCGATCGGGCGCTTCGGGTCTTTGAGGCCGCTGCGCGCGCGGCGGATGGCATCGGCGAGGGCGGCAATCGCCTTGTCCTGCCCGATGACGCGGTTGTTGATCACTTCTTCCATCCGCAGCAGTTTCTCCGATTCCGTCTCGAGCATGCTCTGCACCGGGATGCCGGTCCATTGCTCGACCACCTGCGCCACATTGTCGGCGGTCACGAGTTCGTCCAGCGTATTCTCTTGCCGCCATTGGTGATGCGCCTGTTCAAACTCTTCTTCCAACTGGATTCGCTGCATCTTGCAATCGGCGGCGCGCTCATAATCGCGGGAGAGTCCCGCGGCTTGCTCTTCCAGCGCCAGCTGGTCGATGGTTTCGCGCATACTCTTCAAGTATTGCGGCATGGAAAAAAGCGCCACGCGCAGCTTGGCCGAGGCTTCATCGAGGAGGTCAATCGCCTTGTCGGGAAGTTTGCGCTCGGTCAAGTAGCGGGCGGAAAGACGGGCGGCCGCTTCGATCGCGTCATCGGCGATGTTGACATTGTGATGCGCTTCGTAGCGATCGCGAATGCCGTAGAGCATCTCGATCGTATCCTCGACATTCGGCTCATCGACGAAGATCGGGGCGAAACGACGATCCAGGGCGCTGTCCTTTTCGATATGCTGGCGATATTCGTCCATGGTGGTGGCGCCGACCGTCTGCAATTCGCCGCGCGCCAGCGCTGGTTTCATCATGTTGCCCGCGTCCATCGCGCCGGCGGCCGCGCCTGCGCCTACCACTTGATGAAGCTCGTCAATGAAAAGAATGATTTCGCCTTCGGAGCGTTGAATCTCTTCAATTGTGCCCTTGAGGCGTTCTTCGAATTCGCCGCGGAATCGGCTGCCGGCCAGCATCCCGCTGAGGTCAAGGCTGAGCACCCGCTTGCCCAGCAGCAGATCGGGCACATCGTTGGTGGCGATCTTCTGCGCCAAGCCTTCGACGATGGCGGTCTTGCCGACGCCCGCTTCGCCAATGAGCACCGGGTTGTTCTTGGTGCGGCGGCTGAGCACTTGAATCACCCGCAGGATCTCGCCGTCGCGCCCGATTACCGGATCGAGCTTGCCTGCTTGCGCCATGCGCGTCAGATCACGGCTATACTTCTCGAGTGTGCGGTAACGGCTTTCGGCTTGTGGGTCGGTGACGCGCTGGCCGCCGCGGATATCTTTTACGGCATCGGCGACGCGATCGCGCGTGATGCTGTACTCGGCCATCGTGTTAGCCACATCGGTGTTGCGCTCGCTGAGAATGGCAAGAAATATGTGTTCGGTGCTGATGTACTCGTCGCGCAGCCGATTGGCTTCTTCGTTGGCGCGGTCGATGATGCTCTTCAGCCGCGGCGTGATAAAAACCTGATTGTTGCCCTGACCGTAGATCGTTGCCGTGCGCGGGCTCTGGCGCAAGATATCGTCAACGCGCGAACGCAGCGCGCCAACATCAACCGCCAGCCGCTCCAGAATCTGCGGCACGACGCCGTCGGTCTGTTCCAGCAGCGCCAGCAAGACATGTTCGGTGTCCACTTGGGTATGCCCGTAACGGTGCAGGATTTCGTAAGCGCGGGCGGAGGCGTCCTGCGCGCGTTCGGTGAATCGGTCGAATCGGATCATGGGCCTTCCTTCATTGCCACCGTTGCTGACTTAGAACCATGTTCGAGTCAACATCTATTGTATAGGCACGATGACATCTTGCACCGTCTTCAGCAAGCATAACTTACACGTGTACGAGTTTCGTCAGCTATTGGAGATGGTCAGTTTCGTATGCTTTCCCGTAGGCAAACTGGTATTTCTACAGGCTGTTTGAAATCGGAGGAGAGTTGCCAATGCAGAATGCAACCGTATTTGCAATCAACTGAAGTTGATCCGGTGCAACCATGCCAATCCTCCTTCTGAAGCGTACGTTTGAAACAGATTTTACTTGAAACGTATCCGCGCCGGAGTCGTCGCTTAAATTGTTCACGCCATCTCTAGGGACTGGAACTATCCAGAAATAGTTTTTCCGCTGGAAACGCGCTCTCCAACGGCGCAACGGTACAACTATGTGTAGATCGTATTCCCAAGAAGCATTGAAGCTCATGACTACAGCAGGACGAACCTTGTTTATCTCGTCGCCTGTAGTAGGCCACTGAGACTTCGGTGTTCCGCTTGAAGGCGTTTTTGCTGTCATGGGCGAATTAAAGTTTACGATCCAAATTTCGCCTCGTTGCGGTTCGCTAGGAGATCGCCTTCGTTTCGGCATCGAATTCCTCGTGGTAGTCATCATAAACTTCGTATGCCTCGAAAATCTCGAAATCTTCCTTTGCCGCAGCCTTAAACGCGCGCTCCATCACAGCCTCGCGTTCGTCTTCGGGCATCGCCAGCAAATCATATACCGTCAGATGCTCCGATTCTGATTGTTCGGTCTCCGGTTCCCACACATCAACGCCTATCCGTGTCATGCGGTCGGGAGAAACCAGACCTTCGGCTACCGTACGCTGAACCATCTGTTTCAGTTGCAGCGGCTCTTCGTCCCCGAGATATTCGACCGGTTCGCAACCGCGCCATCCGAGTCTCGATCTCTCAATGTTGAGAGCCTCATAATGAGGCTCGGTAATAATCTTGAGGTCTCTAGCGCGCCTGACCCAAGCGGCCATGCTCAAGCCATACTTTCTCTTGAGCATCATCAATTCACCCCAATCGAGATGTCGCCGTTCTCTTCCGAGTTCGTGATAGGCGTGCTCGCCGGGGACCAAAAGCGCCGCGGCAAATCGGTGGGCGAGGCTTTCGTCGTCCAGGCTAGAATGGGACGTATCCATCACCAAATGTCCGATCTCGTGCGCCAAATTGAATCGCTTGCGATCCGCGCTTCTGTTCGCATTTATGACGGTTACCGGATATTCGCCGCACCAGCCGGACAGCCCATCAAATCCTCCGCTTTCGTCGTCCCAGCCGATGACGATCACGCCATGGTCCTCAGCGGTCTGCACTAGATTGTCCAATGGACGATTGCCAACGTCCCATGCCGCTCGTACTTGCTCTGCAATCTCTTCAGCGTCTTCGTAGTTTCGCACGAGGGCCGGAGCTGGAATATCAGGTGGCGAATCGGGATACAAGATAGAGTGCAGTTCAATCTGCAGATCTGCCATATCTGACGCGTATGCCATGACCGCTTCCTGCTTCTTTTTTCCAAAACCGCTTTGCTTGCGAAATGCTGTCCACTGAACTGCGGTTTCAGGTTGATGCAAGAAATACGATCCGGGCACACCAAGCACGCCACTCGCCAGCAACATGAACTGCGCCGTCGGAAAACTCTTTTCCTTTTCATACTTTGATATTGCCGCAGCTGTTATCGTATAGCCGATATCGCATAATGCCTTAGCCAACTCCCGCTGCGTCATTCCCGCCAACAACCGCGCCTGCTTGAGCCTCGTCCCAATCATTTGCCACCTCCTCGTCTGTTGACAAGTTTACCATTTCAAGGCAGAAAATCAACGCGCGTCCGCGATTATTCTTGTCATCGGAACGGATTCAGCATAGACCTGTATACACATTCTCCAACTCCGCCGCCACTCCATCCCACCTGTATCGCTCGTCGACGAGCTGCCGCGCTCGCTCGCCCATCCGCCTGCGCGACGCGTCGTCGATCAAAGGCAACCTCAGCTGCTCCGCGAAGGCATCTGCCGTCGCCGCTGCTACATACCCCGCGCCAGCTTCCTCAACCTCATCCAAATTGCAGCCAGGCGAAAGCAGAACCGGCACGCCGGCTGCCATCGCCTCAAGCGCCGCGATTGGCTGACCCTCCCCGGTGGCTGGCAAGGCGAAGATATCGCCGGCCGCCAGCGCGCCCAGCCGCGCGTCGCCCTCTAGGTAGCCAGTGAAAATGATGCGCGGATCGCCGTCTGCGAGCGCTTTCAAGACGGGCAGCATCCCTTCGTCAGGACCAACGATCAGCAGGCGCGAGTCAGCTACGTTTGCCGCCTTGAAAGCCTTGATCAGCACATCGGCGCCTTTGCGCTTTTGCAGGCGGCCCATAAAGAGCGCAGCCGGCGCATCGCCTAGTTCGTAGCGCTTACGGAACTCGGCAGCCAGCTCGCGCCTGTTGAAGGATCCCAGGTCAACGCCATTCGGAATGACGCTGAACCGAATAGGACGCAACCGATTTCCGAAGCGCGCCCAAAGCGACTTCGCTTCGGCGAGTTCGGATTGGGTCAGCGCGATGACATGATCAATTCGCAAAGCCACGCCGGGGCTCAGCAGACGATCCCATACGCCTTTAAACCTTCCGCGACCCGTTTCCAGAGCGAGGGTGCCATGCGGCGAAAGAACGATCGGTTTGCGGAGTTTCGCGCCGACCGGCGTAACGAGCAGGTTTTCCAGCGTGCGAAACTCATGGACATGAAGGACATCGACAGACGGAAGGATCGCCTCCGCCGTTTGTTTCATGCTGCGGGGCGTCGACAGGTTGTAGCGTCCTCGCAGCCCAGGCAGGACGTTTGGACGGCGCAAGACCTGTACGCCGTCTATAGTCTCGTTGATCGCGCCAGTATAGCGCCGCTGCTGGTCCAGGGCGTCGGTCGTCAGGACGGTGACCTCGTGTCCGCGTTGGACAAGCGAAGTAGCCATGCCCTCGACCGAGCGAACAACGCCGCCGAAGGCGTATGCCGGCTTATAATAGGGTGTCAGGTGCAGGATGCGCATGGCGCTCGTCACCCGATCAATTCGACATCGCGCTGCCAGAAGCGCAGCAGGAAGCCGCCGCCGGGGAGCGATGCCGCCAGCCGATAAAGCAGATCCCAGTCGTCCGCGCGCAAAACGCGAGCCAAAAGCAGGCCGGTGATGTACAGGCCGGCGCCGCCGAGAACGGGCAGAAGGATGAATTGCTCGCGCAGCGTCATTAGCGCCAGCATCATCGGAGCAGCGACAATCAGCAGTCGCGCGGCGCTATTGACGACGTATCGCAGCTTCCAGCCGGCCGCGCGAAAGCCCTTCAGCAGCAGGCCGACGACCAGGATTTCGCCGATGATCGACGCGATGACCGCGCCGCGTGGATCGCCCCAATGGATTAGTAGCATTGCGGTCAGCGCCACATTCAGCGCCAGTCCCGCGCCGCGAATTATCAGAAGGCGCCGCTGCTGATTCTGAATCAGCAAGCCTTTGCTGAAGACGGCGCCGAACATGGAGATGGCGGTGTACCAAATCAGGAGGCTTAAGATGCCGGCTGAAGGCGCGTAAGCCTCGCCCAATAACGGCGCCATAATCTTGTCGGCGAGCAAACTGATGCTCAAAGCAAGCGGGACGCCGATGATCAGCATATAGCGGGCGAGCTTTTCGATCATGCCGCCGAAAATGGGATTCGAACCGTCATTGTAATATCGCGCCAGCAGCGGATAAGCCGCCACCAGGACCGAGGTGCTGAACAGCTCTATGACGCCGAAGTTGATGACAAAAGCCGCGGTCAGATAACCGGTGACGCGCTCGCCCAGAATTCCCGTTGTCATCAGCTTGTCGGCATGTTGATAGGCCAGCGTGAGAAAAGACGCGAGCGCCAAAGGAGCGCTGTTGATGATCAGCGGACGGGCGACTCCCCGGTTGAAAGGAAACTCGGGCCGAACTCCCATGCGCAGATTGAATGAAACGAGCAGCGCAGAGCGGACTGTGCCAGAGATGATGGCGGCGCCGTAAACACCGAGCAGCCCCCAACCGGCCATCAGCGCCAACAGGGCGAGCCCGATGCGAAAGAAGATGTGCGCGATCTCCACCAAGGCGGTCTTCACCATCTCTTCCTGCGCCAGCAGCAGATCATGACCCATATTGCCGAAGAGATCGATGAAGAGGTTGATCCCCGCCAACGCGGCAAAGGCGCGCAGTGTCTCGCTATAGCCGACGGCAAGACCATTCATGGCGATATAAGCGATTAGCGCCAGAATGGTCTGAATGTACAGCATCGCCGACCAATATTTGCCGGCCTTGCTTGGATCGCGCGCGACATCGCGGATGACGATCAAGCCCATGCCGAAGCTGGCGACGGCGGCCGCGTTCACCATTAAGCCGCCAACTGTGCCATAAATGCCGTATTCGCTTGGTCCAAGCCAGGGCGAGAGAACCAGTTGCCAGATGTAGAGCGCGCCCTTGCTGATGATGCTGGCGATCATCAAGGCGCTGACATTGCGCGCGGCGCGTTTGGCATCGCTGCCGGAGAGGCTGGCCGATTCGGATATGGCGGCAGGGCTCGTCATCGAGTCAGATCTCGGAAGCTATTCGAAGTGTTTCCATAAGCATACTGGAAAAGGCATTTGCCAACTGCTATGAGGATGGCATGGGCTAGGGCTGGCGCGACAGTTTCGCTATGATTGTGGCCGCGGCCGATAAGGGACCTCGCTACATGATTGATACGATGGATGCGGCGCTAGACTATATTTTCAAGACACGCCGTCGGCTGGATGGGGCGCCGCGCGGGCTCGACGAGTATACACGCGACATCAGCTTTACGCGCAGCTTGCTAGCGCGAGCCGATCTACTGAACGCTGAATGCGATTACGCGGTCGTAACAGGCAGCCGCGGCAAAGGCTCGGTAACTGCCATCATGGCAAAGCTGCTCGAGGCGCTGGGGCATCAGGCGGGCTCGATCACCAGCCC
This sequence comes from Chloroflexota bacterium, assembly GCA_026706445.1. GTDB lineage: Bacteria > Chloroflexota > Anaerolineae > Aggregatilineales > Phototrophicaceae > UBA6055. The sequence continues at coordinate 18,530 of JAPOYT010000262.1, forward strand.
GCATTTGGCGCACTGGAATGAGCGCATACGCGTGGGCGGGCGGATGATCCCGACCGTGGATTTCTTGCGAATCTTGAACGATTTGCAGCCGACCATAGACAGCATCACCGAGGAGCTATCCGCCCGGCAGTACCTCAGCCCCCAAGGGATTTTCCTGGCGATCGCGCTTCGGCACTTCAGCGAGCGCGGCGTCAACATCGCCGTGCTGGAGGTAGGGCGCGGCGGACGTTTCGACGATGTCGCCGTTGTGCCGAACAGATTGGCGGTCATCGCGCCGATCATGCTGGAGCATACCGCGCTGCTTGGCGCAAGCCTGGAACGGATCGCCTGGCACAAGGCGGGCATTATCAATGAGCGATGCGCGGTCCTTACCTTGCCGCAAGAACCGGAGGCCTTGGACGTGCTGCGGTCCGAAGCCGCAAGTCAGGGCGCGGAATTCATCAGCCTATCAGAAGACAAGTTGGCGAAGCTCGTGGCCGATCAACCGAACGGGCAGCTAATCCGCCTGCCTCCTTACGGCGAACTCTTCCTGCCCTTACTCGGGCGCTACCAGATTGCCAATGCGACATTGGCGATACGGGCGGTTGAGCTGATTCAACGGAACCGCGGCGGCGACGCGACCGATTCGCCCGCGTTCAACAGCGCGATTGCGCGGGGTTTGGCGGCGGTGAAATGGCTGGGTCGC
>JAPOYT010000196.1:0-12190 GCA_026706445.1 Chloroflexota bacterium
CGCAACGGCTACGTCGGCAAATGGCATTGCGGTCGCGAGCGCTTGCCCATCGACTATGGCATTGAAGGCTGGGCGCTGCCCGATTATGGCAAAATCTACATGTCCGATGCCTACAAAGTCTACGCCGAAGAGCGCGGATTCGGCGATGCGCGCGCCCAGATCGAGTACAACATCAATTATCCCGAATGGCGCGGGCAGGCGATCGTCTTGCACGATCCCTCGCCCTGGAAGTTCATGAACGGCTCGGGCCTGCTCGCTGGTCCGCCGGAAGCGCATGAAGAACAATTCGTCGCCCATCTCGCCTGTGAAAAGCTGCGCGAATTCGCCGCCGACGAGCAGCCCTTCAGCCTGGTGGTCAGCCTCTGGGGACCGCACCAGCCTTATTACCCGTCGGCCGAATACGCCGACATGGTTGACCCGGCCGCGATCCCGGAATATCCGAGCTTCCGCGACGACCTCGCCGGGCGCCCCTTCCGCCACATCTACCACCGCGAGATTTCCCATGGCAGCGCCGCCGCCTTCCCCGAATGGTCGACCTGGCAAGAGATCCTCGCTCGCTGCTACGCGCAAGGTTACCAGACGGACGCCGCAGTCGGAAACGTGCTATCTACGCTCGATGAGCTGTCGCTGGCGGACAATACGATCGTGATCTGGCTGGCTGATCATGGCGATGCGGTCGCCAGTCATGGCGGTTTGTGGGACAAGTCTTCAACCTTTATTGAGGAGGTCGTTCGCGTGCCGATGGCGATTCGCTGGCCAGCCGCCATTGAAGGGGGTCAGCGGACCGATCAACTTGTTTCCAATATGGACGCAACCGCCACCATGCTTGACGCGGCCGGCGTCGCCGTGCCCGACCACATGCACAGCCGCAGCGTGCTGCCGCTTTGCCAGACGCCGGACGAAGCCAACTGGTCCGATGAGCTCATCTGTGAACACATGGGGCATAGCTACTACTTTCCCCAGCGCATGATCCTGCATGACCGCTACAAATATGTCTTCTCGATTCATGACATGAATGAACTTTACGACTTGCAGGACGACCCGTACGAACTGAACAACCTGGTTCACGACGCGCAATATGCCGATCTCATCGCTGATATGAAGCAGCGCCTGATCCGGCATTTTGAGGGATCCAGCATGCGGAATGAGAGGATGAAGCGGCTCTTCCTGCTCGCCCTGGAGCATGACCGCTAAAGCCGGCGAATGAGGCAGACAGATTTCTTCAGTCGAGTCAAAACACCTGACATCTCAACCGTAGAATAGAGGCGAATCGTATGACGATCGCCATATCATTTTTGCGCGGCATCAATGTCGGCGGACGAAACAAGATCCGCATGGCTGATCTGCGGGAACTCTACGTTAGCTTGGGGATGAAGAATGTTCGCTCGCTGCTTCAAAGCGGCAATGTGATCTTTGAGACCGCGCTCACGGACTTGACGAGCGTCAAGCTGGAACTCGAGGCGGGGATTCACAGCGCCTTCGGACTGGATATTCAGGTCCTGCTGCGGTCCTCAGGAAACTTTGAAGACATCATCGCTCGCCATCCGTTCAGCGCGGAACAACTGAACGAACCGCGAAAAGCCGCCGTTGTATTTCTCTCCGACGCGCCCGATTCGTCCGCCGTTGACGCGCTGCGCGAGAGCAATCCCGGGCGCGAAGTCCTTCACGCGGCGGGACGCGAGCTCTATGTCTTCTACACCGATGGGATGGCGCGATCAAAGCTTGACAATAAACGGATCGAAAGCCGGCTAGGTATCATCGCTACTGCGCGAAATTGGAATACCTGCATCAAGCTGCAGCGGCTTCTGGCGGAGATTTAAGCCTGCGAGAGTTGATCGACGTAACGCCGCGCGTTGATCCGCAGCGAATCCCAATCGCGATCGGCGACCGCTTCGTTGTTGATCAGCGACGATCCGACGCCCAAGGCGAAGGCGCCATTATCGAGGAACTCGCGCATATTGTCGGCGTTGACGCCGCCCGTTGGCATCAGGCGCAGATGAGGCAGGGGCGCCAGCACATCCTTGATATAACGCTTCCCTAGGTGATTCGCCGGAAAGACTTTGACCAGGCTCGCGCCCCGTTCCCAGGCATGCAGGATTTCCGTCGGCGTGAAGGCGCCTGGCATAAAAGGCAGGTCGATTTCGCGGCAGGCGCTGCTGACTTCGTGCTTCCAAACGGGCGACACGACAAATTGCGCGCCCGCGTCAGCCACCGCCCAAACCTGCTCGGCCGAAATGACCGAACCGGCGCCAATGGCTACGCTGTCGTCAGCCAATTGACGGATTTCGGCAATGGCGGCGACGGCGTCGCGATTGGTCAGCGTGAATTCGATGGCGCGGATGCCGCCGTCTATCAGCGCGTTTGACAATTCTTTGGCGATGGATAAGTCGTCGAGACGGACGATGGCGACAAGTTTGTTTGTCGAGATGATTTCCAGAGCGTTCATCGAGCTTACCATGTCCTTGCGCTTTAGGTTGGCTGAGGCGCGCGCGGCTGGATGATGCGGCAAAAGCGGTTCTGCCTGTTCGCCCGCCCGGTCCGGCCGAATTTGCGCCCAAGCGAAAATATACCAAGCGCGCCGCCGGGCGGCAATTCCTTATATCGTCGGCAACGTAAACAGGGGATGCCCAGTGGCTCGCCCACAATTGCTGGGGAATTCCAATTATTTTTCGCATGACCAACTTGGAACCAAGCAAATGCAAGTAAATCATGCAAATTATGGTTGTTACTCTATGTCATTTGTGGGCGAGCCAAGGCTCGCCCCTACACGCATTCGATGATTCTGGCAGTTTTATTTCGCGGGGCAATTTTTCAATTATTTTCTTTCGATTACTTACATCCCTTCTGTAATGCGTAGAAACATCTTTTGCCAACGGGCACATCAGCAGTATCGCTAATCGTCGGAAAAGAAGTTGTCGGGGTCGAATCCCTCAGGCAGATTTTCAAAGCCCGCCGGTTGAGAATATGGTGGCAAGAGCGCCGTCGAAGGGCGACTGTCGACCGACGCGGCGTCGCCGACATGTCGGTCCGAGAGCGACTCGGAAACGACCGCGCCCTGGCCCGACATTGCGGTCTGTTGGCGCTCATACGCGTTGCCGCGCAATGCGTGAAGCCAGTCCGCGCCGGCGCCGGCGATGGCGCCCAAGCCCATAAACAGCGCAAGCGCATTGAACAGGAATCCTACTTCTGGCAGGGACGCGAGAATGGCCAAGAGAATGACACCTGCTAGCAGACTCATGCGGGGCATTTGGCGCGCCGCCTCGCGGCCAGCGGCGATCCGCATTACCAACTGTCCGATGCCAATGGCGAAGATGGCTCTCGCAACCAAAATCGCGGTGAAATAGAAGATGCCAATGACGCTGAGGTCAATCAGTGTCAGCAGCGATCCAATTACGAGCAGCACACCGTCCAGCTGCAACAGCGCCAGCAGCAGCAGAATAATAGATGTAATCAGAATCATTATCAGCGCGATGGGAAAAGAAAGGATGAAAAGCAGCATGCCAATGACGAAACTCGAGGCTGGCCGCCTGCGAAGGTTCGAGAGCGGGCTGCGAAATTGTTTGGGCGCAGTGATCGTGCCGAGCAGTCCGACTGTGAGCAGCACGGCTATTTCGCGCTTGAACTGTTCCAGAAACAGGCGCGATAGATCATGTTCGGGCGTGATCGGAACGATAGCGGGCGTAGTCGAATGATAAGTGACGCTGCCTTGGACCGCTCCGCCAATCTCCGCCTCGACGGGACCAACGTATTCGAGCGAGCCATGTATCGCGGCTGAAGTCGCGATGGCCAGCCCAGGCGTCACCGCCGAAAGCTCGATATCAAGCGGCAGCAGCAAAGTCTCGAGGTCGGTAGCGACCGATGCCGGATTGCCGACGGCGGCATAGACATCGCCATGAACGACGCTCGTAAGCGCGAATGCCGAGCCCCAATAGCTGATCTCTCCATGCACGGCGCCATCCAGCAGCAACTGATAACCCAAGCCGGTAATCGGTCCGGGGACCGTGATGGATTCACCAATCTGCGCTGATAGAGCCGCGAATATGATCTGCCCATGAACCGGTTGATGAGCCCCGCTCGCTTGCGCCGCCAGATTCATCGTTAGGCCCGCGTAGTGCAGATCGCCCCCAATGGCGCCAGTGAGGTCCAGCTCCAGCCCGGCAAGATATACGTTGCCACCCACATCGCCGGAGATTTCGCTCCGCAATCCGATGCCGATCACATTGCCCTCGACGCGTCCGGCGATAATCAGGTTTTGACAAAGGGTGAAGAGCGCGCCCTCAATTATCATATCGGCTGGGACGGTGCATTCTTCGCCCTGGCGCAGGCTGCGGGCGAAGGTTGCGTCGGCCGCTATCAGGCAAAGAATGGTGGCGAAAAGAATCAGCCGCAAGGGCTTTGGCATGGCTTCCCTTCCCACTGACATTATTGTTTACGCTCATTATAATCGATACGCGCGGCGGGAAATCCGGAATGCCAACTGGCGAAGCGCCGCGCTTATTGCCGCTCCGCGATGCTGACGGGCGCCTTGGGATCAAAGTCGGGATTCATCGGCGTCCAGAGCGGATAGAGTTCAGCGTAATCGGCTGAAAGCGACCGCGGACGCAGCGCGATAATGCGACCGCCGGTGATGCTGATGAAAATCCAGCCCTGCGGATGGACGGCCACCGCAAGCGGCTGTTGCGGGTAGATTCCGAAACCCAGTTCGCTTAGCCAGATGTATTTCTCCCAGAAGAGTCCCTCTGCCGAATAGGGCGTATAAGCCTGGCGCAAATTGAGTTTGCGATAAGGAATCAGAATCGTCGCGCCTAGCGGCTGATTCGCCTCATCAAAAGTGATCATAATCACCTTGTAGCCGACAATATCAATCTGGCTGGGCTCGCCGCTGAGCACGACAATTAGCGTGTCCTCCGTGCCCGGTAGCGTGTTGTGCGAGAAGGGCGCCAGGCTGACCGGATTGGCGCCGCTGCCAAAGAGCATGACGGGCGCAATGGCGTCGGCGCAATCAATATCGGCCGCGCTTATGTTGCCGCGCCCAGCGCCCAGGCAATAGGGGAAGCCATACCAGCCGCCTGGCGCCACCAGATTCAACTCATCCAGCGCCTTGCGCTCTGTCTGCCGGGGCGCGCTGTCCAGCGTCCAAAGCTGTCCGCGATAAAAAGCGACATCGGCCGGCTGGCGGAAGCCCGTCGCAATCACGCGCCGGTCGCTGCCGTCCAGATTCATGCTGATGATGGCGCCGCGTTCTCGCTGATCGAATTCGCAATTATCGCATGGCGCGCCAAGGGCAAGGTATAGCCGGCTGTCGTCTCCCACCGTTATGCCACCGGTCCAGTAACCGCTTCCGCTCGGCAAATCATCGACGATGGTGTCGACAGCGCCCGATTCCGCAATCCGATAAATGTGAGCGCCGCCCGCGACATACAGATGCTTGTCATGGTGTGCGAGGCCCATGGGCAAGGTCAGTTCCTCGGCGAAAATTGTCATTTTGTCGGGCAGGTCATCGCCGTCGGAGTCGCGAATCGCCATGACCGCGCCGCTAAGCGGTCGCGTCGCATAGAGCGTGCCATCGGGCGCGATATCCATAGCCGTGAAAGAATAAGGCTCGATCTGGCGATCATGCAAAATACTCTCGACGCACCAACGCTTGTTGTCCGCAAACAACTCGCCGTGGATAACAGTCGATCGGTCAGGGCAGCGTTCAAGTTCCGGCTGCTGCGCCTGAACCCTGTCGGTTGAATCTGAAATAAGAAAGAGCAGGGGCAGCGCGATGAACGCCAACCGCCGCCTCAATAGCGCAGGGAGAGGCACGTCAATCCCCCATCCATTTTCACGAATTCGCTCAGATCCAAGGTATCTACACGCTCACAGTGAATCATTGCGGCTTCGTGGGCGCGTGGGCAATCCGCGGCGATGAAGACGCTGCCGTTAACCGGCATCACATCGGCGGCGCGGCCTTCTTCCGGCGGCAAGTCGACGACCTCAGCCCAAGTCAAATCAAACTCCGTCAGCAGCGCCGGGTCACGAATCAAGACATTGGGCGCCAATTCGGTCAAGCCGCTTTTGAGATGCAAGACGCCGCCAAAGGGGACCGGGTCAACCCGGATGCCCCGCTGTACGGAATCCAGCGCTGCGCGTAAGGCTTCAAAACCGGCGCGATTACTGCGATCGCCGATGCCGACGAGAACACGATTGGCGCAGAAGAGCACGTCTCCGCCGTCAATCAGCGCGTCGGGCGGTGGCTCGACGATGCGCAGACGCGACAAATACGGCTTCAGCGATTCGCCTTCGCCACGCCGCGTTGGCGCGCCGGAACGACAGTGAAAAGCCAGGTCGCGAAAGATCACGAAAGGATCTTCGACGAAGTGCCCATCGGGGAAGCGCTCATCGGCTGGCAGGACCGTGACCTCGAGCCCGCAGTCTCGCAGCGCCTGCGCGTAAGCCTCAAATTGCCGCAATGCCAGCGAATAGTCCGGCGCGCCCAGGTGAGTGGCGGTTGTAAGGCCCTGGGCGAAGTTTGGCGCTGGTTGGCGCATCAAGGCGCGAGTGAAGGGCGGAAGCAAGCGCAAAGCAGCCCATGATTCATTTCGACGAGACAGACATAGTGTAGCGGAAAAGATCGGTGGCGAAACAGCGGGAACGGGCGAGCAAATTTGAATTCAACTTTGGCGCTTTCGCCGTTAGAATGGAACCACGGAGCCGGGCAGGATGGCAGATGGCGAAGAACAGCAGATACGAGTTTGAAGTCGAAGCGCACCGCAAGCAGTTGATCCCGCTGCTCAAGATCATCCTCGAGGCGCCCGGTCGGCTTAGCTCGCGCGAGCATCAGCAATTGATGCGGCGCTACCCCCGGCCCGCGGGCGAGGGCTTCTACAGCCTGGCGAATCTGGTGGACGCCTGGCGCGCCTTCGCCGGCCAGGATGGCACGCCCGAGTTCGATGAGGCGCAACTTTATAAGTTGCGGCGCAAGCCCGTTCGCACCCTCTCCGGCGTGACGCCGCTCACCGTGCTGACCAAGCCTTTTCCTTGCCCGGGCACGTGTATTTTCTGCCCCAATGACATTCGTATGCCCAAGAGTTATCTGGCCGATGAACCGGGCGCCCAGCGCGCCGAGAAGAACGCCTTTGATCCTTACCTTCAGACCTATATGCGCCTGCAGACCTACCACAATCTGGGGCATTCGACCGACAAAATCGAAATCATCATCTTGGGCGGCACCTGGTCTTTCTATCCCGAAACCTATCAGATATGGTTCGTCCAGCGAATTCTCGACGCGCTGCATGACTTTGGCAAAGGCATTGACCGGCGCGCGGAGGTCTCTTCCGCCTTACGTGAAAAATCGATGTTCACTGGCGAACCGGTCAGCAATGTGGCGATTCAGGGCGCGCTGATGACAGCATCATACAATGAGACGGTGCAGGAGATTTACGCGGACGAGATTTTTCGCTCGCGCGGGATGGCGGCTGAAATCGCCGCTGGGCAGCGCGAACGCAGCCCGGTCGACGAATACGCCACTTGGGAAGAGCTGGAGGCGGCGCAGAAAGAGAACGAATCGGCCGCTTGTCGCGCGGTTGGGCTGGTGATTGAGACGCGGCCCGATCATATCAGCGAAGACGAAGTGATACGCGTGCGGCGCCTGGGCTGCACCAAAGTGCAGATCGGTTTCCAGAGCTTGAACGATCATGTACTCGAACTAAACAAACGCGGGCACGATGTGGCGGCGACGCGGCGCGCGGTCAAGCTGCTGCGCAAAGCCGGCTTCAAGATTCACGCGCATTGGATGCCCAATCTATTTGGCTCGTCGCCCGCTGCTGACCGGGACGATTACGAGCGGTTATTCGGCGATCCGGATTTCAAGCCCGACGAGCTGAAAATATATCCCTGCTCGCTGATCGAGAGCGCCGAATTGATGCAGCAATACCAGGCGGGCGAGTGGCGTCCCTATACGCGCGATGAGTTGCTGGCGCTTCTGGTCGATTGCTTCAAGCGGACGCCGGAGTACTGTCGGCTGACCCGCGTCATCCGCGATATTCCGGGTACCGATATCGTCGATGGGAACAAGGTGACCAATTTCCGTCAGTTGGTGGAGCGCGAGCTGGAACGGCGGGGCGAGCGCAGCGTGGACATCCGCGCGCGCGAAATCGGCGTCAAGCCAGTAAGCGAGGGACAACTGCGTCTGGATCGGACCAGCTACCAGTCGAGCGTCGGCGAAGAGATATTCCTGCAATACATCACCGACGAGCGCGATATCGCCGGCTTTTTGCGCTTGTCGCTGCCTGACGATCCTGAGGATGCGCTGGTGGAGGAATTGCGCGGCGCCGCCATGATTCGCGAGGTGCATGTATATGGGCTGGCGCTTGGCATCGGGGCGGCGCTGGCGGGGCGCGCGCAACATGTCGGCTTGGGCAGTCGACTGATAGAAGAGGCGGCTGAGATTGCGGACGCTCGCGGCTTTCGGCGGCTGGCGGTCATATCTTCAATCGGCACGCGCGAATATTATCGGAGGCGCGGTTTCAGCGATGGAGCGCTGTACCAGTTCCGCGATCTGGAAGCGAGCGCGGCGCAGGAAACGACATCTCCGCTAGAATAACGTTCAAACCCGCAGGGGCGCCGCTTTCGCCAATTCGCGCCAGCGTGCCTTCAGCCAATGAGAACCATCGACGTCTTCCAGAGCCAGAGCGAACGAAATCAGTGTCTGCGCCTGCTGATGCTGCTGATCATCGTCGGCACGCTGCCCTTCTACGGCATCGGGATCTTCATCATCGGCAGCGCTCCGGTAGAAATCGCGGCGATCAAGATCACGCAGACGGCGGCGCATGCGCCAAGTTTTACGCCGCTGGGGGCCGGTATTGAGCGAGCGCCCACATTCACGCCGCTGGCTCGCCCACTCGCTACCCATACGCCGCAGAGCGCGCTGCCGGCTACGCCGGCGCAGTACGTGCCGCCGACCGCTCTGCCGGCGCAAACAATAGCGGCGCAAACGGTCGTCAGCCCGTCGCCGATCGCGATCGCGGGATCGCCGACGCCCGAAGCGAATGCTACCGTCGGAATCGCCGATGAAGACTTTGATGGCTTGCGCGATGATGAGGACAGTTGTCCCGAAGAATACGGCTATGCTGACAATGAGGGTTGCCCTTACCCCGACGACTCGGACCGCGACGGCATTCGCGACAGCGCCGACAGTTGCCCTGGCGAGTTCGCGCCCAACACGCCGCGCGGCTGCCGCGACTTTGATGATGATGGCTTGGATACATCCCAGGACGATTGCCCGGGTGAATGGGGACCGGTGGCGAATCGAGGCTGCCCGCTGCAGGCTGAAGCGGGGGGTTGATCGCGCGCGGCCTGCGTCAACTCTATTGCGCGAACCTCCCAGTTTTCCGCGCTCCTGAATCTGCGGTAAGATGGAGCGACTCCAAACCCGAATCAAAGGAGCAACTCATGACGATGCTGGAAAAAGCCAAAGCGCTGGAAGATCAGTTGGTCGCCTGGCGGCGCGAAATCCACATGCATCCCGAGCTCGGCTTCGAGGAGCGGCGCACGTCGCGGCTGGTGGCCGATTCGCTGCGCGAGATGGGCATCGAGATTGAAGTCGGCGTGGCCGAGACAGGCGTGGTGGCGCGGATCGGCGAAGGGCGCCCGGCGGTCGGCATCCGCGCCGATATGGACGCGCTGCCGATTCAAGAAGCGAACGATGCGCCCTATAAATCTCGGACGCCCGGCTTGATGCACGCCTGCGGACACGATGCCCATACGTCCATGCTGCTTGGCGTCGCTAAGGTGCTCAATGAATTAACCGACCGACCCGCTGGCGAAATCCGCCTGCTCTTCCAGCCCAGCGAAGAGAAATGGCGGGTGGAAGACGGACACAGCGGCGGCAGCCTAATGGTTGAGGAGAAGGCGCTGGATAATCTGGACGCCGTGATCGCCTGCCACGTGGCGAGCGGAAGACCTATGGGCGAGGTGCGGGTGGCGGACGGCTTTTCGATGGCGGCGCCGGATGTATTTGAAGCGAAGATCATCGGCGAAGGAACGCATGGCGCCTCGCCGAACCATGGCTTGGATCCCATCTGGCTGCAGGCGCAAGTGGTCAATGCGCTGCAGGCGATTCGCTCGCGCCGGCGCGACCCCACCGAGCGCTCGGTGGTGACGATCGGCACGATACACGCGGGCATCGCCGACAACGTCATCCCAAACGAAGTCATCATGACCGGCACGATCCGCACCTTCGAGCAAGAAGCGCGCGAGGAGATTCATCGTCTGGTGGAAGAGGCATTTGCCCTAGTGCGAAACTTCGGCGGCGATTATGAACTAAATATCTCGACCGGTTATCCAGCCCTCTACAACGACCCGGAAGTGGCCGCGCTAATTCGGAGGGCGGGAGCAGACTTGCTGGGCGAAGACCGCTGCGGCGAGGGCGAGCCGATCATGGCGGGTGAGGATTTCGCTTATATGACGCAAAAGGCGCCGGGCGCGATGCTGCGTCTGGGCGCTCAACTGGATGAACTGAATCGACCGCATCACAGTCCGATTTTCGATATTCATGAGGGCTGCCTGCCCATCGGCGTCGGCGTGATGGCGGAGAGCGCGCTGCGTCTGCTGCGGCAGCACGGCGGCTAGCGTCCATCCGCCCATGCCCGCCTCACTGGCGCATTGTAGGGGCGACCCTTGGGTCGCCCGTTGATTACAGTAGGGTGTCGGAGACCGGCGACCTGATAGGTCGTCCCTGTTTACGTTGCGAGCGGCAAACCCCATCCCCCGGCCCCTTCCCCAGCAAGCTAGGGAAGGGGAGCTTAGCGCAGCGGGACGCAAGGTATTTTGCGTGGGCGGCGGCATTGTCGCGCGAGGGTCTACGAATGTCTTACTAGGCGGGGACTTCTTCAAACAGCGATTGGAAATGGCGCAGCGGATCGCCCGGCGCGCGCAGGAGGATCTCTTGGCGCGGGGTCAACTCAACATTGCTTGGCGCCTCGACGCGCTTTGATGTCCAGGCGAGGTGCGATACGCAGTATTTGTAGAGGAGCGCGCGCCGCTCGTGCGCGGCATGCCAGGTGGCGGTGCCGTGGGTCAGCGATTCGGTGAAGAGAACGACCGAGCCGGCCGGCATTTCGGGAATGACGACAGACGGCGACAGGTCGTGATCGTCGCGAATCTGCTGCGGCAGCTTGTAATTGCTCTTGTGGCTGCCGGGAATGCAACAGAAGCCGCCGTGCTCGCCGCCGCCGTCGGTTAGCGCCCAGGCGACCACGACGAAACCCTCGTAAATCTGATTGGCGCGGAAGGCGTAATATTCGCCCGGCTGCAAATTCGATTGGGGCGCGCTGGCACCGTAATCGGCATGCAAGCCGCCATAAGCCATGCCCTTGCTCATGTTCATGCCATAGAGACGATCAAGCCGAAAGGCGTCGCCCAGACGCATGCGCAGCACCGGCAAAATAGAGGGATGGTCGAGCAAATCGCAGAATGGCTTGCCCCAATCTAGGAAACCGGATCCAACTGGCGCGGTCTGGTCGGTTCGCGCCTCGTCGTCTGGCAAGCCCCTTTCGGGCTTCACCAGCGAAGCGGCCAGCGTGGGCGCGCTGCCGAAGCGCGTCGATTCTTCCGGCGGCGGCAAACCCTGGTCATCAATGAGTCGGTTGAGCGTGTCAACTTCGTCGGCGCTGAGGGCATCTTCAATGACCAGATAGCCTTGCAGGTCGAACAAATACTGCTGCATTTCGAGATCGTTCATGCGACTTGCCCCTTCCGCTGGCGCCCACGCTACCGTCGTCGCGCGCGAACAGCGCCATCATCCCGCTCGATAATACCGCCGGCGGCCACTGTGGGCAAACCGACATCGCCCAGGGAGTGGTGAAAATCGTGGACGTGAAACATAGCCCCCATCCCCCGGCCCCTTACCCCCAGAACGAGGGAAGGGGAGCTAAACTCTAGTTGGCACGAGCAGTTTAAGTCCCTCCCTCTTTATGGGGGAGGGATTTAGGGTGGGGGAAACAAGGCGCATATGCACATAATTCACCACTTCATCGCCCAGCGGCTCTTTAGGCCGGCTTCTCCTCGACTAACGTGATGAAATTGCCGCAGGTATCATTGAAGACGGCCATGATGGCGGGCCCGATGTCGGTCGGCGTCATGGTGAATTCAACGCCGCGCTCGCTGAGTCGCTCGTATTCCGCTTGGATGTCGCTGCTGTTGAACT
>JAPOYT010000196.1:12234-19193 GCA_026706445.1 Chloroflexota bacterium
AAGGGAGTTGCTGCTGGGCTCGAGCAACAGCTCGACGCCATGGGCGCCTTCGGGCGACACAAGCGTCAGCCAGCGGTCGCCCCCCGGGTTGCCCAGGGGCATGTCGCGCTTCAACTGAAAGCCAAGTTTTTCCGTATAGAATGCTAGCGCCTTGTCCTGGTCATCGACATAGACGCTGGTTAGGCCAATAATCATGTGGTTTATCCCTTCTCCGGATTCGATTTCTGGCGCGCCGAAAACGCGCCACTGCCGCCTATTGTGCGAAAGGCAACGGGATTCGTCAAGGCGACGTGTCTCTTGAGCGCATGTTCCGGCAGCTGCCTAAGGACCCGCGCCCGCATGAGCGGATGCGAAACATGTCGGCTCGCGGACGCTTGCGGCGCTGGCTCGAATGTGACGCGGCTTATGCTATAATCCCCCTTGTGTCAGATGTCTCGGTTGCTTGGAAGGTCTTATGAAGCTCAATCAGAATGCGAAGGAAATGTTGGCGGCGATGGCCTTGGTCGGCGCCGTGATTGTGGCGCTAAACGCGGTGATCGCGCCGGCGAACGCGCGGGATATGTTCTCGTGGTCCCTGGGCTTGCTGGCGGTGGCGATACTTGTCTGGATCTGGATGCGCCGTGATGCGACGGCGGCAAGGACTGACGACGCAGCTAAAGCGGCGCAGGATGCCGCCGACGAAGCCGAAGCGCTGGCGAAACGCCGGGAAGTGCGCCGGGATGTACAGCCGGTCGCCAGCGTCGAGCCGGATGACCTGACTAAGATTAAAGGAATCGCAGTCGGTTATCAGCGCGTTTTGAACGATGCCGGTATCCGCACCTATGAGGCTTTGGCCGCCACATCGGCCGACGAACTGCGCGCGATATTCAGCGCGGCCAGTCGCGCGGCGCCAGTCGGGCTGGAGACGATACCACAGCAAGCGGAATTCGCGGCAAAGGAAGATTGGGACGGCTTGCGAGAATATCAAGATTCCATCTAAGCCCCAATTGCGATTTCATCGGGGGAGCGGCGGCGGCGGATTGCGCGGCCGCTTTTTGTTTACCTGAACGGCGCGGAACCGCAGATGGGTATTGCGCGCCTGGCGCGGCAGCCATGGCGGGCGTTCGCGCCGCCGGCGAAAACAAGTACACTTGAGCCTGTAACTCCGTCTTATTCATCAGGCTTGGCCATGCCGACCGTCGCGCACACCATTCGCCGTCGACACAGCCGCAAACGCCGGCGCAGCCGGGAGACCAGACGTTCCGCATTTTGGTCCATGGTTGTTGTCGGCGCGCCGCTGGTGTTCGTGGTGACGCCGTTGCTTGGCGCGCTGGCCTTGTCCCTCTGGCTTTATCTATCCGCGGCGTCTCTGATGCCAGAACCGCAAGAAACCGCTTTGCCCCGATTGGAACATGGCGAAACGCGCTTTTTTGACGCGACCGACCAGACAATTGTCCATACAGTCGCTCACCCGCTGGATGATGGGCGGCGCTGGCTGAAACTGGATGACTTGCCGCCATATCTCGTCAGCGCATCCATGATGGCGGAGGGCCTAGACGCGCATGACCCTTTCAATCCTGCCGAAGCGATGCTGCAGGTTTGGCGCTACATTATCGGCTTGCCTGTTGAAAGTGAGGATGGGCTCAGCGGCAAGCTCGCGCGCGAGACGCTTTTGCCTTTGACGCGGACGAGCGGGTTAGATACGCGATTGCTGGAGATCGTACAGGTCGCCGAGGGCAAGCGTCGATATTCAACCGAGGAATTGCTTGAGTGGCGGCTGAACACAAGCTATTACGGGCGTGATGCTTTCGGGATTGAGGCGGCTGCGCAAGCTTATCTCGGCAAATCGGCAGTGGCGCTGTCGCTGGCTGAGTCGGCGCTGCTGGCGCCGATCGTCGCGGAGCCCTCGCTAAATCCGATTGACGCCCCGGCGCAGGCGCGCGAACGCGGGGCCGATTTGCTCTTCCAGATGCTTGATGCGGAGTTGATAGACAAGTCGCAATTCGACGCGGCGTCGGCCTTCGATGTCGCCTTGCGCAAACCGGATGCTCGCCAGGCGGAGATCGCGCCTGCATTCATCATGTATGCGCGCCAGCAAGCGGAAGATCTGCTGGACAGCCTTGGTTTCTCCGGCGCCAGACTGATGGCGCGCGGCGCGCTGCAAATCACGACATCGCTGAACCTAGAGCTGCATTTGCAAGCCGAATGCGCCCTGCGCGCGCATTTGCGGCAGAGCGACCAAGTTACCGCCTTGGATGGTTCGCCTTGCGTCGCGGCCAGCGAGCTTGCAGAAGGGTCCGCAGGCGAAGCAGCGCCGCCGGTTGTCGGCGCGCTGGCGCTGATTGATGTGGGCAGCGGTCGGATTCTGAGCATGGTGGGGGAGGCCGAGGCCGCCAGTCATCAGCCGGCGGTCGTTCTTCAGCCCTTTGTTTACCTGGAGGCTTTTCTGCGTCGCCAGTCGACGCCAGCGTCGATGGTTTACGATCTGCCGCGGGCCTACCCGGGAGCGTCGGCCGATTTGATTTATGCGCCGGCCAATCCGGATGGCCTTTACCGCGGCCCCTTGAATCTCCGCGATGCGATGGCGGCCGGACTGCTGCCGCCGGCGGTGCAGGTCGCCAGCGTTAATGGAATGGGTCCAGTAATCGACATTGCGCGAGCGATCGGGTTCAATAGCCTGGATGCGACGGGAAGCGGTCTGTCGCTCTTGGAACGGGGCGGGGCGGTCTCCGTGTTGGATACGGCATACGCCTACAGCGTTCTGGCAACCATGGGCGCAATGCGCGGTCTGCCCATCATGTCAACCAGGGATGGTTTCCGCGTGCGCGATCCGGTGGCGATACTTAGGATCGAAGATGCCAGCGGGCGCGCGCTCTGGTCTCATGATGAAGCGCCGCCAGCGAACGAGACCCTTATCATTCAGCCGAGCGCCGCCTATATGGTGAATGACATACTAGCCGATGCTGATGCGCGGGAAGCGGCATTGTCGGGGGCGGATAGCCGCTTGCGAATATCGCGCCGCGCCGCTGTCGTCGATGGCATCAGCGCCGACAAGCGCGACAACTGGACGGTCGGCCATTCGCCCGATCTGGCGCTGGCTGTGCACGCTGGTCGCGCGGATGGAGAGCCGCTTGGTTCCGCTAAATGGGATCGCACAGGCTCGGCGCCGCTATGGCGCGCGCTGATGGAATACGCCCATTCGCATCTTCAGTTGCCGGAGCGCTATTGGAGCGCGCCGGCCGATATTGAGGAGTATCTGGTTTGCGAGATTTCGGGTTTGTTGCCGGCGACGACGGCTCACTGCCCGACGCGGAAGGAGTTGGCGCCAGCGGGAAGCGCCTTGCAGCGCGATCATTATTGGCAGACTTTCGAGATCAACCGAGCGGACGGACAATTGGCGACGGTGAACACGCCGGATGAACTGCGCGAAACCCTTTCCTTTTTCATTCCACCGGACGACGTCATGGATTGGTGGCTGGAAAATGGCAAGCCCTTGCCGCCCAGCAGCTACAGCGGCAACAATGACGCGGGCGGCGCGAAACCAGCCCGTATCATATCGCCCGCGGATTATGCCTATGTTGGGGCTAGGGTTGACATCGCCGCGGTGGTAGACCGTGCGGACGCGGAGAGCTGGCTGTTGGAATATGGCGCTGACGTGAATCCCGCCGCCTGGACCAGCATCGGCGAGACGCGGCAGCTTGACGATAACGGCGAGATTGCCGCCACCTGGGAGACTGCGCTGTTCAGCGGCATCTACACCTTGCGCCTGTCGGTGACCTTTGCCGATGGCAGCGTCGAGACCGACAGCAAGCTCCTGACTTTCGACAATACGCCGCCGGCGGTGAAATTGCGGACGGGCGATGGCAATAGGGTGATACGATATCCAGCGCAGCGAGTTATATCCTTGCAGGCCGATGTCAAGGACAATTTGACCATCGAACGGGTAGCGTTTTACCGCGAAGACGAGCTGGTCAGCGACGATCGCGCATGGCCCTTCGGCGTCGAGATCGCACTGGAAGAGATCGGCGACATCGTGTTCAAGGCGATCGTCTATGATCAAGTGGGGAATCGCGCTTCATCCGAGTTGGCAGTATCGGTGGTCGACAGATAGATCAACCGTGAGCGAGGGACTTCAGCATCGAAGCAAGGTCAAAAAGCTGACGTCGCCGGCGACGACTTTTGATGCCGCCGCCTGAGAGAAGCAAGCTTGTCGCCAGCGTATTGTCCGGATGCGCGAGAACGGTGTCCGCGACATCGAGATCGCGCCCTTCAGCTTTGATTTGCGCGGATACATTTCAGCCAGTGGCCAGGCATTTGGCTGGAGTCATCAGTACTATTATGGCGTCGATTCAATCACCGTCGTTGAATGAAGCGCTGACATCGCTCCTGGAGCTGCTGCTGATTCGCAGTGGAGGTTACGTATGCCGTTGAAACACCTTCGCGACGTCCCGCCGAGGGAATGGTTAATTGTAGTCATGGGCTTCGCGCCGACATTCTTGTTTGCGTACATCGGGCAGTTTATGCGCATGATGCGCGACACATACGGCGTAATCGAACTTTCACGAAAATACGATCCGCTCTTTCTTGTGATGGATTTCCGGAGCAGTTGGCGCGGGTCTTTCGGCGACGTTTTTCTGTTTGGCGTATTGGGTCCATTCGACAGTGAAATTGTTCGGATAATGCCGGCGGTCATCATTGCGCTCTGGTTGTTGGGTTTATTTTGGCTGCTAATGCTTATGCTTACGGCAGTGAGGCTTGAGTTCAGCCGCATTACAGTCGCCGCCGCGCTGGCTTCGCTTATGCTTACGGCGACCATCAACGGCTTCTATTCGCTGGAAGCGCTGTATTGGTATGAAGCTGCTATTCGTTATGCCTTGCCGCTTGCGCTGGCTGTTTTGGGCATTTGTCTAATGCTGGCATTGACACTGCGCTGTCGATCGCGGCGGCACGAGGTCGGGACCGCTGTCATCGCCGGTCTGGCCGCTTTCGCCGCCGCCAGCTTTTCTGAAATGCATCTAGTGTTTCAATTGACAGCGCTGCCATTCTTGGGGGCGGCAGCGACTCTCCTTGTCAATCGCTCGCATCGCCGCCTGGCGCTGTTCCTGATAACGATAAGTTGGCTTGCGACAATAGCGAATGGTCTTGTGCAGGTGACCGCGCCCGGCATCGGCGATCGAGTCGAGTGGTATGTCGGCGGCGGAGTTACGACGCCGATACGCTCGCTCTCTGAGCTGATTCCGCTAACCATGAATCTTACCTTTCAATATGTGACGGATCAGCGTGCCTTTGCCGGTTTCGGCATGCTTTTCGCTGTCGGGCTATCAGTGTCCTTGATGATCTCGTCGGCGGATTCGCGATCGTCAACGAAGCGAACGATGTCGCTCTCTGCGATTCCCGTCTGGGCCGGTCTCATTGTTCAAGCCTGCTTCGTTCCCTTATTGTGGACACATATTAGCGACAGCCCCAGCGTTCTAGGTCGCTTTAGCTACGCGTACATGGTGGTCATTTGCCTCAACGCCGCCGCTACGGTGGCCTATCTCGCGCTTGCCCTAGCACGCGCCAAGATTTCGTCGAAGCTGCGACAGAGCCCGCGATTCGCAATTGCATTGACTGTTGCGTGCTGGATTGCAGCGCTTGCCTTCTTCGCTTTGACGCAAATGAGAAGCATTCATTTCAAGGCGGCCGGTCACCTGGTATTGAGCGCTATTTCAGTCTTAGGGCTTTTATCGTATATGTTCGCTACCCAATGCTCCCAGCGCGATGCGCGGCGCGGCGGCGCCCTTATCGCCATTTGCTTTGCTGCCACCGTCGTGTCAGCATTCGTATTGCTGGCGCTAGCCAATTACTCAATTGGCTATGTCCGCGACCGGGTCATGGCGCCGGTCAGCTTCTTGCTCGTCGTCACCGGATTGGTTTGGGGAACCTGCATGGGCCTTTGGCTCAAGAGTTTTCTCAATGCCAAGGGGCTGACATCGGTATGGTTGGCTCGCCACAAGCTGGCTGGCGCGCTGGTTGCCGTTACGATCGGGCTTGGCATCTTCCTGGGACGGCTTCAATGGCTGCCCGACCTTGAATTGTACGCGCGGGAGTGGGATGCCCGTCATCAATATCTGCTGGCGAAGCGTGACGAAGGCGCAAGTTATGTTGAAGTTGCGCCGCTGGCTTACGATATGTCGCAGTATTTCTGGGAAGCGGACATTTCAATGAAGCCGGAAAACGCCGCCGCGGAGCGCTACTACGGCATCGAGACCATTGTGCAGACAGAAACCTGACGCGCAATCGCCGTCTCTCTTGGACCGACGCCAGCTGTGTTAGAAATTCATATATTTTCTGGCAATCCAAATCGTTCGTTGCCAAATCCATTGACTATCGCCGTAGCTTATGATAAGTTAATGGTGAATTTCTAGCACTCAAACTATGCGAGTGCCAGAATGCGACACTGGTAAGTCGTATGTATCCAAGGCAAGCAAAGTTCGAAAGGGAGATAAAAATGCCTGTCTCGATTCGCCCGCTGGGTGACCGCGTCCTGGTGGAACCGGTGGAATCCGAAGAAACATTTGCAGGTGGCGCTTTTGTGTTGCCGGAAACGGCCAAAGAGAAGCCACAGCAAGGCTTGATCCGCGCCGCAGGACCGGGAAAGTATGATGAAGAGGGCGATAAGCGCATTCCTATGGATGTACAGGAAGGCGATCGCGTCCTTTTCGCCAAGTATGCTGGCACGGAAGTCAAACTTGATGGCATCAGCATGCTCATAATGAAAGAATCCGACATCCTTGGCATTGTCGACGCCTAAGGCAGGCTGCGGCAATTCTCGTTGCAACCGCTCTAGTGTGAAATCAATTGGGAGGAATCCATGGCAAAGCAACTCGTATTCAAGGAAGACGCTCGCCGCAAGCTGCAAAGCGGCGTTGACAAAGTCGCCAATGCGGTCAGCACGACCCTCGGCCCCAAGGGCCGCAACGTCGCGCTCGACAAGAAAT
>JAPOYT010000253.1 GCA_026706445.1 Chloroflexota bacterium
AAGCATCGCCACCTCGGGCATCAAAGGCTGAGCCGGAAAGTCCTTAGGCCAGCAACCCGCGCGCGAACGCCAGATCCTTCACGATCAGCTCATCCACACGCTTCTCATCGCTGTACTCGGCTGAAAAGCAGATCGGACCTTCGTAACCAATCGCCTTGAGTTTTGCGATCACCCCCGACCAGGACGCCCGACCCTGCGCGCCCGATGTCCAGTAGATTTTCCACTCGGCGATTTCGGCTTCGGGACCGCTGACCCGCCGCCAGTAGGCGTTCTTTAGATTGACCACGCAGAGATGCGGCGCCAGCACATCGAGGGCGGAGTCGCTGTTCATGCCTTCGAGGGCGTTATGCGCCGGGTCCCAGACGGCGGCTACGTGGCGCGGGTTGTAGTTTTTGACCAGATGGTACATGCCCATCTCGTTGACTGGCACGAAAGGCCCCGAGTGATTCTGGATGCCAATTTGAAAGTCATATTGCTCACAGAGGGGCAGGGCGGCGTCGAGCTGGCGGCGCGCTTCCGCTTCCGCTGTCCAGTAATCCAGTTCATGCTGCCAAAACATGACGCGGTTCATGCCAATGCCGGCTTCGGCGCAGGCGCTGTAGAGGCGCTCATCATTTAGCGGCATATCGGCAGTCACATTCAAGACGCGCACACCGTGTTCGCCCAGCAGTTTGACCGCGGCCGGCAAGTCGCGCTCGATATTGTCTGGCTCGACCTGGAAGCCGGGCCGTACTGGCAGCTCGATCAAATCGAATCCCAGCGACTTGATGTGCTGAGCAAGCTCCGGCAGCGGCAGCGCTTTCCAGGGTTTGGTGAAAATCGCCAGTTTGTTCATCGGGCGCGCTCCTAAGTGATACTAATTCACTAATTTGATACTGAAGAGGAATCTTTCGCAAAAGCGGGCGAGCCACCGCCGCGCGTAGACACTGCAGGTCGCTCGCCCCTACAACATGCTGTTTATATTGATAACTTATGCCATAAGGCAGCATTCTTTTGCGCTTAACTCTTGGTCGGCATCATCGACAAGAAGTCAATGTGTACGCGCGGCGGCAGGCTGGCGAGGAAGACAACGGTCGCGGCGATATCTTCCGATTGGATCATCAGCGCTTTTTGCTCCGCGCTGAACTTGACCGGGCGCCGGTCGATGATTGGCGTGTTGCCGGCGCCGGGATTGAAGAGGCAGGCGCGCACGCCGTGCGGATTGCCTTCTTCGTTGGTGACCGTGTTGAGCGCTTCCATGCCGATCTTCGAGGCGCTGTAACCAACGCCGGCGAGCAGGCTGGGATACATGCCGGCGCGCGAAGCCAGGTTGATGATCAAACCATCGCCGCGCTCTTTCATCTCCGGCAGGACGGCTTTGGTAAAGACGAAGGCGCTGGTCAGATTCACATCCATCAGTTCGCGCCACTGCTCGGCGGAGGTATCGGCGATTGAGCGCTCGGTATGGTTCAAACCGGCGTTATTGACCAGCACATCAATCGGCCCGAATTGAGCGCGGGTTTTTTCCAGCGCCACGCAGATTTGTTCGTCATCGCTGACGTCAGCCGGGCATACCAGCGCCTGCCCGCCAATCGCTCGCGCCGCCTCCGCAACGGAATCCAGCAGCTCTTTGCGGCGCGCCACCAGGCTGACATTGGCGCCGGCTTCGGCGCAGGCTAAGGCGATGGCTTCGCCGAAGCCGCTGCTGGCGCCGGTGACGATGATCGTTTTGCCATCCAATGAGCCCATGTATTCCTCCGGTTTTCGCTAAGCCATCGTGTCGAGCATATCGCGCGTCACTTCGTAGCGCAATTTGCCTTCACCGAGGTAGCCAGCCACTTCGTCGACCGAGATTTGTCCTTGCCGCTTGTAGGATTGCCGGGTGACGGCGGCGATATGCGGCGTGATGATGAGATTGTCCAGCTCGCGGAAGGGGCTGTCGTCGGGCAGCGGCTCCTGGTCGAAGACATCCAGCGCCGCGCTGATGCGCTCGGTGCGCAGTTCCGCCAGCAGCGCCGCTTCGTCGATGAGATGGGCGCGCGAGGTGTTGATGAAGACGGCGCCATCGCGCAGCCAGCCAAATTGCTCCGCGCCGATCATGCGGTAGGTCTCGGCGGTCGCCGGCGCCTGCAGCGTGACGATCGGGCATCGGCGCATCAAAGTTTCCAGCGGGACCTTGCGAACGCCCATCGACGCCGCGCTATCCGCGCTGACGTAGGGATCGCAAAGCCAGACTTCGGCCTCCAGCGCCAGCAGCCTCTTGATGACCGCGCGTCCGGTGTAGCCCGCGCCGATGACGCCGACGCGGTTGCCCGCCAGTTCAGCGCCCACCATCAAATCTCGCGCCGCCGACCAACCCGCCTCTTTGAAGGCGCGGTCGATTTTGTGGAATTGCCGCAAGCAAAGCAGGATCAGCGCCAGGGTCGTCTCCGCCACCGGTATCGACATGGAATAGGCGACATGGGTGACGCGCCGGCCATCAGAGAATACCGGTGGAAGCAGCATGAGCTTGATTGAGCCGGCTGAGTGGACGATTAGCTTCAGGCGGTCGGCCGCCGCCAGCACACCGGCGGAAAACGGCGGCGTTCCCCAGCTGGTGATGACGATTTCCTGACCGCTGATAAGCTCGATCAGCTGCGCCTCTTTGAGGTTGCCCGCTTGCGGCTGCATCGTCACATTGCCAAGCGCGCGCAGCCGAGTCTGCTGGTCTTCGGCGAAGAGCTGGTCGAAGAGCGGGGGACGCATGGCAACAAGGATGCTAGGTCTGTCGCGCAATTGAATGCCCCCTTTAGTGGAATGATTGTAGACACACGCGCGGAGAATCCGCCGCCCACGCAAAATACCTTGCGTCTCGCTGCGCTAAGCTCCCCTTCCCTAGCTTGCTGGGGAAGGGGCCGGGGGATGGGGTTTGCCGCCCGCCTCGCCCCTACAAAACCCTCTGTGTCCTCTGTGGCGAAAAAATCAATCCAGCGCCCGCCGCAGCTTGGCGACCAGGTCCGCTTCCGGCTCGTAAGGTATGTGTACGACTTCGTGGTTGAGCGAGCTGGCATAGAGCGCCAGTATCACGTTGAAATCCACCAGGGCGCGCTCCAGGTTCAAGGGATGGACTTTGCTGTCGTCGTCCAGCCAGTCGAACATGGCATCGCACATGGCCGCCTGCCCCAGCACATCTTCATCGGGGTATTCGTGCTCGCCACTGTCATAGACGCCGTCGATGAAAGTCTCCCAGCCCCACATCGTCCAGTGGATATAGCCCTTCATACCGTATACGGCGATGCGCTTGTGCTGGTAAATGGCATCGCCTCTCGGCACGCGCGGCGCGTTTTCGCCACAGCGCAGCGTCGCTTGCAGGCCGTTGTCATATTCAACCGCCGCCAGGCTTTGATCGGGCGCGTAATGCTCTTTGACGTTGGGCTGCAAACCGTCGGCGCCGGAGACCTGCCCGAATACTGTGGTCGGATTCGCCGGGTTGAATGCGCCAATCGCCTGCAGCGAATGCGTGCCTTGATAAGCCAGGTTCATGCCCGAGCTGGCTTCGATGAAGCGCAGATCGCCGATGGCGCCGTCGGCAACCAGCTTCTGCAGCTGCTGCCGGCGCGGATGAAATTGCAGCTGATGATTGATGGCGACCTTGATCTTGGGCTTGCCCGCGGCGAAGTTTCGCAGCTCGAGGTAGTCCTCGCCTTGTATCGCCAGCGGTTTCTCTACAATCGCCAAAGGCACGCCGGCCGCCTCGGCCGCTTCCAGCACTTCCAGCCGAACTTTAGGGTGCGTGCTAACTTGGACCAGCTCGGGTTTTTCTTTCTCGAACATCTCGCGGTAATCGGTATAGCGGGCGGCAATGTCAAATTTGTCGCCGAATTCGTCCATCGGTCCTGGCAATAAATCACAGACCGCCACCACTCGGCCGCGCTTCACATACTGATAGGCATTGGCGTGTCCATGCGCGCGCCCGCCGCCGACGCCGATGATGACCGATTTATACATTGTTTCCCTCCCAGGGCTGCAATAGCACTTTGCCGCATTGCCCGGAAAGCTGCGTTTCCCAGGCGCTCTGAATATCATCAATCGCGAACTTGTGGGTGATGAGCTTGTCCAGTTGAGGACCGACCTCGCCGATCATCCGCATCATCCGCGGCGTATCCGCCATATTGAAATGCCAGGAGCCAATCAGTTTTAGCCCCTTGCGGATCATGTCGCTGCTAATGCGCAAAGGCGTGTCGTCGCTGCATTCGCCGACGAAAGCCACCTGTCCTTTGCGCCGCGCCGCGTCAATGCAAAGGCGATGCGCCGCCACCACGCCGGAGCAATCGACCGCTTTGTCGACCCCACGGCCCTTATTTGTCAAATCGAGTATTTGCCGCAAGGCGTCTTCCTCAGTCGGATTCACCACCGCCGCCGCACCTAATTCGAGCGCTTTTTCGGCGCGATAGGGAATGGCATCGACGGCGATCACACGCGCGCCGCGATAGACGCCGTTAATGACGCCGCCCAATCCGACCGGACCCAAGCCGGTGATGAGCACGGTGTCGTGGCGGTCGACATCCATCAGCTGCATCGCGCCAAAAGTCGGTCCCAAGCCACAGCAAGCCATGGACGCATGCGCGTAGGACATGCCGTCGGGGATGGGCAGGAGCATCCAATCCTGCTTGAGCAGGTATTGCGCCATCGTGCCCAAGCCGGCCATGCTGCCGTGAAGCGCGGCAAAATCCAGCGCGTCTTCACAGTGAATGTAATCCCCGTCAAGGCAGAGCGCGCATGTTCCGCAGGCGC
Source organism: Chloroflexota bacterium (assembly GCA_026706445.1). Classification (GTDB taxonomy): domain Bacteria; phylum Chloroflexota; class Anaerolineae; order Aggregatilineales; family Phototrophicaceae; genus UBA6055. Next base: position 4,753 of record JAPOYT010000253.1, read on the forward strand.
TCATCGGCATGACCACCACGCGATCGCCGATTTTCACGCGGCTCGGCTGCGCGACTTCGACCACTTCGCCCGCGGCTTCATGCCCCCAAAGCGGGTAGCTGGTTCCAGCGGCGAAGGCTTTGTACTCGGTGCACATCGGCGCCACATGGACTTTGACCAGGACCCAGTTGTCCTTCGCCCGCGGCGCCTCCACAGTGGCGACGCCCGCTTGCTCTTTTCCGTTTACCGTTACTTGTTTCATTCGCGCCCTATCACCCGGCGGACCGCCCTAATAGCGGTGACGCGCAATCGGTTTCTTGACGACGGCTAGGACTATAACATAGGCGGATAGGCGCCGCAAATATTCTCAACATAGAGGAAATGAGGCGCCACGGCGGGCACAGAGGATTTAAATCTGCTCTCTCGGCGCACTGTGATTTAACGCACTCGGAAAGAAGACTGTTGGGACGTTCGACCCGCTGTGTCCACGCGCGGCGCTGAATCGCCCGTACGCATTGGCATTATTCTTCGACGGGCGTCTCAACAAGACGCCCCTACACATTCTGCGGCCAAGCAATACTTTATTGCCTCAGCCTCTGTGCGCTCTGTGTTTCCTCTGTTTCCTCTGTGGTGAAAAAAATTGACACGATCGCCACTAGCGGCGTCGTGGCTAAATTGACGAAGCCGCGGCGATGGGATACCATTCACCTAATCGGTTGCGCAACAGGTTTCATAGCGGGAGCGAAGGTCCGATGAGACGAATCACCATGGCCGATGTGGCTGAACGCGCCGGTGTCTCCAAGGCGACAGTTTCGCATGTCATTAACGAGACGCGCTTCGTCGAAGACGCGACCAAGAGCCGCGTCCGCGAAGCGATTGACGCGCTTGGCTACCGCCCCAATGTCGCCGCGCGCAGCCTGACCACGCAGCGCACGCGCATCATCGGCTTGATCATCTCCGATGTCACCAACACCTTTTTTGGCGAACTGACACGCGGTATCGAGGACGCGCTCTTCGCAAACGGCTACAGTTTGATGCTCTGCAATACCAACGAAGTGCTGGAGCGGGAAGAATATTACATCGATATTTTGCTGCGGCAGGGCGTGGATGGGATCATCGCGGCCGCGACCAGCCAGGATTGGGACGCGCTAAACGAAGCGGCCAAGCTCAATATCCCCATCGTCATGCTCGACCGCACCTTTGAAAATGCCGACTCGCCTTATGTCGGCGTCAACAACAGCCAGGGCGCCTACCTCGGGACGCGTCACCTGATCGAGCGCGGCTATCGCGAAATCGGCATTCTGTCCGGTTTTCAGCGGCTTTCGACGATGCGCGAACGACTGGCTGGCTTCGAACAGGCGCTGGCTGAAGCGAAGTTGCCGCTGCGCGCCGATTGGCGCATCGACAGCCCCTTAACGATTGAGGATGGCAAGCGCGCCATGCAGCAATTGATGGGGCGGACGGGGCGGCCCGGCGCCGTCTTCATCTCGAATAATCTCTTGAGCTTGGGCGCCTTGATGGGGCTGCGGGAGATGGAATTGGTCTGCCCCAATGACATCGCCATCGTCGGCTTTGATGATCACCCCTGGGCGCGGGTCTCGGATCCGCCGCTGACGGTCGTGCGCCAGCCGACCTACGCCATCGGCGAGACGGCTGCGCAGAAGGTGCTGCAAGCGCTGAATGACGGCGACACGGAAGTCCAATCGGCGCTGTTCGACTGTCAATTGGTGATGCGGCAGTCTTGTTAAGGCGATGGCTACACGAATTCTATTCGTCAATAAATTGACATATTTGAAGGGACGACCCACCGGGTCGCCCGTACACACATAGTAATGAATGAGTACAAGCAGGAAACCGCAAGAAGCTATTGGCAATTCCTGCCGCATGAATGAGATTGCCAAAATAATCCAGCGCTTGTACGGGCGAGCCGGTGGCTCGCCCACGATTTAGCATCGCGTATCAAAATGCAAGTGGAGACATGTCGTGACCAAACACTATGAACCGACCTGGGCATCGCTGAAAACGCATCCAACAGCCGAATGGATGCGGAAAGCCAAATTCGGCATCTATACGCATTGGGGCATTTATTGCGTGCCGGCGACGGGACCCAACGTCACCTGGTATCCCTATAATATGTATCGCGAGGGTACGCCGCAGCACGAATACCATTGCAAGACCTACGGGCATCCCTCGCGGTTCGGCTACAAGGACTTCATCCCAATGTTCACGACGGAGAACTTCGATCCCGATGAGTGGGCGGAGCTCTTCCAGCGCGCCGGCGCCAAATTCGCCGGACCGGTGGCCGAGCATCATGATGGCTTCCCGATGTGGGATGCCAGCGATACCGAGTGGTGCGCGGGCAAGATGGGACCGAAGCGCGATGTAGTCGGCGAACTGGAGAAGGCGATCCGCGCCCAAGGCATGCGCTTCATGGTCGCCATGCATCACGCCGAGAATTGGTGGTTCTTCCCTCATTGGAAGAAAGAATACGATACATCAGACCCGCGTTATGCCGGGCTTTACGGCGAGCCGCACAATCTCGATTTCGAGTTTGAGGCTCACGGGCAGGGGCATAATCATGCTGAGTGGCTGGCGCAGGACAAACCGAGCAAGGACTTCCTCTGCCGCTGGTACAACCGGCTGGTCGAAGTGGTCGAGCGCTATGAGCCCGATTACATCTGGTTCGATTTTGGCCTGCGCTTTGTGCACGATCAATACAAGCAAGACTTCCTCGCATATTATTACAACAAGGAAGCCGAATGGGGGCGCGAAGTGGTCGCCACTTACAAATGGCACGATATTCCGCCGGGCGCCGCCCTGCTTGACTTTGAGCTGGGCAAGACCGCTGAATTGACCCACTACGAATGGATCACCGATACCACCGTCGATGATGGGCAAGGCTGGGGGTATATCAAGGAGACCGAATACAAATCGGTGACCGAGATGGTGCAGTACCTGGCCGATAACGTCAGCAAAAACGGCTTCATGCTGCTGAATGTAGGACCCAAGCCGGATGGCGCGATTCCCGATGAATCGAAGGCGATTTTGGCGGGCATCGGCGAGTGGCTGCGGGTCAATGGCGAGGCGATCTACGATACCGTGCCTTGGAATACCTATGGCGAGGGTCCGACGCGGATGACCCACGTCGGCGCCTTCAGCGATACCAAAGAGAAGCTCGAGTATTCGGCGCGCGATATCCGCTTCACCGTGCGCGATAATATCCTCTACGCGCTGACTTTCGGCTGGCCCGAGCAGGAATTCGTCATCGAGTCGACGCGCGCGCTTTATCCCGGCGAAGTGCGCTCGGTGGAGCTGCTGGGCGTCGATGGAGAGTTGAAGTGGGAGATGACGCGCGAGGGACTCAAGATCGAACGACCCGAGCGTAAGCCCTGCGATCATGTCTATGCTTTCAAGATCACGCGGAATATGCGTCTCTGAGCAATCTAGGTGATTCTTTTTCCACCACAGAGGAAACGAGGCAACACAGAGGGCACAGAGGTTGTTCTCACGACAAAGGCACAGAAGTAATCGCAAGGACGTAATTGAAAAATTGCTCCGTGAAATAGAACTGCCAAAATCTTCGAATGCGTGTAGGGGCGAGCCGGTGGCTCGCCCGCTGATTCCTGTGAGGTGTTAGGCACGGGCCTCACAGGTGCTGCCGCTGCACCTTTTGACGGTGATTAGCCTACGGTAGAATTGTGTCTTGGAAATCGAAAATGCGGGAGCCGCACATGATCGATCGGATTGATTCGCATCAACATTTCTGGCTTTACAATCCCGAAGACTACGGCTGGATGGCGGGCGACCGCAGTCCGCTGCAAGTCGATTATATGCCGCCGGATTTGCAGCTGCTGTTGGCAGCCTCCGGCATCGATGGCACGGTGGCGGTACAGGCGCGGCAAGTCGTCCGCGAGACCGAGTTCCTGCTCGCGCTTGCTGACCAATATGACTTGATTCGCGGAGTTGTCGGTTGGGTGGATATGCGCGCTGACGATGTGGAAGCGCAGCTCGAGCGTTTCGCCGATCATCCGCGCATGGTCGGCGTCCGCCATATCGTGCACGATGAAGCCGACGATCGCTTCATGCTCGGCGGCAACTTCCTGCGCGGGCTGGCGGCGCTGAAGGGCTGCGACCTGCGTTATGATCTGCTGCTCTACCCGCGGCATATTCCTGTCGCCATTGAGGTGGTGAAGCAATTCCCCGAGCAACCATTCGCGCTCGATCACATCGCCAAGCCCTTCATCAAAGACGGCATAGTCGGCGCTTGGGAAGACGACATCCGCAGGCTGGCATCCTTTGAGAACGTCTATTGCAAGGTCTCGGGCATGGTCACCGAGGCGGCTTGGAAGACCTGGACACAGGACGACTTCGCGCCCTACCTCGATATCGTCTTCGATTGCTTCGGCGTCGAGCGGCTGATGTTCGGCAGCGATTGGCCCGTCTGCACGCTTTCCGGCAGCTACAGCCAAGTGGTCGGCATCGTCGAGACCTACATCGCCGCGCTTTCGGCGGACGAACAGGCGGCGGTCATGGGCGGGAACGCGACCGCATTTTACGGGTTAGCGTAAACGGAATCAGAGTTGAAACACTCCTTCCCTCCTTGTGGGGGTAAGGGGCGGTGCCGCGTAGGTCGCGTAGACACTGACCATCGACACTGGCGGTCGGAGATGGGGGGCAAGATTTGAAAGCAATTGTTTTGGAGCAGCCCGGCACGCTGAGGCTGCATGAGGTCGCCGCGCCAACGACGGCGAGCGCCGGCGAAGCGCTCGCGCGCGTAAAGCGGGTCGGCATCTGCGGCACGGACCTGCACGCATTCGGCGGTAATCAGAACTTCTTCAGTTATCCGCGCATCATGGGGCATGAACTGGCGGTCGAAGTGCTCGAAATCGGCGCGACCGACGCGGCGCTGGATTATGCCGTCGGCGATCAATGCTGCGTCATCCCTTATTTGAATTGCGGCGAGTGCATCGCCTGCCGCCGCGGCAAGAGCAATTGCTGCACCGGGATGCAAGTGCTGGGCGTGCATGTCGATGGCGGCATGCGCGAGCAATTTACCCTGCCGGCCGACAAGCTGCTGAAAGCCGACGGCCTCCCGCTAGAGCAGTTGGCGCTGGTGGAGATGCTCTGCATCGGCGCTCACGCCGCGCGCCGCGCCCGTATCACGCCAGGCGAAAATGCGCTGGTGATCGGCGCGGGACCGATCGGCTTGGCGACGGCGCAGTTCGCCAAAATCGCTGGCGCTGAGGTGCTGGTGATGGAAGTCAACGAAGCGCGGCTCGCTTTCTGCGCCGAGGCGCTGGGCATCGACAGGCTGATTGATGCGCGCGCGGATGCGATGGGGCAGGTGAAAAGCAGCCTCGGCGGCGAATTGCCGACGCTCGTCTTCGATTGCACCGGCAGCGCCAAATCAATGCAGGGCGCATTTGATTTCGTGGCGCACGGCGGCTCGCTGGTTTTGGTCGGGCATATCACCGGCGATATCAGCTTCAGCGATCCGCATTTTCATTCGCATGAGCTGACACTGCTCGCCAGCCGCAACGCCACGCCGGATGACTTTGTCTGGGTGATCGAGGAGTTGCGCGCGGGCGCGATCAACCTGGCGCCCTGGATCACGCATGAGGCGACGCCGGCGGGTATCGTGGCCGAGTTCCCGCGTTGGGTGGATCCGGCGACGGGGGTGATCAAGGCGATGTTGCGGTTTGAATAGGGGCGGGGGCAACGAGGTATTCGAACGACAAGCGCTACACGGAAAAAGAATTAACGATGGAACGACGTTTAGCCTGCTCCAGGCGCTTGTGTAACGAGGAAACCGAGCACGGCTGTCATCAGTATGAGCGCGGCAATAATCAAAGTGGTTTGGCTGTTGATCTTCGACTCAAGATCGGCTTTGGTCGCTAGATATTTGAGCGCTGTTTCGAGGGCAGTGATTCTCTCTTTGTCTGTTAGAGGGTTTGTGTTCGTCACCATATTGAAACTCCTACGTTTCCTCGCTTAAAATATAATATAACACATTGCTTTCGCAAAGGTATATAATATCTGTTATTAGTTGGACGGAGCCTGCATCGCTTGTTCGGCCGCTGTTGCGAAACTTCAGGAGGCATCAAGTTGAAGAGATCAATCACATCATTACTGCTTGCCTTGGTTGCTGTCACTTGCGTCGCCGCGCAGGCTCAACGCGACTCGGAGAATGATTGCGCGCCCGTCAGCGACTTAGGCGAAATCGCGGTTCACGCTGAGGCGCCAGAGTTCATTGAAACGGGACTGGTCGATGGCTCCATGGAACGCTTAGGCGGCGTTATTAGATATTCGGACAATGGGAAGAGCATAGCGCGGCTGCGGCAAGTCGGGCAGGTGGGACAAGGGGCGGGGGCCGCGTCAAGTCTGCTCGAGCGCGTAGCGGTTCTATCAGGCCAGGGTCACTTGGCGCTAGTCCGGCTGCTCGCCAGCGTGACGCCCATCCTCAACATCTCCATGGCTGGATATTCGATTGTCGAACTCATTGAAGGAATCCGCGCGCACGAGGCGGAAATGGAGCGCATCTATGATCGCGTTTCTGAAGAATTCCAGCGTGACCGTCGGGTTGAGCTGTTGGCGGCGCTCGATAACGCCGAGAATACCTTCCTTGTTGAGAACGAAGATTACCGGTGGGCGGCTGTTGCGGAAGTGAATGGGGCATTAACACGAGCGAGAAAGCAGCTTGAAGAAGACCTCCGGATACTGCTGAACGCAGAGACGAAACTGGAACACATGGAATTGGCGGCGAGCACCCAGGTTCTTTCTATGCGGGTCTGCGCCTTGGGAACGCGACTTCGGCTGGAAATCAGCGCAGGCAGAGCCGCAGTCCACTGGTTGGCGGAATGCGTGCAGGATAACCGTTCATTTGCGAAGCGGTTCGTCCGCAAGTGGTTGGGGACTAATCGGGCATTCTTTTTTCACGAATCGGTAGATAACGAATACCTCGAGCGATACCTCGACTTGGAACGTTGGCTGCGCGAAAAGCGAGATGTCTTGTTGGCAGTGCTTCATGACGCGCGCCGTCGTTTCTGGAATGACGATGCGATCAGTCTGCTGTATACCGGCGGGCTCAATTCAAAACTCATCGAAGATCCCGACTACGTTCGTATGTTGAATTTCTCGGAAGTCATGGTGGAAAACTATCAAAGGCTTGCGGGCTACGAGCAGGAACTCGCGTCGCAGTGTCTTGCGAATTACGCCGAGCGGGAAGCAATGGAAAGCGCGCTTCTCGAGGGGCACGACGGCTACGTCATGCTGGTGGGCGCAATGTCTGCCGATGCTGGTGAAGGCTGAGGTTCTTGAAGTGGCTCCAAAGGCCGACGCGCCTCAAGTATCATAACTCCCAGCCGTGACATCCCCGCCCGTATCCGTCCAGTTGGTGTGAAAATACTCCCCGCGCGCGCGATCGACGCATCAATCGGATTACGGCAGGGAGATATTCGCCATCGGCAAGTCAGGCAGCCGGCCCGCAAAGAAGTCTTCGATGGTGTAGATTTGAATCACGGGCCAATTGTCCAGGTATTTGCCCGAATTGGCCGCCGCGTTTCGCATGCCGCCTGTCACTTTGTCTTCAAAGCAGGTGAATACGCCTAACTCAGCCCCCGCTTGCCGCCGCGCTTCGTTGAATGCCTGCACATGACTTGGGTTTGAATTGCCCGCTTTGACCTGCGCGACCACATCGACAAAGCGGCCTTTGCGAATGGGCAGTCGTCCGCGTCCGTCAATGCCTTTGTCGCCGCGCTGCTTCTTGTTGGCTTCCATGCCCGGCGCGAGCGATGCCGCCCAGCGCTCAAACTTGAAAGGATCGTAGGCCGCCAGCGCTCTGGCGTCTTCCAACGTTTTGGGCATGCCGACAAATTCAATGTCGTCCCATAGGCTGTCGAAGTGGCCCTCGATGCGCTTTTGAATTACCTTGCAGGCTTGGACGCAGACATCAATGCCAATCCAGCGCCGCCCGAGATTCTGCGCCGCGTGAATCGTAGTCCCGCAGCCGCAGAATGGATCAAATATGACGTCGTCCGGGTTGCTTGATGCCTTGACGATGCGTTCCAAAAGCGCCAAGGGTTTCTCCGTAGGGTAAAGCTGTTTGATAGGTGGAACGCGCGAAATGTCCCAGACGTCATCCAGCCGAACGCCCTCCGAATCTTCCTCCGCGACTTGCGATGGCAATCGCTGACCCGCTTCATCGTATCCTGAAACGATTCGTTTCTTGCCAAACCGTTTTATCGTAGAAACGCTTCTCGGCATGAATAATTGATTAAATGACCGCTCGCGCGAGTTTGAGCGAGAATAGAAGAACAACACATCGTGATTCCGCTGAAACGCGTACTTTCCAGTTGACCATTTTCGATAATGCCAAATAACCTCGTTTCTGAAGTTATGCTTACCGAATATCCCGTCCATAACGACTTTCAGATAATGACTCATTGTCGGATCGCAGTGCAGATATATGCTGCCTGTCCTCTTCAATACCCGATGACATTCGCGCAGGCGGTTCGCCATATAAGACAGATATGCCAACTCTCCACCTTCGCCCAACAGGCGGCGCAAGCCCTCCATTGTTGGCGCAAGCGACACATCACTGGCCACCGCATGGAAGTCGTCAATTGCTTCATACCAGCGCCAGGTATCGTCAAAAGCGACCCATTGCGCGCCTCCGATGAAGGCGTTATAGATCCGCTTGGAATTGAAGGGCGGGTCGAGATAAATCAAGTCGATGGATTCGTCAGGGATATACTCCGCCATAATTTCCAGGCAATCGCCAAAATACAGCCGGTTGGGAGTTGCTTGACCGGGCATGATGTCTCCTATCCCTGTGGGATAGTGTATCGAACTCGGTTGAAATTCAAATGAGCCAAATTCAACTTCACCACAAAGAGGCAAAGGACACAATGAAAATGGCATATTTCGCAGACAATTCTCGGCGCTCTCGCTTTTCTCGGTGCCCTCGGTGGTAAAGCTTTTTGTGTTTCAACCGAAAAGGATACACGCCCCCCTGTGGCTATTCGCCTGGATTGCGATAATGATCTATTCTAGCGCAACGTGTTTGCCGCACGCGCCTCAAGCATCATAACTCCCAGCCGTGACATCCCCGCCAGTTCCCGTCCAGTTGGTGTGAAAATATTCCCCGCGCGCGCGATCGACGCGCTCGTAGGTATGCGCGCCGAAGTAATCGCGTTGCGCTTGCAGCAGATTGGCCGGCAGATTCGCTGAGCGGTAGCCATCGTAGAATGCCAATGCCCCGCTCATGATCGGCAGGGGGATGCCGTGCTGGATGCCGGCCGTCACCGCGCCGCGCCAAGCGGACTGCGCTCCGATGACGGCGTCGCTGAAATAATCATCCAGCAGCAGGTTCGCCAGCGCCGGGTTCTTGGCGTAAGCTTCCTGAATCTTGCCCAGGAAAGCCGAGCGGATGATGCAGCCTTCGCGCCACATCAGCGCCACCCCGCCATAATTGAGATTCCAGTGGTAGCTGCGGGCGGCGTCTTGCATCAGCATATAACCCTGCGTGTAGCTGATGATTTTGGCGGCGTAGACCGCCTGCTCCAGGTCGTCGATGAATTGCTGTTTGTCGCCGCTGAATTCGGCTTGGGGACCGGGCAGCGCTTTTGAAGCGGCAACGCGCTGCTCTTTGATCGCCGACAAGAAACGCGCGAAGACCGCTTCGCCGATCAGGGTCAGGGGCGTGCCCTCTTCCAGGGCGGTGATCGCCGTCCATTTGCCGGTGCCTTTTTGGCTGGCGACATCGAGGATCTTGCGCAGCAGGGGCGCGCCATCCTCGTCCTGATAAGCCAGGATTTCGCCCGTGATTTCGATCAGGAAGGATTCGAGCAGCCCCTTGTTCCAGCGTTTGAAGACGGCGCTGATTGCGGCTTCGTCCAGGCTCAGCACTTGCGACATCAGGTGGTATGCTTCGCAGATCAACTGCATATCGCCGTATTCGATGCCGTTATGCACCATCTTCACGAAATGCCCGGCGCCGCCTTCGCCGACCCAATCGCAGCAGGGCGTGCCATCGGGCACTTTGGCCGCCACCGCTTGCAAGATCGGCTTGACCGATTCCCAAGCCGCCGGCGAGCCGCCCGGCATGATGGACGGACCGTAGCGCGCGCCCTCCTCGCCGCCGCTGATGCCAGCGCCGATGAAGAGCAGGTCCTGCGCCTCGACTTCGGCCGTGCGGCGGATCGAATCGTTGAAATTGGAATTGCCGCCGTCGATGATAATGTCGCCTTCGTCCAGCAGCGGCGCCAGTTGCGCGATCGATTTGTCCACGGCCGCGCCCGCCTGGATCATCAGGATGATCTTGCGCGGCCGCTTGATGCTGGCGACAAATTCTTCCGGCGTGTAGGCGCCGATGATATTGCTATCCCGCGCTTCGTTTTCGAGGAAACGGGTGATTTTGGTGGTGGTGCGGTTGAAGACGGCGACGCGGAAGCCGTGGTCATGTATATTCAAGGCGAGGTTTTGACCCATCACCGCCAAGCCAATTAAGCCGATGTCCGCTTGATCGCCCATTGCCCATCCTTTTGTCGTCTACCGTCACAACAGAAGCCGACGATATTAGTCGGCGTTTGCCACATTGTATCAGCAGTGGGGTTGATTGGCAGACTAGAGAATCTGTAGAAGATGTCTCCTTTTCGGCAATAACAGAAACTCTACCACCGAGTACACCGAGAATAATGAGGGCGCCGAGAATTGTAAACGAAACATACGTAAGCTTTTTTGCTTCGTGCCTCTGTGGTGAAACTCAATCTGGCATCTTGAAACTCAAACGAAATTGATACATTCCCGAATCTGCCAGAATTAGCAATCTACCAGTCCGGGGAGGCCGCAATCGATGATAGTGAGGCAGGCTGGCTACCTCCCGCTGAAACGTGGCGGGCGCTTTTCGCGAAACGAGGCCAAGCCTTCGGCGGCGTCATCGCTATGGGCGGTCAGCGCGCCGGCGATGCCTTCCAAGGTTGCCGCGCCGCCGCTATCAATCGCCTGCTTCGCCAGCTGCACGGCGATTGGCGCCTTGGCTGCAATTTGTTGGGCGAGTTCGGACGCGCGCGCTTCCAGTTGCGCGGCTGGCAGCGTTTCATTAACCAATCCCCACTCTTCGGCGGTCGCGGCCGAAATCGGTTCTCCCGAAAAGATCATCTGCTTGGCGCGTCCGACGCCGATCAGCGCTGGCAAGCGCTGCGTGCCGCCCCAGCCGGGGATCGCGCCGATGCCGACCTCGGGGGCGCCCAACTGCGCGCGATTAGCCGCCAAGCGAATATCAGCCGCCAGCGCCAATTCCAAGCCACCGCCAAGCGTATAGCCATTCAGCACGGCGATCACAGGTTGACGAAGACCGGCGATTTGGTTGAAAAGACGATGGCCATCGCGGATCCAGCGCCGCCACATATCGAGCGGCTCGAGCGCGCTCCAGGCGAGAATATCAGCGCCGACCGAAAAAGCTCGCTCCCCGGTCGCGCCGAGCAGGAGGACGCGGATCTCCTTGCTGGCGTCTATTTCAGCAATCGCGTTCGCCAAGCCTTTAAGCATCTCTTCGTCCAGCGCGTGCAGCTTCTCCGGGCGATTCAGCCTGATAGTAGCTATGGCGCCATCGGTATGTACGAGAATCTTGCTCATAGCTGCGTTTTTTGCTTGGGCATCAAGTGCCGCTTCATTGGTATTGGCCGCGAAACTGTGCAGAGTATAGTCGATTCAACCTCCGTTTCCAATTTGCTCGCCAGCCCGTAGTGTGTCGAATTCGGTTGAAATTCAAATGAGCCAAATTCAACTTCACCACAAAGGCGCGAAGGACACTCAGGAAGTGGCATATTTCGCAGACAATTCTCGGCGCTCTCGCTTTTCTCGGTGTCCTCGGTGGTAAAGCTTTTTGTGTTTCAACCGAAAAGGATACACTTCCCGCCAGCCCGGCGGATGTCCCGCGCTGACATATCGCGCTTAACTGTGCTACCATTTGGGCAACGACAGTTTAACCGATTTACTTGGGAGGCGCCGTGTCCGCTGATCTGCCTATCGCCGAGAAATGCCGGCTGGTTTTCGCTACTGCCGAAGCAAAACTGCGCCACCTGGTGACCGCTCATCCGGATTATCTGCCGCAGTACACGCATAAGGGCAAGTGGAAGCATGATGGCGCGCCCTGGACCAATTGGTGCCAAGGTTTTCTGCCGGGCCAGCTGTGGCTGCTCTATCTGTACACAGAAGATGACTTCTGGCGGGGCAAAGCGGAGCGCTACTGTGAGCTAATTGAAGAGCGCAAAGACGACCGGGAAACGCACGACCTGGGTTTTCTCTTCTGGCATAGTTGGAAGCGTTGGCACGACCTTAATGGCGCTGCGCGGCAACGCGATGTGGTCATCAGGGCGGGGCAGACGATGGGACTCCGCTTCAAGGAGAAAGGCGCTTACCTGTCGTCGTTCGTCGCGTCCGAAAGCGCCTTCATTGACATCATGATGAATATCGGCATCATCTTCTACGCGGCGCGGGAAACGAACGATGAGGCTCTCTACGATATCGCGCTGCAGAATTGCCTGACCAGCCGGCGCTACCTGGTTCGCGGCGATGGCAGCGCGGCGCATGAAGGCATCTTCGACCTGGAAACGGGCGCCTTCCTGCGCGAGAGCACGCACCAGGGCTGGCGCCATGATACGTCTTGGGCGCGCGGCTTGTCCTGGGCGATCTACGGCTTCTCCACCGCCTACTCATTCACGCGGGATCCGCGATTCTTGCAGACCGCCCGCCACTGCGCCGATTATTATATCCTGAACAGTCCAGCGCATGGCGTCTGCCCCAATGATTGGCTGGAGCCGAATCCAGCCCGTCCTTACGAAGCATCGGCGGCGGCGATTACATCAAGCGCTTTGCAAGATCTGGCGAAGCTCGTCGGCGATCCGCTGCGCGCGCGCTACTACCGCGATTATGCCCTTCGCATCATGGACAGCCTCAGCGAGCCGGAATTCCTCGCCAGTGGCGACAGCGAATGGGAAGGCATACTCAAGCAGGCTGCTTATCACGAGCGATTGGGCTTGGGCGTCGACGAAAGCACCATGTTCGGCGATTATTTCTTCCTGGAATCGGCCGCCAAGCTGCTGAATCTGATATGACGGATGCTCGCGGACCACGACGGCAGAAGGTCACCTTGCAGCATGTGGCTGACGCGGCGAAGGTGTCGAAGGCGACCGCCTCGCTAGCGCTGAACAACAATCCGCGCATTTCCGAGGCGACGAGAAAGCGCGTCTTGGCGGCGGTCGAATCGCTGGGTTACGTCTACAACCAGCGCGCCGCCAGCCTGCGCACGCAACGGTCCTTCACGGTCGCCTGCATCATCCACGAATTGTCCAATCCCTTTAGCGCCGAGCTGACCTCGGGCGCCGAATCTCAGTTGGCAGCCAGGGGATTCAGCTTGCTCTTGGGCACGGCGGCGCAGGATCACCAGAAGCAGGCGCGCATGGTCAAAACAATGCTGGAGCGCGATGTGGACGGCATAATTTTATCGCCCGTCATGGGCACTGATTCCGATACGCTGGGCAAGATCGCGGAATATTGCCCCCTTGTTTTGACGACCGGGCATTATGAGAGCCTGGACATCGATTCGGTCGACATGGACAACGAGAATGGAGCGGCGCGCGGCGTCGAGTATCTGGTGGAAAACGGGCATAAGCGCATCGCCTTCATTGGCGGCGCGGAGGAGAGACCATCGCGTCAAAGTCGTTTGCTTGGCTACCGTAAAGTGCTGCGGAAACACAAGATCCCTTTTGACCCGTCGCTTTGCATCGCCAGCGCGGTCACGCGCCGAGGCGGCTACGATGCCGCGCAACAGGTATTGGCTCTGGCGAATCGACCTACTGCCGCGTTCTGTTATTGCGATGTCAATGCCTTTGGGGTCATGCTTGGCTTGCGGGCTGCTGGTATCGAAGCGGGGAAGGACTTCGCCGTTGTGGGCTTTGACAATGTCGCCGAAGCTTCGCTCTGGCAACCGAGCCTGACGACGGTCGCGACCGATCCGACGGCGCTCGGTGAACAGATGGCCAAGCTAATGCTCCAACGTATCGCGGAACCCGACATGCCCATTCAACGCGTCATCATGCCGTCTCAGTTGATCGTCCGCGATTCGACGGCGGCGCTGGTCAAAGAGCCGCGCTGACAGCCCGCCAATGCCTCAACCGTTGAAGTTTCGCCGCTGGTAGCTTTCGGCGGGGAAGGCGGCGACGACCTTGCCGCCTCGCATCAGCCATTTGTAGTCGATTTTGTGGCCGCTGCGGCCATTCTCCACAATCGCCGGGCTGCTCATCACGCCGGCGATGGCGATGCGCCCCTTTTCGCTGGTGTTGG
>JAPOYT010000048.1:0-12191 GCA_026706445.1 Chloroflexota bacterium
CCGGCGCCGCCGATATCAGCACCGGCATCGGTTTCTACGACCACATGTTGGGGCATATCGCTCATCATGGGCAATTCGATCTGCGCGTCCACGCGCGGGGAGACCTGCACATCGACGCCCACCACACGATTGAAGACATCGCCATTTGCCTGGGTCGCGCGATCGACGAAGCGCTCGGCTCGCGCAGTGGCATAGAGCGCATGGGAGCGGCTTATGTGCCGATGGATGAGGCGCTGGCGCGCGCGGTCATCGACTTGAGCGGCCGCCCCTACGCTGTCATCAAAGCCGAATTCAAAACGCCATTGATGGGCGAGATGCCGACAGACCTTGTCATCCACGCGCTCGAAACCATCGCCGCCCACGCCAATATGAACTTGCATGCGGCGGTTCTCTACGGCCGCAACGATCATCATAAAGCCGAGGCGCTGTTCAAAGCCTTTGGCCGGGCGCTGGCGGATGCAGTCGCCATCAACCCGCGGCGCCAGGGCGTTCCCAGCACCAAGGGCACACTCACGGAGTAAGGTCGTCATGCGAGAATTTGTGGATTTCAGCAAAGAACTCGCCCGCGCCAGCGGCGAAGTCATCATGCGCTACTTCCGCCGCGATTTTACCGTGGAGACCAAAGCCGACGAATCGCCCGTGACCATTGCCGACCGTAAGGCGGAAGAGGTCATGCGCGAGATGATCATGAAGGAATACCCTGAGCACGGCATCATTGGCGAAGAATTCGAGGATCACAATGAATCTGCCGAATACAAGTGGGTGCTCGATCCAATTGATGGCACCAAGTCATTCGTCAGCGGCACGTTCCTCTTCGGCACCTTGATCGGCTTGATGAAAGACGGCGAACCGATCATCGGCGCGATTCACCATCCCGTCACATCACACCTGCTTGTCGGCGATGGCGACGAGGCGCGCCTGAACGATGAACTCGCGCGCGTCCGCGATACGCGAAACCTGCGCGACGCCGTCATGCTATATACCGATTTCATCCATGTCGGTCAATATCAGAATGGCATCGCCTTCCAGCAGCTGATGGGCATGACCAATTTCAACCGCACTTGGGGCGATTGCCACGGTTACTTCCTGCTTGCGACCGGCTATGCCGATATCATGCTCGATCCAATCATGCATCTCTGGGATATTGTCGCGCTCGTCCCGGTGGTCGAAGGCGCCGGCGGCCGAATCACCTCCTGGAACGGCGGTCCTCCGCTCAGCGGCAATGGCATCATCGCCAGCAATCGTTCGCTGCACAGCCAGGTTTTGCGGGTGCTGATTGCCTGACAGGAAACGCTGAGGATGGCGCATGCAACATCTCTGGTCCGCAGCAACTTGGGAATTGCAGATAAACGAGGAATCACAGGACGAGTCTACAATTGGCTTGCCAGTAACGATTCTATCTCTGGACATCCAAGGAAAACGCAAGACCTCTCAATCCCGGCCGCCGGTGCGCAAGGTTGCTTTGGACAGGGACTTGTACCTGCTCACAGCCTGGTATGTGCATGATTTCCTGGATAGATTGCACATTTCCTACACCGACCCAAATGGACGCCAACTGTGGTATACTGAACCTAAGCCTAGATCCAGGGGCATATCTACCGAGGCAATTCACACAGTTCCAATTAGTTACTTGTGGTACTCAATAGACGGCTTATATACGTTTAGATTCCACTTTAGCAACGATGACGGTCGCAGGTCAGAATCCGGTTTTTTTAAGATCGCCTTGAATAATGCAAGGAGTCGCTACAATGTCTGACAAGGTTGAGTTTATTTGGTACGAGAATCCGACTCGCCCAAAGCCCGACAACGGAAAGTCAGGCGATGGCAAGCAGCAGCATTCAAACTCAAAGCAGCAGGCGCCCGCGAAAGAGCCTGCCCAGAAGGCGCCGGTCAAGCTGGCAAAGGATTAGGTCAGCTAATCTTAGCACGCCAAATTTCATGCGCTCTATCGCTCCGGCAGATGCCAGGGCGGTTTTTGTTTTCGTGGTTTTGTCAACTTGCCCGAAACATGCTAGCTTACGCGCCGCGCCGCCAAGCGCAGCCTGACGGGAACCCTCATGCCAAGAATCAAGCGCATCTACCTCACCAGCCACACCCACACCGACATCGGCTACACCGATCACCAAGACACGGTGTTTCGACAACATCTGGGCTTTATCGACGACGCCATAGAGCTGGGCGAAGCGACTGCCGATTATCCGGAAGAGGCGCGCTACAAATGGACTTGCGAAGTGACTGCTTTCGTCGAACGTTACTTCCGCGAACGGCCGCCAGCGCGCGTGTGATTTTCGCGGTAGACGCCTGAGGGGCGACAAGGCCTTAAATGCCGGGCTAAGTTCTTATGCCACTAGGGATTTTGCGTCGCATTCCATAGGTCAGAATCATACCCAGACGCTGTGCGTCCGGCCGGGCTAGGCATATTGAATCTAGCGCCTTCAATAATCTGGCTAACTGTTAGCATCTGCATTCTGGGATACGTCCTGCCGTCAATTTCCAGATCGCCTGCAAGCGCCATTGTTTGCAAAAAGTTCTTCATTTGACGTTTGCTCGGCTCGCGTAGGGTTATTAAGCCAGCCATCCGTATGTTATTGAATTGAAGAACGCTGTTCAGCGATCGCAGGTGAGTGATGCTGAGGTTTTCTCCACCCTTAACCTCCAGCGCCATGCACTGCAATATGTCCTCTCCTGGCATATCAAAGTAAATCCGCCCGTCAATTCCATCATCCGCCGTTTTCTTGACGTTGACAAAGCCTTCAACTTGTTCGACGCACCACTTCTGGAATTGGTATGGGTCTTGCTTCCAAAGCTCAAGAGCGCCCTCCCAATTCTGAGGCAGCCCGTCAATCACATAGTCTTTGTCCTGTACCAAATGCAGGCGGTCTTGAAGGCGCGCGCGGGCAACACGCTTGATGGCATGAATGGTTATGTCGATTCCTAGCCAGTTTCGGTTGAGTTGGCTTGCGGCTTCTATTGTTGTGGCGCAGCCACAGAAGGGGTCGAAGACGAGGTCGCCTGGATTGCTGCTAGCGGCGATAATGCGTTCAAGAAGCGCAAGCGGCTTTTGTGTAGGGTAGCCAAGGCGTTCTTTGTGATTGCCCGTTAGCGCCTGGATGTCAGTCCAAAGATTTGAAATCGGAACACCCTTGGACTCGTCCAAGTAGACCTTACGCTCAGGGATGCCTTTACCGCCGCGCCCTTGACGAATTCTATTGTCCGCTTCTAGCTCAAACATCCTCGCTTTTGGATACCGCCAAATTCGGCGGAAGCCGCGAAACTCGTAATCGTACCCGCCGCCAGAGAGACCGCCTGCATGCAAAGGCGCGGTACGATAGCGCCCTCGCTCGTCTTCATGTCGGTAGGATTTCCTGACATATTCCGGATCGAGTGGCAATCGTTCATTATTCCAGACGCCTTTACCGTCCAATGCGTAGAAATGAATTAGATCATAGACACGCCCAGGTTTTTTCGCGTCATTGTGCGCGCCATAGCGCCGCCAAACGATTTGCGCTCGCATGTTCTTTGAGCCAAACAGCACATCCATCATTATCTTCAGATAATGTGCGGCAGTGTCGTCGCAATGAAGATAGATACTAGCGGACGGCTTCATGACCCGCCTAACCCACAGAAGCCGTTCCGTCATGTAAGCCAAATACGCAGCCATGTCTGGCTGCAAATGTACGATGCCGCTGAGAAAGTTGCTTAGAAAATTAGCTCCGTGCCCGTTTATGCCATGCTCGCTAAGCATCTTGGGCATATCGCGTATAATTCGCATGGCGTCGGCATCAAGTACCCAAGTATCTGTGTAAGCCTCGACTTGGTCAGGCAAGGGTCGGCCCGTCTCATCCGTGTATATTGAGTTATAGTCTTCGTTGGAATTGAAAGGCGGGTCAAGGTACACTAAATCAACAGTTTCTGGAGCCATCTTCTCGCGCATTATTGTCAGGCAATCGCCGTAAAACAAAGTGTTCATTATCATTATTATGATGTCTCCGTTGAATGGCGCGGATAATCATACATCATTTTGACGCTTTACCAAGCATATTTGGCAGGAAGATAACCCATGCTCAAGGGCAAGACAGCAATCGTAACCGGCGCCGCCGGCGACCTGGGAGCGGCGATGGCGCGGCAACTGGCGGAGAACGGCGCCCAGGTCGTGATGTGGGATATCGTACCGCGCGCGGACGCAGCGGGGGCAATCGAGCGCGTCCGCGCGCATGACGCCGCAGCGAAATACGCTGAAGTCGATGTGCGCGATCGTGCAGCGGTTGACAACGCCATCGCCAGCCTGGCGCGCGTAGACATCGTCTGCTCCAACGCCGGCATCGTCGACGCTCAACCCTTCCTCGCGCTCAGTCAGGACAATTGGCAGAATCACCTCGATATCAACTTGACCGGCTGCTTCAACGTCTGCCAGGCGGCGGCGCGGAAGATGGTCGCGGACGGGACCAAAGGGCGCGTCATCCTCACATCAAGCTGGGTTGGGTCGATTCCCTGGCCCGAGATCACCGCCTACACGGTAAGTAAAGCGGGCGTCAACATGCTCGTCAAGCAGATGGCGCGCGAACTGGCGGTCCATGGCATTCTGGTCAATGCGGTGGCGCCGGGGATTGTGGATGCTGGCTTGGCCGGGCGGCAACTGCGCGAAGAGCCGCAATACGCCGCCCGCGTCGCCAAGGTGATTCCGCTGGTCGAACCCGGCAGTCCCGAAGAAATCGCCTCGGCAGTTGTCTATCTTGTGGGTCCCCATACCGCCTATATGACCGGCAGCATCTTAACGCTCGATGGCGGCTGCTCGCTCTTCCAGTTTGACGCTTAAGGGTGAACGGTCTCCGCGCCTCGGCTCGCTCGCGTGATGTATAGGGTGGGCTGGTTGCCAGTGGCTGACTTGTAAGCGGCGCTCACTCGCTCTGCGAAGGCCTCCGCGCTGTCCACCCGCGCCAAAGCCACCGCGCAGCCGCCGAAGCCGGCGCCGGTCATGCGCGCGCCATAGCAGGCGTCTTCCGCATTGGCGCAATCGACGATCGCGTCAAGCGCCGGACTTGACACCTCAAAGTCATCGCGCAGGCTGATGTGGCTGGCGATCATCAATTTTCCCAGCGCCGCCGCCTCGCCCGAGCGCATCGCGTCACGCGCCCGCAGCGTCCGCTCATTCTCAGTGACCACATGGCGCGCTCGTTTTCGGCTCAATTCGTCCAGCTCATGCCCGCGTTCGGCGAAGGCAGTCTCATCGACATCGCGCAGCGCCGATACGCCGAAGTGCCGCGCCGCCGCCTCACATTGTTTGCGCCTTTCGTTATAGGCGGAATCTACTAGACCGCGGCGTGTCCCGGTATCGAGGATGACGACGGCGGTATCGGCCGGCAGCGGAGCGCTGGTTGTCTCGAGGCTGCGACAGTCGATGAGCAGGGCGCGATCCTCGACGCCGGCCGCCGAGATCATCTGGTCCATAATGCCGCAGTTCACGCCCAGCCAGTTATTCTCAGCCGCCTGACAAGCCAGCGCCATCGCAGCCGCATCCCACTCGAAATCAGAGACTTCAAAAAATGCGCGCGCCGTCACTAGCTCCAGCGCCGCCGAAGAGGAAAGGCCCGCGCCAATCGGCACATCGCCCGCGGCAACGCCTTCCCAGCCGCGCAGCGCGTATCCCCGCTCACGCAGCGCCCAGGCGACGCCGACCAGATAATCGATCCAATCGGCGTCCGCGGGCCGCCGCAAGTCATTGAGCGAGAATTCGCGCTGGTCGTCCATATCCAGCGAGATCGCCAGTACGCGCTTATCGGCGCGCGGGCGCAGGGCGATCCAGGTCGCGCGGTTGATGGCCATGGGGAATACGAAACCGTCATTGTAGTCGGTATGTTCGCCGATGAGGTTGACGCGACCCGGCGCGCGGACGATGAAGGCGGGGGCTTCGCCGAATTTGGCGGTGAAAACTTCCCTGACCATGCTTTCAAGTGACATCTCGCGCTCGCTGTTTGAAGCAAATCCAGATGCGAATTGTAGCGCAGATTGGCGGGAGAACGGACAGCGATCTGAACAATTGTCCCCGATATTCGGCGATTTTGCGTCCAATCGTGTAGGATTGCGATAGGGCTAACTTAGCTAGGCCTCCGAGCTTTACTTTCTCGGAGCTAGATCCAAGGGCTTGCAAATGAGCGAAAATGCGCTATTTCCAACCAGTGTCATCGGCAGCTTGCCGCGGCCGAAGTGGGTGATTGATCTGCTGATAAAGCATCAAGACGGCTTGCTCAGCGATGAAGTCTTGGATGAGGCGTTGGACAAAGCGATAGCATTTGCGATTGGCTTGCAGGAAGCCGCTGGGCTTGACATCATCTCTGACGGCGAGTGGCGCCGTATCGGCTATTTTGAAGTCTTCGCGCAGATGGTTGACGGCTTTCAGGGGGCGGAATATCAAACGCAAGCGCTGGCGCCCGAAATCGTGCCCGATACCGGCTTGTCCCCGCCGCAGCAATGGACGCTGAAAGAATTCAAGCAGGCGCTTGTCGTCGAGCGCATGACCTATTCGCGCCCGATTGCGGCTCAGGGGGCAAGTTTTCTTCGGCAGCAAACCGAGAGGCGCATAAAGGTCGCCTTGCCATCGCCGCATATGATCGGCGGACGTTTGTGGCACCGCGAATACTCGAAGCGCGCCTACCCATCACGCCGCGATTTTATCGAAGCCGTCATTCCCATCTTGCGCGAGGAAGTCATCGCATTGCGCGATGCTGGCGTCGATGTCTTGCAGTTTGATGATCCTTGGCTCTGCTTCTTCGTGGATCCCGAGCACCGCGCCCGATTTGACGATCCTGAGGCCGAAATCGCGCGGGCGATAGACGATCTCAACCGAGTCCTTGCCGGCATTGATGGCATCAAGACCGCGCTTCATGTCTGCCGCGGCAATCGCGCCCGCACCGTGTACGCGAACGGCGATTATGAGCCGATAATGCCGCATTTGCTGCGCGCCGATGTGGACCAATTGGCGATGGAGTTCGCCGTTTCGCAAGCGGGCGATGTGGCGATTTTTGAGCAGTTCCCCACCGACAAGGAGATCGGCTTGGGCGTGGTCGATGTGCGGGGCGAAATCGCCGACAGCCCCCAGCTCATTGTTGAGCGCGTGGAGAAGGCCCTGAAGTACTTGCAGCCGGAACAGATCCTGCTCAACCCGGACTGTGGCTTCGCGCCGACCAGCACCAACCCGATCTCGCTGGAAGAAGCCTACCAGAAACTCAAGTCCATGTCACAAGCGGCAAGCATCTTGCGCGACCGCTATGCCTGAGCAATTGTGCTGACAACGAGCTGCGTAATATCTTCGACACTATGGATAGAAAGTTTAAGATTCGAATGGCTCGTCCAGTCCTCAATGGGCAGGGATTTGGTATCCCTCGCTGGATCTAATTTTGGCGAAATCAGTTCACCGATATCTTTCAAGAAAAGGCTTATCCTCTGTGCCCTCTGTGTTTCCTCGTTTTCCTCTGTGGTGAAGTTTCCGTTTGTCGTTCTAGCATTTGTGGATGTCCATTTTGACACGGTTGCCCGGCGGGAGCGCCTTGACATTAGACAGTCGCCGCGCCATGTGTTAGATTCTGCTTGCGGCATGGATAATGATGGCGGCGAATAATGGAACGCTCCAAACGATTCGACTTGCTGGCAAGGCGAGATATCAATAAAGAGACTTACGTCGAACCCTGGCCCGAAGCCGGCTTGATCGTCGCCGACAGTCCCTACGACCCCCAGCCCAGCCTGAGCATTGAAGACGGTCGGGTTGTGGAAATGGACGGCGTCCACCAGCGCGACTTTGACGCGCTCGACATCTTCATCGCCTCACAGGCGCTGGACCTGGAGACGGCGGAGGAAGCGATGTCGCTGCCGTCAAAAGAGTACGCGCGCATGTTGGCTGATATCAATGTGCCGCGCGAAGCGATCGCCCGCTTGATCGCCGGTTGCACCCCGGCCAAGCTGACCGACATCATCCGCCACATGAATGTGCTGGAAATGATGATGGGCTTGGCAAAAATGCGGATTCGGCGCACACCGGCCAATCAGGCGCACGTGACCAACTGGCGCGAACATCCGGCGCTGCTGGCGGCAGACGCGGCCGAGGCGGCGCTGCGCGGTTTCGCTGAGGTCGAGACAACCGTTCGCGTCGCCCGTTTCGCTCCCTTCAACGCGCTGGCCATCTTGGTCGGCACACAGACGGGACGCGGCGGCGTGCTGACGCAATGCTCAGTGGAAGAAGCGCTGGGGCTGCGCCTGGCGATGAAAGGGCTGACGAGCTACGCCGAAACCCTTTCGGTCTACGGCACCGAGAAAACCTTCGTCGATGGCGATGATACGCCTTGGTCCAAGGCTTTCCTCGCTTCCGCCTACGCCTCGCGCGGCGTGAAAATCCGCTTCACCTCGGGTACCGGTTCGGAAGCGCTGATGGGACGCGCCGAGCAAAAGTCAATGCTCTACCTGGAGGCGCGCTGCCTGCTGGTGGTCAAGGGCGCCGGCAGCCAGGGCGTGCAGAACGGCTCGATATCTTGCATCGCCTTGCCGGAAGCCTTGCCCGGCGGTGTTCGCGCCGTCTTGGCGGAGAATTTGCTGGCGTCCATGCTCGGTTTGGAAGTGGCGGCCGGCAACGATGCGCTGGCCTCGCATTCGAGCATCCGCAAGAGCGCGAAACTGATGCTGCAATTCATCCCCGGCGCCGACTTCATCTTCAGCGGCTACAGCGCCATCCCCAAGCGCGACAACCTCTTTGGCGGTGGCAACTTCGATGCCGAAGACTTCGATGATTACAACGTCTTGCAGCGCGATATGCAGATTGATGGGGGTGTGCGTCCGATCACCGAAGCCGAAGCATTGTCCATCCGGCGCAAGGGCGCGCGCGCGATCCAAGCGGTCTACCGCGAGCTGGGGCTGCCCGATATCACCGACGAAGAAATCGACGCGGCGGCCGCCGCCCATGGCAGCGATGATATGCCGGAGCGCGATATCGCGCCCGATTTGGAGGCGGCTGACGCTTTCATGGCCGGCGATGACGATTTCGTCGCCGTCATCCGCGCCTTGCAGAAGACCGGTTTCGCTGATGTCGCTGACAACATCCTCGAGATGGGCCGGCAGCGCATCGCAGCCGATTATCTGCAGCCGTCGGCGATTTTCGATGCCGATTTCAAGGTGCAGAGCGCCATAAACGACGGCAACGACTATACCGGACCGGGCAGCGGCTATCGCCCGGCAGGCGCGCGTTGGCGTGAAATGCAGGCGATCCCGCAGGCGAAATCTCCCGAGGGTTTTGTCGATCCCCATATTGGCGAGCCGCTTTCGCGCCTGGTCGAGATCGGTCCGGCGGCGAAAGGCGCGGGGCGCGAAGTTGTCCTCGCGCTGGGACCGGCATTTGGCACGGCGCTGGCGACGACGATCGGCGGCTTGGACCACGACGATGTGCTTGAAGCGATCCTTACCGGCGTCGCTGAAGAAGGCTTGATCGCGCGCGTCATCCGCGTCTATCACTCATCGGATTGCGCCGCTATCGGTTATGTCGGCGCCCGTCTTAGCGGCAGCGGCATCGGCATCGGCTTGCAATCGCGCGGCACCGCCGTCATTCATCAAAAGGACTTGGCGCCACTGAACAACCTCGAACTCTTCCCGCAGTCGCCCAGCCTGACTCTCGGCACCTATGAAGACATTGGGCGCAACGCGGCGCGCTATGCCTTGAGCGCGCCAACCGTGCCGGTCGCAGTCGAAATCGACAATGGCGCGCGTCTGCGTCTCATCGTCAAGACGGCGCTGCTTCATCGGCGCGAAACGGATGAAGTCTGCCCCGACCGGCCGCCAATGGAATTGCGCTTTGATTGGGAACCCGAACTGTGACCGAATATCCACTGCGCGACAGCAAAGCCGATGAACTCATCACCCATAGCGGACGCCCGCTCAGCGACATCACAGCCGATGCGATCGACGCCGGCGAACTCACCGGCGAAGACCTGCGCACCCATGCCGATACTTTGCGGCAGCAGGCGCAGATCGCGCGCCAAGGCGGCTATCCGCAACTCGCGGCAAATCTGCAACGGGCGGCCGAACTGACCGATGTGCCAAATGAAGAGCTGCTGAAAATCTATGAGCTGCTGCGCCCGGAACGCGCCTCTTTTGAGGAGCTCGCGCGGCTGGCGGACTATCTGGAAGATACTTACGACGCCGCGGAAAACGCGGCCTTCATCAAGGACGCGGCGGCGGTGTATCGCGAGCGTAACCTGCTGCGGCGCTGATTGCGCTGGCCAGCGCCGGGCTGGTAGACCAGCCGCCACAAGCGAATCTGACAGCCTCAATCCTGATGCCCGGACCCGCGAATCGCCTTTCTGACCCTGACCAATAGTAGTAGAAAGAGGGCAGGCGCTTGTGCGGTTCTGATGCAAAAATGATTATCCCTTTCGGCAAATTCAGCTATCATATCTTGGAGCTATGCCATTGGGGGGCTGTGACGCCGATGCTGCCAATCCAGCATTGGAATGTTTGCGGGATAGTTGGTTCAATTTGACTTGGAGGGCATGTAATGTCCGTTTCTAAGATAGCAGGGGCGGCGCTTCGAGCGCTTTTCAGTCTGATAGTCGCGCTCGTCGTACTGTCGCCCGGCTTGGCGCAAGAGGAAGAGGATGCGCGCGGCGTGGTTGTGAACAAACCGGAGGCTTTTGACGGTTATACCTTTATCGCGCCGCATTTCAATAACATCGCCTATGTTATCGATAACGAAGGTCGTGTGATCAACGAATGGAACATCGGCGACTTCAAAAGGGAGATTCACCTGTTGGACAACGGCAATGTCTTGGTCGTGCGAGGTTCCCCTGAAGAGCTCGACAAATCGCTCATTCCCTTAGCCTACGAAGTGGATGGAGCGATAGTCGAATTTACCTGGGATGGGGACAAGGTTTGGGAGTACGTCTTTCGCCATCCGCATAAGCGCCATCATCATGGGATTGATGTCTTGCCGAACGGCAATATCCTCGCCCTGGTATGGGAATACCATCACATCGACGAGGCGCTGGCGCTGGGGCTTGACCCCGCGGTCGTCGAAGCGACTCTCGCGGGATATGATCACTTCTTGCCGGATAGCATCGTGGAAATCGACCGGGCGAACAGCGAAATCGTCTGGGAATGGCGAGCTTGGGATCATCTCATCCAAGATCTTGACGAGAAGCTGCCAAACTATGGGGCGCCTGCCGCCAATCCTCAGCGCATCGACATCAATTATGAGCAGTACTTGCTCAAGAGTATTCCCACCGACTGGAGCGCTGGGCCGGCTGATTGGATGCACTCCAACATGGTCAATTATAATCCAATACTCGATCAAATCGTAATTAGCGTGCTTCGCTTTGACGAATTCTGGATTATCAATCACACCGCCGCCGCCGAAGAAGCGGATGGACGCGCCAGCGATCTACTCTATCGCTGGGGCAATCCCTTTGCTTACGGGGCTGGGGATATGGTGGAAGACCGCAAACTCTTCCAGCAGCATGACGCGCAGTGGATTGAAGAGGGCTTGCCCGGGGCCGGCAATATCCTCATTTACAACAACCGGAACAACCTGGTTCTAGAGCACGAGCTGGCGGACGATGAGTATTCTTCCATACTCGAAATCAAGCTGCCGCTGCGGGAAGATGGCTCCTATGATTGGTCGGCCGATGCCGAAATCGTCTGGCGCTATGACACAGGCTTTTACTCCCGTATTATTTCTGGCGTCCAGCGCTTGCCAAACGGCAACACGCTCATCACCGCCGGTGTGCCAGGGCGCGTGCTCGAGGTAACTCCCGATGGCGAGGTCGTTTGGGAGTTTCTAAACCCAGTGCCGCCAGACGCTCGACAATGGCTCTTCCGCGTCCGCAAGTATCCAGCGGATCACCCGGGCCTTGCTGGCAGGGACTTGACGCCCGGTCGCGTGCTGGCGGAATAACCATGCGAGTCGCCAAAGCCGCAATAAGGGGGTAAAGATCGACCAAGCAATCGAATCCAACATCAACAGCCATTCGCGCCCGTCCGACCTCAAAATCACCGACATGCGCATCGTCAATCTGAGGGCGCTGCCCTTTGACGTTTCGCTGCTGCGGCTGGATACCAATCAGGGCATCTGCGGCTACGGCGAAGTTCGCGATGGCGCTAGCCCGACCTACGCGCTGCTGCTCAAATCGCGCCTGTTTGGCGAGAATCCCTGTGATATC
>JAPOYT010000048.1:12309-19026 GCA_026706445.1 Chloroflexota bacterium
GCGGCAGGGCGGCGGCGTCTGCGGCATCGAAATGGCGCTCTTCGACCTGGCGGGAAAGGCCTACGGCGTGCCAGCCTATCAACTGGCCGGCGGCAAGTTCCGCGACAAGGTGCTGATTTATAGCGATACCGACACGGTCGCGGATGGCGGAGAAATGGGCGAGCGCCTCAAGCGCCGCATGGATGATGGTTTCAAATTCCTCAAGATGGATATTGGCATCGGCTTGCTGAAGGGGATTGAAGGGGCCGTTTCTGCGCCACCGGGCGCGCTGCAGCGGCGCGATGTCATGCACCCATTCACCGGCGTCCAACTCACCGACATCGGCATCGACCACCTGGTTGAATACGTGCGCCAGGTACGCGAAATCATCGGCTACGAAATCCCGCTGGCGGCCGATCACTTCGGGCATATCAATGTCGAATCCTGCATCCGGCTCGGTCAGGCGCTCGATCAATTCTCGCTCGCCTGGTATGAGGACATGATTCCCTGGCAGTTGACCGAGCAATGGCGCCAACTAAAACAATCCGTGCTGACGCCCGTCTGCACCGGCGAGGACATCTACTTGAAAGATGGCTTCCGTCCGCTGCTGGAGGCGGGCGCGGTCTCGGTGATCCATCCCGATCTCGCCACCTCGGGCGGCATCATGGAGACCAAGAAAATCGGCGACCTGGCGCAGGAATACGGCGTGCCCATGGCGATGCACATGGCGGGCTCGCCCGTCTCCTTCCTGGCCAATATCCATTGCGCCGCCGCGACCGAAAACTTCTACGTGCTGGAGAACCATTCAGTCGATCTGCCCTGGTGGAGCGATCTGATCGATGGCATCGACAAACCGCTCGTCGTCGATGGCTACGCGCCGGTGCCGGAAGCGCCGGGCTTGGGCTTCGGCGAGCTAAACGAGGCGGCAATCCGCGAGCGCATGGATACGCGCCCCGGCCGTGACGCCGGCTATTTCGAGCCGAGTGACGACTGGGATGACGAATGGTCGCTCGATCATTTGTGGAGTTAGTGATGCGCATCGACGAAATCCACATCACGCCGGTCGCCGTGCCCGATCCGCCGCTGCTGAACGCGGCCGGTCTCCACGCGCCTTACGCCCTGCGCATCATCGTCGAACTGGTCAGCGCTGACGGACTCTCCGGCTGGGGCGAGATCCCCGGCAGCGAAGACACCCGCGCCGCCCTAGAATTGGCGGCACAGCATCTCATCGGTATAGATCCCTGGCATCTCAACGCCATCGACGCGAAACTGCAAGCGCTGGCGAAACCGGACGAGCGCGGCGCCACGCCCTGGGATCAACGGAACTGGGTGCACGTCCGCAGCGCCATTGAAGTCGCTTGTTTCGATCTAATGGGGGTGTCAGTCGGTCGCCCGGTCGTCGATCTGCTCGGTGGCGCCGTCCGCGAGCGCGTGCCTTTCGCCGCCTATCTCTTCTACAAATATGAAGGCGCCGGCGGCGAATTCGGATTCGGGCGCGATGAATTAGCTGAGGGCTGGTTCGCTGCGAGGCAAATGGCAGCGCTTGATCCCGACGGCATCGTGGCGCAGGCGCAGGCGATGGTCGCGCATTACGGCTTCAAGTCGATCAAGCTCAAGGGCGGCGCTTTTGAACCACAGCGCGAGGTCGATGCGATGCTGGCTTTGCGCGAAGCCTTTGGACCGGAGATGCCCCTTCGGCTCGACCCCAACGCGATTTGGCGCGTCGATACCGCCCTCGCCGCCGGAAAACAGCTTGAGGGCGTCTTGGAATATTATGAAGATCCGGTTCGCGGGCAGGAGAATATGGCGGCGGTCGCGCGGGCGGTCGATATCCCGCTGGCGACCAATATGTGCACCACTTCATTTGCCGATCTGCCGGGCAGCGTCGCCCATCAGTCGGAGGCGATTATCCTCTCCGATCATCACTTTTGGGGCGGCTTCCGCGCCTCGCTCGATCTGGCGCGCTTCTGTGATGTTTTCGGCCGCGGCATGTCAATGCATTCGAACAGCCACTTGGGTATTTCGCTGGCGGCGATGACGCATCTGGCGGCCGCCGTGCCCAACTTGACCTACGATTGCGACACCCATTATCCCTGGCAAGACGGCTGCGATCTGCTTGTCGCGCCGCTTCAAATTGAGGACGGCGCTATCGCTGTTCCAAGCGAGCCGGGGCTGGGCATTGAGGTCGATCGCGACGTGCTGGCGCAGCTGCATGAGCAATATCTCGCTTGCGGCTTGACCGAGCGCAACGACGAAATCGAAATGCAAAAGGCGCAGCCTGGCTGGACCTTCGAATCCACGCGCTGGTAGTCTTCATTTTCATGTGGAAACTGTAGGGGCGACCCTTGGGTCGCCCGTCAATACGCAGGAAATGTAGCGCCTATTCTGAAAGTCGCCCCAAATACCCATCATCAAGAGGCAATCATGACAATCGACAAACCAGCGCTACTCGACGCCCTCAACTCCGTTATCGGCATCCCGCTGATTCCCTTCGCTGGCGCAAGCATAGATTTCGCCGGTCACGCCAAGAATGTCGACTACTTGATGCGCAACAACCACCTGAGCGAAGGACGTCCACGGGTGATTTCCATCGCCGGCACCAGTCTTGTGCACCATGTCGGCTATGACGATCAGGTCAAGCTGCTCGATATTGCCGGGCAGCGCATGGACGGCGAGGGCGTCTTGATGGCGGCGGTCGCGCCCAATCCGCTGCCAGCCGCTGCCGATTTGATTGCGCGGCTTGCGGCGCTCCCGCGGCCACCCGATGTCTACCTGATCATGCCCCTGAGCGGCACGTACGGACCGGTCGGGCTTTACGAAACGCTCATGGCTTTCGCCGAGCGGCAGGCGCGCGAGCATGGGGCGCGCTTTCTCTACTATTATCGCCGACCGCGCGACCGCGAAATGATCATCCGCCTGATTCAAGATTCACCCCATTTCATCGGCGTCAAAATCGGCACGGATGAAGACGATGTGCTGCCTTTCACCGAATCGCTTGATGAAAACACGATCGTCATCTGGGGCATCGGCGATCGCTCGACGGCGGCGGCGCAGATGGGCGCCAAAGGGCATACTTCGGGCATTAACATTGTGGTGGCGCGCGCCTCGGACGAAATCAACAATGCGCAGCGCCGCCGTGACTATGGCGCCGCTCGTCAGGTCGAAGCTGAAATCTCGCCGCTGGAAGATATCCGGTTCATGGAGGAGCGCGCCTACAACTACTCGGCCGTAATGGAAGCGATCAATTGCGGTGGCTTTGACGACGTAGTCGGCGGCGCCGGCGGCCCTTTCAACCCGCGCGTTCCCGCCGATATCGCCCGCCGGATTGAGCGCATCATGGCGTCTATTAAGCATTATCATTAGGTCCGTAGCCTCCGATGCGCGCATCGTGTTTGCGCAAGCCCCCAATCTATTTGCGCGATTTGCGCAATTGCGCAAAAATCCGCGTGATTTGTCCAATTTTGAGATGATCTGAGAGAGCGGTTATGAAAATCACTGACGTACAAGCATGCGTCATCGGCCGGCAGGAACCGGATAGCGGCGGCAGCGTCTGGACCTTCGTGTGCGTGTCTACACCGATGAGGGCATCGTCGGCACCGGCGAATGCAATTCCGGCGGACCCGGCTTCAGCGGTTTCGCCACCAAACACGCTATCCTCGCGCTGCGATCATTGCTGATCGGCGAAAACCCATTCAATATCAACATGCTGTACGAAAAGATGCGGCGCGCCGGGCGCTATGGCGGGGCGAGCAACGCGCCGCTTATCTTCGCCTTGACCGGCATCGACAACGCCCTGCACGATATCGTCGGCAAGGCGCTTGGCGTACCGGTGTACAAACTCCTCGGCGGCAAGTTCCGCGAAGAAATTCGCCTCTACGCCGACTGTCACTTTGGCGAAGACGACAGCCCCGCGTCCTTCGGCGAAAAAGCGCTGGAGGCGGTCGAAGCGGGCTACGGCGCCGTCAAGTTTGATGTCGATTACACCGGGCATGGCCGGCTTGATGACTTCAACTGGACGGTGGGCGCCCAGGAGATGACGCATATCATCGGTCTGGTGGAAGGCGTCCGCCAGGCCATCGGCTTCGAGATTGACCTGGCGATCGATTGCCACGGTCACTTCGATCTGCCCTCGGCGATCACCTTCGCCCGCGCGCTTGAGCCGCTGCGCCTGCTCTGGCTGGAAGAGCCGGTGCCGGCGGAAAACGTTGATGCGCTAGCGCAAGTTCGCGCTTCCACTTCGACCGTCATCTGCACCGGTGAAAATCAGTATACACGCTTCGATTTTATGGAGTTGTTCGACAAAAAAGCGGTTGACGTGATCATGCCCGACCTGGCGAAGGCCGGTGGCATCGCCGAAGGAAAGCGAATCGCCGACCTGGCCGACGCCCACTATATTCCCATCGCGCCGCACAATGTTTCATCGCCGCTGGGCATGATGGCGGCTTGTCATGTGCTGGCGGCTGTGCCCAACTTCCTCTTCCTCGAATTCCACGCCCGCGGCATTTCCTGGTGGAGCGACCTTTGCGATGGCGACAAACCCTTCGTGCATGATGGCTTTATGACGGTGTCCGAACAGCCCGGCATCGGCGTCGAGCTGAATGATGAGGTCGCCAAATCGCTGCTGTGGAACGGCGACAGCTACTTCGATTAGGGCTGGAGCGGTATTTGGCAGCCCGGCGAAACGGCGCTATATTGCTGCTGGATGTGGATTTGACATGCGTTAGGGATGCGTTATGGATCTGAATTGGATCAACATGTTGGAAAGCGCTATACCTGCATTCGCGCTCCTAAGCGTATGCTACTTGCTGCGCCGCTACGATAGCTGGCAGCGCGTAATTCGCGATATGGATCAACTCTCAATACCTCGTGATACGACAAACAGCACAAGCTTGGAGCGCGGCTGCAAAATGAAACGCAAGCGCTCAAGCCTGAATGGCGACAATACTATCAGCATTCGGCTTCCGCGCAATGACGGGAATAAACGGAACGAACAGCTGCGCAAAGAGATGAACACCCGTTTTGACGCGATGGAAGCGCGACTGCGCGGCGTCGAAACCGAGCAAGCGCGCGTGGCTGGCTTGTTGGAAGGCTTGGCGCTGACGGGCCGCCTTCCAGACCAAGAGGACGCTCTCGACTAGGCAGGATACCTCAAGTGTCAGCTAGAGAATGACCGTCTTCCCGCTGTCACAAGCGTCGACCACGCCGAAAACGAACTCCATCGTGTGGATATTGTCCTGCGCGGTAGTGGCGACCGACTCGCCCTTCATTATCGCTTCGTAGAATTCCTGAAGCAGATAATCCTGACTCTCACGCTCCATGCCGATCAACGGAATCTCGCGTTTCTCTTCGTGCGCGCTGGCCATCCCTCGCGCGCCCTCATCCACGCTCAGCAGGCGCTGAACATAGATGCGATCGTCCTCGACCAGGAGCGCGCCTTGCTCGCATTCAAAACGCCAATTGGCATTCCAACTGGTTTCGAACCCCTGCGAGCACCATGATCCGACGTAAGACACTTGTACACCGTTGGCGAATCCAATTTGCGCCGCGGCGCTGGCATCGCCATTGAACCAGCTCCAGGGCGGGTTCCAACTGCGCGCGGAAATTGCCGCCGCATTGCTGCCGAGGAAAAGTCGCATCATGTCAAAATGATGAATCGACATATCAATGATGAGAGGGTGGGGCATCTCTTCGCGGAAGCCGCCGAAATGCGGTCCGCGAAAAAACTCTGCTCTCACCGCTCCCATCGCGCCCAACTCGCCGCCGTCCAGGATCGCCTTGACCGTCTGGGCCAGTGGGCGATAGCGGTAGTTTTGGGCGACGCTGCACAACAGGCCAGTTGCCTCAGCCACCGCGACAATCGCCCGCGCATCCTCGAGCGTGCCCGCCAGCGGCTTTTCGGTCAGCACCGGGATGCCCGCTTCCATCGCCGCGACGCAGATCTCGCGGTGGAATTCCGGCGGCGTCACATTGATCACCGCGTCGGCAGCTACCGCCTCAAGCGCATGCGGCAGGGATCGATAGATGTGGGAGCGATCCAAATCGTAGGCTTCGGCTTGCCTGCGCGCGATCTCGTCGTTGACTTCAACGAAGCCGGCGAAGTTGACATGGGGCGACCGTTGCACCGCGCCGAGCCAGGTATTGCCCATGCCGCCGACGCCAACTTGAATCACGTTCATGGCGCTAGCTGCCTCCCATTGAGATTTAGCGATTTGAGTCCATGCAAGCTCATTAGACGCAGGGCAGTCTATCAGTTTCTCGCGCCAGCCGCCAATAACCGGGGTCATTCGCTTTGCATCTGATTTGACAGTCGGCAGAGGCTTGCAGTACTCTCACGCGAAATCGCTCACAGGCTGCGGCAACGTGGAAGGATAGGGACATCGTGTCACGACTCAGAATCGGCATCATCGGCTGCGGTTCAGTAACCCAGATTGTACATTTGCCCACCTTGCGCCAATTGAACGACCTGTTCGAAGTTGTCGCACTCTGCGATGTCAGTTGCAATGTGCTGGCTGGCGTGGGCGACGACTGGGGCATCGCGACGCGGGTTAGCGACTATCAGGATCTGCTGGCGCTAGATGTATGGTCTTGGATTATAATGGTACTATTTCCAATGAGCTAAAGGAAGCATTATGGGACAGGTTCTCCACCCTCGCGCCACAACGACAGCGGCAACCCGCCGAGCAATACAAAATAGTCAAGAGAGCATAAGGAAGCTGGCCAAGCGCTATGGCATCAATC
>JAPOYT010000073.1 GCA_026706445.1 Chloroflexota bacterium
CGCTTATCAGCCGCCGCTGACGGTGGTCGGTGGCGAGGTGATCTATCATCTCGATGGCGACGAGATGAACGCCGCCGATATGACCGAGGAGCAGCAGCGCGATCTGAAATGGCGCACGATCTCCTACATCCCGCAGGGTTCAATGCATGTGCTCAATCCGGTACGGCGGATCCGCGACACCTTCCACGATTTCATCAGCGCCCATCGAGATGTGACCAAAAAAGAATCTTTCCAGCTCACGGCGGATTACCTGCGCGATTTAGGTCTGCCGGAGAAGGTGATGGCGTCTTATCCGCATCAGCTTTCTGGTGGCATGCGGCAGCGCGTAACTATCGCCCTGGCGACCATTCTTTGGCCCAAGCTAATCTTCGCCGATGAGCCGACGACTGCGCTGGATGTCGTGGTGCAGCGCGGCGTGATACAAATGCTGAAAGATGTGCAGCAGAAAGAAGGCAGTACGCTCGTCCTGATTACGCACGATATCGGCGTTCATGCCAACCTGGCTGATCGCATCGGCATTCTCTATGCGGGCAAACTGGTGGAAGAGTCCGATACGAAGACGATTCTTGAGAATCCCCGTCATCCTTATACGCGATACCTGATCGAGTCGCTGCCCAGTCTGGATTCCCGCGAGGAACGCCTGGCCATTCCCGGTCGTCCGCCAGCGCTGGACCGTCCGCCGAGCGGCTGTCGCTTCCATGAGCGCTGCCCATTGGCGAAGGACGTCTGCAAGACGATTGAACCCGAGCTGATTGAAATTGAGCCGAAGCACTTCACCGCCTGTCATGTGGTCGAGGAGGAACTGAATAGTGTCGCAGTCTGAGCCGCTCCTTCAGATCGAGAACTTGACCAAGGTCTTTCACATTCGCCAGGGCTTCGCCTCACAGGATTTTCATGCGGTCGATCAGGCCTCCATCGTAATCGATTCGGACAAGCCAGAGATTTTCGCTGTGGTCGGTGAAAGCGGCAGTGGCAAGACCACCTTGGCGAAGATGGTGCTGGGCATGGAGTCCTCGTCCGAGGGCATCCTGCGCTACAAGAACCGAGTCATCAATGACATCAGCCGCAAAGAAATGAAGAGCTGGTTCTACCGCGAGGTGCAGCCGGTCTTCCAGGATCCATTCGCCGCCTTCAGTCCGCTGAAGCGGATTGACAGCTACCTCTATGAGACGGCGCAGAATTACAAGATGGTGGCGGACAAGAAGGAAACGCCGCGCTACGTAAACGAGGTGCTTAGCGCGGTCGGCTTGACACTTGCGGAGATCGCCGGCCGATATCCCAACGAGCTTTCTGGCGGGCAAGCGCAGCGCGTGGCTATCGCGCGGGCATTGATCACCAAGCCATCGCTGATCGTCGCCGATGAGCCGGTGTCGATGCTGGATGCCTCGCTGCGCATGTCGATCGTGAACATGTTCCGCAAGCTGAAGGAAGAGAACAACGTCAGCGTCATCTACATCACGCATGATCTGGCGACTGCCTATTATACCGGCGACCGCATCGCGGTGATGCTGCGCGGCTGGATCGTCGAGATGGGACCCACCGAGCGTGTGCTGGGCAATCCACTCCATCCATACACGCAGAATCTCAAGACTTCGATTCCCAGCATCAAGTCGGAAGAAGCCTGGGACGAAAAGATTGATCTGGCTGTCATTGAAGCTGATGAATATACGCGCACCGGTTGCAAATTCGCCGGACGCTGCCCGGCTGTTATGGATATTTGCCACAACAATGTGCCGCCGAGCGTCATGCGCGAGGGCCGCAGCGTAAAGTGTTTCCTCTATGACGAGACGGTCGACGCCGCCAAGAAGAAAATGCTGACGCCGGCCGCCGTCTGAAGCAAGTTCCTCTCCACCCAGGTCCGAGCTAGTAAGGCCTGAGCGCGACCTGTGACCCGCATTGTTAATCGCCTCAGCATCAGTTTCCGCAGCAACTGGCGTTTGTTTACTTGGCATATTCGCGCGCGCCGCGCGCTGTGGCGAGACCTTAGCCGAGACGCTTCTCATCCAGTCGCATCGCGCCTGCGCCGGCAGATGAGCGGCAGGCGCCACTTGCCGCTTCTGCGAGTTTGCGTGGTTGTCGGCGCCGTCCTGTTGATTTTGATGGCTTACGCCTATGCTCATATCGACCATGATTTCATTTGGACACTGCCCATTTGGCTGATGCTGTTCAGCGCGGTCTACTGCGCAATCTGGATCGCGCGCATCGTGCCGCTGATGGCAAAGCAATCCAACTTTGGCGTCTTGGACGAGATTAGCGTCATCCCGCCGGGGCGTGTCTTTATCTATTTGACGATATGCAAGGTGGTGCTGAACCGCGACGACGCGGTGCTGTGGCTGGGTTTGCTCCGGCGCGCGCTTGCTGGCTTGGCGCTTTTGGTGCTGTTGTTGACCTTGTGCATTGCCTTTTCGCTGCTAGCGGAACGCTCAATAATTGAGCTTCCAGCGATCTTGATAGACTTGTTTTTCGCGGCCGCCGTAATCTGGATCGAGCACTCGCAGTCGTCGGCGCTCGCCTGCTTGATAGCCATTGAGGCGCCCGCTCGCTTCGGCGGGAAGATTGACCAGACGGTCGTCGCGATATTTGTATTCGCGCTCGCGCAATTGCTGTCATATACCGCGGCGCTGTCCGCAGTCATCGCCCTTAACTGGCTCAGTCTGGGCGTGATGCTGCTTCTGTTCATTCTGTTGCGCGAGTTGCTCATATCCGCGCTTTGGCGCTTAGTTCTCCACCGCGCCAATGAGGATAACTTTCAATATACGCGCAACAGGCGGACGCAGCCACTGGGCGCCCAAGGCTACCAGGACTGGCTATTTTGAAGGGCAATTGGCGGAGAGTTTGATAAGTGTGATTGCCGGCATTATACTTCGACGAGTTGCCGCGCCCGGCTCGTGGAACGAGGGGAGCAAGGGAATATGGATAATACGGGGAGAGAAAGACGATGAATTACACGGTGACTGAGGAACAGATACTGTTCTATCAAGACAATGGATTTGTGGTCATAGACGACTTCTTAAACGCGGAAGAACTGGAGGTCTGGCGACAATACGTTGGCGAGGCGGTGGACAGCCGCGGCAAGCACAAGCTGGCGGATGGCAGTTGGCTCGAGGAGGACAATTATAACGCGCGCATTTTCACGCAGCGGATCAACTTGTGGAATGACCACGAAGGCATGCGTAGCCTGATGATTGATGACCGGCTGGGCAAAATGGCGGCCGATCTGGCGCAGGTCGATGGCATCCGCATCTGGCACGATCAAGCATTGATCAAGCCGCCTTGGGGCAATCCGACTGGCTGGCACCTGGATAATCCTTACTGGTCATTCTACTCGCGCGATGCCATCAGCCTTTGGGTGGCGCTGGACGATGTGACGAGCAACAACGGCTGCCTCTACTTCATTCCAGGCGCGCACAAGACGGCCACCTGGGACAATGTTGGCATCGGCCAGAATATCGGTGATCTTTTCGAGACCTATCCAGAGTGGGGCAAGATGGAAGCGGTCGCGATTGAGATGAAGGCTGGTTCCTGCTCATTTCATAATGGCTTGTGCGCGCATGGCGCCGGCGCCAATATGACGCCCTACTACCGACGCGCGATGACCTGCGCCTATATGCCCGATGGCAGTACCTTCAATGGACAGAAGAATATCTTGTCTGACGAGCAGGTAGCCCGCTACGTGATCGGAGAAGCGCTGGAAGATGACGCGCAGTCGCCGCTGATTTATCACCGCAGCAAGAATTATGTGCGCTATTCCCCCCTCTAAATCTCCCCCCAAAATGAGGGGAGACATGCGGCTAGCGCCTGAAGGGCACAGTGCCGGTGTTGTCAAGCGGATAACCCCACCGATTGATGTAAGCCATGCCATCGAGGAATTCGTCGCCGATCGCGTCTAGTTCGCGCTGTAATAGCGCCTCGAGCTCGGCTTGAATCTCTGCGAAGTCTTCGCGGTTAATGAGATTCTGCAACTGGAACGGATCGGCCTCATTGTCATATAGCAGCCAGGGACCATCAAGGTTGCGGCAGTAAGTACAGCGCGCCGTGCGGATGCCGCGGTATTCCCGCCCGCCGACTGGACGCGAGTATTCGCCGAAAGGATGGAAACAGGCGAGCAGCGCCCCCTGGCTCTCAACCTTTTCGCTGGTGAGCGACGGGGAAAAGTCGCGCCCCTCTACGCTATCGGGTATTGGCAAACCGCAGACACCCAGGATCGTCGGCATGATATCGTGGGCGTTTAGGAAGGGATCAACCGCGCGCGCCTCGCGTCCGTATTTTGCCGGGTAGCGCAGCAGGAAGGGTACGCGAATCGACTCCTCCCAGGGCTTCTGCTTGCGCGTCCAGCCCTGCGACCCAAGCATGTCGCCATGATCGGAAGCAAAAACGAGAACGGTGTTTTCGCTTAAGCCGCGCTTGTCCAGCGTCTCCATGATATCGCCGACGGACTTGTCGATGGCGCTGCAATGGGCGTAATAGCCAGCCAGCCACTGACGCGCTTCGTCCGCCATCTCCGGCGGCACATTGGGGCGCAGCTCGATGTCTAGCGAATCGTAGAGTTCACGAAATTCCGGCGGCGCGGTTTCGTACGGGTTGTGGGGTGGTCCCCAGGAGAGGACCAGCATGAAGGGCTGCTCGCCTGACTGCGCTTCAATGTAGCGCTGGGCGTCGGCGGTCTGGGCAAAGACGTCGTAGCCATCCCAGAGGCGCAAGGTCGGGTCGTCATTATCGTAGTAGGCCGACTGATTGTAATCATGCGTGCATTCCAGCGTCTTGAAATAATCGAAGCCAAGCCGGCGCTCGCGCGGGATATAGGCGCTGCGCCCGCGGCCGTCCACATGCCACTTGCCGATGTAGGCGGTGCTGTAGCCGGCGCTCTTGAAGGCGTCGCCCAGCCCGACCGGGTCGCTGCTGATGGGCACGTCATTGACGATCACGCCGTGGGTCAAGGGGTATTGCCCGGTGAGGAAGCTGGCGCGCCAGGGGCAGCAAACCGAATAGCCGGAAATCGCGTGTTTGAAATTGAAGCTCTCGCTCGCCATCCGATCGATATTCGGCGTCTGAACTTGCCTGTTGCCGGCGTAACCCAGCGCTTGCAGACGCCACTGGTCAGTCAACAGGAATACAACGTTGGGGTGGCGGTGTCGGCGGGTCTGTGTCGACGGGTCTGTGTCGACGGGTCTGTGTCCACGCGACCCCACGCGACCCCACGCGACCCTACGCGCCACTGGCTTTGACATTTTTTCTCTCAATCGCTTTGACGCGCGCTAATCCCAGAATTCGTCCCATTCTTGCCGAAAAGCAGTCAGTCCTTCTTTGACGTTGAGGGCGCGCCGCCCCAGCGCATTCGCCGTTCGATCGGCGCTCATTCGCGTTCGGTAAGGGATGCCGATGCGCCGCATCTGGTCAAGCACCGACTTATCGGTCCTGGTCGGCATGATCAAGGCGGGATCGGCCTCAAAGGCGGCGGCGATCTGATGCGCCAAGTCGATGCGGTTGATCGCTTCGCTGCCGCAGCAGTGGAAAATGGAACCGCCGGTGTTTTCGCGGCCGCCTTTACCATCGTGACGCGCCAGCCGCAGCAGCATATCAGCGCAGTCGGAGGCAAGTGTAGGGTGAGCGATATCGTTGACCTTCGGTCCGGTCCAGACCGCCGCTGGCATATTCGCGGCCAGGCGATAGATGACGTAAACCGAAAAGTCGAAGCCCAAGCCGTTGTCTTTGCGCGCAAGCGATGGAGCGGCATAATTCAAGCCGTAGATGCCCGCCAGGCGGCCGACGGCGTAATCCAAGCCATCCAGCGCGCCCAAATCGCGCTCGGAAGCCATCTTCATCACCCCGTAGAAGTTGACTGGATTCGGCGGCGAGGTTTCGTCAACCAATTCGACGCGCCCGTCGAACACCCAGTCAGACGAGACGAAGACGAGACGCGCGCCGACTTCGCGGCAGGCTTGAGCCAAAACGCGCGTCCCATCGACCATGATTGACCAGCAGAGCGCCCGATTCTCGAACATGAAGAGCTGGTCCAGAATAGCGGCGCAATGGATGACGGCGTCTGGCTTATATTTCATTATGGAAGCGCGGATAGCGTCGTGATCGGCGAAGTTCAGCGGGTCGAGTTGGTAATCGACCGGCCATTCCGGTTCTGGACCATATTGCGAGGCGATGATTTCGATATTCTGTTGGCGCGCCAGCCGGATGATATTGCTGCCGACCAAACCAGTGCCACCGGTGACGTAGAGTCGCATGTCAGTCTCCCGATTGCGGTCTTGACGCATCAAGAGCTGCGGACGCGCGCGCTCAGGTCGGCGATGCGGGTCTTCATTTCACCGTAGGCGTCGCGCAGTTGCGCCAGCGTGGCGGTTCCGCTTTGCGCCGTTGAGATGACAACCGCTTCGGCCGCGGCGTATTCGGCGCAGGCATCGGCGGCATCAGCCGCGATCTCGCGTGGGATTGTGGTCACGCCGTTGGCGTCGCCGTGCAGCAAGTCGTTGGGATAAACATCAATGCCGCCGACTTGTACAGGTTCGTGCAGATTGAGCAAGTGCATATAGCCGTGCGCGCAGACGATGCCGTTATAGAAAACGGGAAAGGCGAGCGGCTCGATGCCGGCGAAATCTCGCCCCGGTCCATTGGTGACCAAGCCGGCCGCGCCAAAGGCTTTGAAGGAGTTGCAGAATACATCGCCGAAGTTCGCCGCTTGACCGTTGGTATCGAGATTCTGCAAGACGATCACGGGTGGACCCGATAGCTCGTCAAATTGGCTGATGAGATCGGGCACGGCCGGGACCTCGCGCTCGGGCAATTCGGCGAAGGTGCGGCAGGTCGCGGTCGAGGCGAAGCCGACCATCGGCGGCAGCTCGGGGAAAGCGGCCACGATCTCGCGCGTCATAAAGCCGCGATTGCGTGGCCGGACCTCGAAGAGCTCGATGACGTTTGCAACCGTCGCCGAGTCATATTCGCGCAGCTTATCCAATACGGATTTGTGAACCATTTAGATTTCTCCCGTTGCTATTCATTGTTGGGGCTTCGCGCGCAAGAGTGGCGCGCGCATCGTTTCGACGTACATCGCTTGGCTTGGCATGACATTGGCGACATTGGCGTTCTCGCCAAAGAGATCAAAATAGAGTCGCAGATCCTCGTGCCAGCGCATGGGTCCTTCTTTGGGCGAGGTAGCCTCAAAAACGAGATTCTCAAGCCCAAGCGCGTCGACCACTTTGCCGATTTCGCGCGCGGCATTGTCGCCCTG
The DNA here is from genome assembly GCA_026706445.1 of Chloroflexota bacterium. Taxonomy (GTDB): domain Bacteria; phylum Chloroflexota; class Anaerolineae; order Aggregatilineales; family Phototrophicaceae; genus UBA6055. Next base: position 7,238 of record JAPOYT010000073.1, read on the forward strand.
GAGGTCGAATTCTTCGTGGTCAATCATGACCATGAAAGCGCCGTCCTCCAAGGCGGGAGCAACTCCACGCAATATCTCGTCGGCGGTTGCGGCGCGCGGGGCCAGGCTCTGATTCCAGTGATAAATTGGATGGTGCTCCTGAATGACGCGCATGCCCAGATCAAGCGCCAGCTTGCGCCAGGCTTTCCATTGGGCGGCGCTAATCTCGTCGGTGGTGTTCATGAATTCGATGACGCGGAAGCCCAACTCGCGCCCCGCTTCTATGGCGATTTCGACAGCGCCGCGTTGGTAGGCTTGCATGAAGAATGTATGGTCCAGATATGGCTCGACGGCGAAGCGCTGATACGCTGCGATCTTGCGTTTCAGCCAAGCATGCGGGCTGAAGATGACCTGCGTCGTGACGATCTTTACGAAGTCCAACCGCTCAGCCGCCACTTCGAGGAAGTCCTCGAGCTCGACCAAGCCCATGCGCTCGATGTATTTCGGCGCTTCGTCGTAACCGACATCCTTAAGCCATGTTTGCCGCAGGCGACGCGGCTTAGGATGCGCGGGCACATCAAATACTTCATTTATAGTAAGGGACGGCATGTCATTTTCCCCTCTAATCGCAGAATAAGCCTTATGTCCAATTGAGGATGATTCCGATGGCATTGGGGTTCCAGCTGGCCAGAAGCGCATAGGCAGCGTCAATGTCTTGAAAGGAAAAGCGATGCGTGATCATGGGCTGGACGGCGACGCGCTTGTTCTGTATAAGGCGAAGCGCGGCGCGCTGTTCTTCGCGCTGCGTCCACCAACCGGGCGCGGCGGCAAGCCGATAGGTGGTGCTGACATGCGCGCCGATGAGCGTGAGCCCGCGCTTATGCACCTGCTTGTAGAAGTCAAAGGACTCAGTTGCGCCGCGCGAACTGCCCAGCAGCGCCAGACGTCCGCCAAATGCGGCAATCTGGCAGGCAGTCTCCAAAGCCGCTGGATTGCCTGTGGCTTCAATGACCACCGGCGCGCCCTGCAATTGAGCGCCTGAGCTTTGCGCGAAGTTGTCGGTCTGATCGGCTGGTACAGTTACATCAGCGCCGAGACCTTCGGCTCGCTTCAGGCGGCTGCGATCGCTGTCGACGGTGATGACCGGCAGGGCGCCGGCAGCGCGACAAACTTGCAGCGCCAGTAAGCCAACCAAGCCAGCGCCGATGACGGCGGCCGCTTCGCCAATTTCGAGCCGCGTCTTTCTGACCGCCTGCAGCGAAATTGCCAGCAACTGGAAAAACGCCGCTTCTTCATCGTTGATATTCGCATCGAGCTTGTGACAGTTATCCGCTTTGGCAATGATGTGGCTGGCGTGCCGCGAACGGCTGGCGACTCGGTCACCGACAGTCAGCCCGGCGACAGCGCCGCCGACCTCGACAATCTCGCCGACGTGACTGTAGCCGGTTGCTTTCGGATACTGCACAGCAAGGCCCGGCAGGTTCAGCAAGAGCGCTCGTTCAGTCCCGGGGCTGATCAGCGTCTTCGTCGTCCGAATCAAGACTTCGTCCGCGGCGAGTGGCGGCAATTCCGCGCTCTCTAGGCGAACAGCGCCGGGCGCGGCAACGATGACAGACTGGCAGATTATGGACATGCGGTAAGTGTACTGCTTGAAGTCAATGGTTGAAAGACCGCCGGAGGCAAAGGCGCTGCATTGCGCTCGTATTTTTGTGAAAAGCGTCAATATGGTCTAAACATTCATTGAGTTGGTACAATCTGGACGAAGTAAATGCAATGGAACGCGCCTATGCGTACAAGCAAAGTCATCCACATCGTCAGCTGCCATGCCGAAGGGGAAGTGGGAAATGTTATCGTGGGTGGCGTAGCGCCGCCTCCCGGCGAATCTCTATGGGAACAATCGCGTTGGATCGCGCAGGATCAGGCGCTGCGGCGGTTTGTGCTCAATGAGCCGCGCGGTGGCGTTTTCAAGCATGTCAGCTTGCTGGCGCCACCGAAACACCCGGACGCCGCCTACGGTTTCATCATCATGGAGCCGGAGCACACGCCGCCGATGTCAGGCTCAAACTCGATCTGCGTCGCCACCGTGCTGCTGGATACGGGCATGATCAAGATGACCGAACCGGAGACGCGCTTCTGCCTCGAGGCGCCGGCCGGACTCGTGCCAATCCGCGCCCGCTGCCGCGACGGCAAGGCGCAGAGCATCGAGATTCAGAATGTGCCGTCGTTTGTGGATAGGCTCGATGCGCAATTGGAAGTGGAAGGTGTGGGAACGCTGACCGCCGATATCGCTTATGGCGGTGATAGTTTCGTTCTGGTGGACGCGCGCGTGTTGGGTTTCGCGGTCGAGCCGGATGAAGCGCTTGATCTGGCGCGGATGGGCGCGCGCATCACCGCCGCCGCCAATGAACAGTTTGGCTTCCAGCACCCGATTCATGCGGAGTGGAATCACATCAGCTTTTGCCAGTTCACGCTGCCGGTCGAGCGGCTTGAGGGCGCCTTGACCGGACGCAATACGGTGGCCATCGATCCGGGCAAGCTGGATCGTTCACCTTGCGGCACGGGCTGCTCGGCGCGCCTGGCCGTGCTTCACGCGCGTGGCGAGATCGGGGTCGGAGAAAGTTTCATCGCCCATTCGATCATCGGTTCGCGCTTCGATTGTCAAATCAGCGAAACGGCAAAGGCGGGCGAACGAGTAGCGATTGTACCCAGAATTCGCGGACGCGCCTGGATCACCGGCACGCAGCAACTGATGCTTGATCCGGATGACCCATGGCCCCTGGGTTACCGGCTGACGGATACCTGGCCCAAGCGCTGAATCCACTTATTCGTTATTGAGCCAGACGGTCATCGGACCATCGCCGCGATGCCCCCAGGCGTAGTAGGGGATGGCGGTGAATTCGACGGCGCCGCCGTCTTTCTCAAGCGCATGGCCACGTATCGTCGTTAAGCCACCCAGCAAGCCAGGCTGATATTCCGCCCGCAATTGGCTCGAATCCGGTAAAGCCAGATCAAGCACAGGCGCATCGTTGTCAGCCGACTCAAGCGCGTAAACGAGCGGTCCTCTTTCGAGCGCCACTTTGCCCTGCAAGTCGGCGACCGCATCGTTTGCGACTACGCGCTGTATCGGCAAGGGCAGCTGAAATTCAACTCGTGTCGCGCCAGTCCAGCGGCGCGAAATGGCGGCATAGCCCGCGTTGATTTCGATAGGAATCTCTTTGCCATCAACGGCAAGACTTGCCGCGTCTACATGTTCGTCCAGGTAGCGATAGAGTTTGCTCGGAAGGGGCTGACCCTGAGCGAAGGCGGGAATCCGCAGCTTCAGATCGAATGTCGCCGCTTCTGACACGGTTACATCGAGCTGAATGCGGCCTGACCAGGGATAGTCGGTCCTTAGTTCCAGCCGCGCTTCGGCGCTGGCGAGCGTGAGGTCGGCGGATCCCGCAATATAGAGATTGACGAATACGGCATTTTGACGGAGGGCATAGATGTAGCCGGAAAGGGAAGGCAGCAGGCGCACAACGTTGGTCGGGCAGCAAGAAGTCTGATACCAAGGCTGACGACTCATGGCGAGGGCGCGATTGAAGCGATATTCCCCGTCGCAGGCCAGGGGATTGACGTAATAGAACGATCGTCCATCCATGCCGACGCCGGAGAGGAATCCGTTGTACAGCGTGCGTTCGAGGATGTCGATATACTTCGCTTCGCCAGTCAGCAGAAACAGGCGATGATTCCAGAGGATGTTGGCTTGGGCGGCGCAGGTTTCGTTGTAGGCGGTCAGGTTCGGCAATTCGTAGTCGGCGCCAAAAGCCTCCCCATCGTGGCGCGCGCCGATACCGCCGGTGAGCGCCAGCTTCTTGCCGACCACGTTTCCCCACAGCTCTTTCACGGCGGCGGCATATTCGGCGTCGCCATAAAGCGCGGCGATGTCGGTCATAGCGGCGTACATATAGCCGGCGCGCACGGCGTGACCGACGGCCTCGCGCTGTTCGGTAACTGGCCGATGGTCCTGGCAGTAATGTCCGTACATTTGACGTCCGTTCTCCTGACCGCGCTCGTCAAGGAAGTACCGCGCCAGGCGCAGGTAACGCGCATCGCCAGTAGCGCGGTAGAGCGCCACCAAGCCGATCTCGATCTCTTGATGCCCGGGCACATCGCGAAGCTTTTCGGGACCAAAGACCGAGTCGATGAGATCCGCGTTCCGGACGGCAATATCGAGGAAGCCGCGCTTGCCAGTCGCTTGAAAATAGGCGACCGCCGCTTCGTACATGTGCCCGACGTTGTAGAGCTCGTGGTTGACGGCTAGATTTGACCAGCGCTTCGGTCCGCAAGGTTCGGGAACGTTGTCGGGGTCAATCGTGCGCGCCGTATACAGGTAGCCGTCGTCTTCCTGCGCGGCGGCAAACTTGTCGATGAGCTCGTCCAGGTAGGCTTCCAGAGCGGGATTCGGCGCGACCTGCAGCGCGTAAGCAGCGCCTTGCGCCACTTTGAAGACATCGGAATCATCATAGAAGATGCCTTGATGCGGACCATCCATGAGCCCGCCCGCTTTGGCGAAGTTATCAATGCGGCCGGTCTCTTCACACTTCTCAAAGTCATAAGGAATCGTAATGTTAATGGCGGTATCGATGCGTCTTTTCCAGAAATCGTCAGCAATGCTTGCATTGGTGAAGGGCACGGGTTGGATTGTATAGTCGCCAAATCCAGTGTTCATGCCATGTCCTTTTCGCTCTTGGCGATGGGAAAAGCGGCGATTCTCAGTTGAGTCGAGCCGAAGGGAATCAGTGTGATCTCCTCAACTGATTCCTCGGTGGAATGCGGCCCGGCGTCGATATCGGCGGCGGAATTGTCTTGCAGCGTCCATTGGGGCAGTCGCCTTCCCGCGACCGTCAGGGTCACCGGCGGTTCGTCGGTGGAGAAAGGCGTACTGCTAACTTTGGCCTCTTCTACCTTCACACTGGCGAGGTTGGATTCATCATCGAGGAGTAGTCCGTAATTCCACGGCGACCGCGGATAGATCTCCCAGTCCGCATGTGGCAGCTCACCGGCGAAGCGCTTCCATTCCTCATCGATTTTCGAGCCGAAGAGCAGCGGACCTCGAAAGACCGAGAGCAAGCCTTTATGACCTTCTTGCAAGCGCAGGTCCATCGGCAGGTCCAATGTCACGCGGTCGCCCGTGTGCCAGGTTCTGCTCAAGGTATGGAAGCTGCCGGGCGCGCGGACTTCGCTCGAGCGGCCGCGGACGGCCAACGTTGCTTCGTCCGCCCACTCCGGGATCCGCAAATGCAGGGCGAATTCGCATGGCGAGTCCAATTCAATGTCAATCTGAATCTTACCCTTGAAGGGATATTCCGTGCTCTGGGTAAGCTGCAAGCGAACGTTGTCGGCGATGGTCGTAGTAACCTGGCAGGGGGCGTAGGCGACCGCAGCCAATCCGCCATCGGGCGTCGCCATGAACAGACTCTTGGCGAATTTGGGCCAACCCTGGTGCATATTGGCGGTGCAGCAGCCATAGTGAGGCTCCAGGCCGAAGATATTGGACTCGTCGCTGTTGTCCGTCCAATTGCGTTTTGCCACTGTCGCCAGCGCCTGATTGACTTGCTGGTCGTACTGGTGCGCCCACATGTCGGGCTTGAACGCAGCGGGGAAGGCATTGAAGGCGACGCGCTCCAATTGATCGCCGAAGAAGGGATCCCCAAGGATGCGCATTAATTCTTCCAGCGAAAACATATACTCGGCGACCGCGCAGAGCTCGGTACCGCTGACCGGCGAGGCGCCGTTGAGATGCTCGTCGCAGCTAAAGACGCCGTTGGGCTGGCCGTGGTGCTTCAACAGGTTTTCGATGCCCAGGCGCGATGCCATCCGGTGCCAAGGCTTGCCCGTCTGTACGTAGAATGCGCCGCCCGCTTTGACCCCCATCGCATTGTTGGGACCGTGCGTCATCATCCCGTGATTCCACTCTTGCAGCGGCAGAATATGGCGCAGGCTGTAATTCGCCTGCAATTCGGGCCAGTCTAGTGCGCTCTCTATGAGCCGCTGCGCCAAGTCAAGAAGGAATTCGTCGCCAGTGAAGTTGTAGAGCCAATGCACGGCCAATATGTTGTCCATCGCGCGCGCCCAGCCCCACAAATACAGCGGCTTCACCGGCAGAACGCGCAGTTGATAGCGGAAGTAGTTGGTCATCAGCTGGAGGACGCGCTCGTCTTCGGTCGCTTCGTAATGAGACATCAGGACTTTGAGCATGATCATGCGCGGCCACCAGTCGGGGTCGCGCGTACCGAAGTAACCGCGCTCATCCTGGCTGTTCAGCGTCCACTCGATCCAGGGCTCTACTTTATTCAACAGGCGCTCGTCTGCGAGCAGATGCGCCAGCGGCAGCAAGCCATCGAGATAATAGGGACCGCGCTCCCAGGAATCGCCGTCGCCGCCCAGCCAGCCGCTGCTCGGTCCCACATCGGGCCAGAATTCGTCGAGATGGCCCGTCAGACCATTCGCCTGCACTCGAAGCTGGTCGAGCAGCCAACCGCGCGGTTTGATCGCGCCCAGCGGCAGCGCTTGAAACGCGGTGGGATACAGTGGCTCGCGATTTTGCGGCAGTCTGTCCATGCGTTGTCCTTGGGCTGAACCCGATCAGTTTTTGACGGCGCCGCCCATGAGGCCGTCCATATAGTAGCGCTGCAGCGCCAGGAAAATGGCCAGGCTGGGGATGATGGAGACGATGACGCCGGCTTGCAAGGCGCCCCAATTGACATCGCCCCAGATGCCATAGCGAATCGTGGTGAGAAATACTGGCAAGGTGAATTTGTCTTGATCGGACATAAAGATGAGCGCGGCGAGGAATTCGTTCCAGGAGTTGATGAAGGCGTAGATGGCGACGGTGACGATGCCCGGCAGGACGAGCCGCAGCATCAGGCGATAGAGAATGCTCAAGGAACTGCAGCCGTCCAGCAGCGCCGATTCTTCGATTTCATGCGGGACGGCGAGGAAACTGTTGCGCATCAAAAAGATGCCGAATGGAAGTTGAAAAGTAATGTACACGAGCGCGAGCCCAAAGAGCGTGTCGTGCAGGTCGACCTGCACAATCATGACGAAAAGCGGAATCAAGATTGATTGAAAGGGAATCATGAGGGTGGAAAGCACCATGATAAACAGTACATTCTTGCCGGGAAAACTGAAGCGCGCGAACCCGTAGCCGCCAAGTGTGCTCAGCGCAATGCTGCCCACGACCGTGATCAGCGCGACTATCGTGCTGTTGTAGACATGCTGCGCGATGCCTATCTTCCCGTAGGTTGTGAGTTCCTCGTAGTTTTGCAGGGAGATTTCTTTCGGCAGATAGGTCGGGGGCACGGCCAGGGCCTCAGATGGCAATTTGATCGAATTGATGAAGGACCAGGCGATGGGGAACAGGAAGAGCAGCGCAAGGATTATCAAAATCACGTAGCGCAGAGCAAGCAGCGCGCGCCGGCGCAAGAGGCGGATTTCTTGTTGCGAGCGTTCGGCTTGGGCGAGTTTGACAGGAGCGGTCATCTATTCCTTCTCCCGCAGAACATATAACTGCAAGCCCGTCAGCGCCACCAGAATCCCAAGCAGGACGATAGACATTGCCGCGCCATAACCCATCTTGAAATAGGTGAATGAGTTGTTGAAGATCCAGAAGACGATAGATATGGTGCTGTTCCGCGGTCCGCCGCGCGTCATGATATAGAACTGATCGAATGATAGTACCGAGCCTATGACGGACAGAATCAAGGCAAGCGCAATGAAGCGGCGCATCAATGGCAAGGTGATGTAAATCAGCTTCCTGAAATAACCGGCGCCATCGACCTCCGCTGATTCATAGAGTTCGTCCGGTATCGCCTGTAGCCCCGCGAGCAGCAGGATCATGGTGAAGCCGACCGTCTTCCAGACCACCGAGAGAATGATGACATTCATCGCGGTACTGGGTCTTCCCAGGAAGAGCTGCGCCTTCGGAACCAAGTTCAAGTCCAGCAATATCTTGTTGAATACGCCGATGCGATCATCCAGCATCCAAGTCCAGAGCAGACTGGATACGCCCAAGCCAATCACAACTGGCAAGAAGAAGATGGTGCGAAAGATACCGATATAGCGAATATTGTGGCGGACCAAGGATGCCAGAATGAAACCGAGAATGAAAATGGGCGGCGTGACCAGCGCCGTGTAACGAAAGGTGAAATCCAGACTCTTGAGATACTGACGGTCTTTTGACAGGTCCTGGTAATTCTCCAGACCGGTGTAGGCGCGTTCGCCGAAGAGGGGCCAGTCATGAAAGGACATGAAGATGGTCATGAGCAGGGGGATGATGAAAAAGACCGTCACGAATGCGACTGTCGGCATAACAAAAAGCAGCCCCGTTAGTTTACGGCGCTGCTCCCAACTGAGATTCAACAGTGTCAACTGCATAGGGTTGGAACTCACGAATCGCTTTCACTCGAATTGGTAGCGATCGCCATTGGGAACAAGCGCCTGCCAGAAGGTCGTCCGATCCGGCAGGCGCCAAGAAACTGGAAGGCGCCGGTCAGTGTCTACGCGACCTACGCGACCTAACCTTCCATAATCTGAGTGAAACGTTCTTGCCCTAGCTCGAGCGCGCCGTCGATATCGCCATCGAGGATTGCGATTTGCAGCATCTCCAGCCAAGGACCGTTGGGGTCGTTGAACAAGTCATTGTAGACGGTGGTGTACGGGGTAAAGCCCACAGCCAAAGCGCTGGCGGCGGTGAGCTGGCGCTCGTCGCCCTCAAAGTAGGGGTTATTGACCAACTCAAGACGGACAGGAATCTGACCGTTGGCGGCGTAAATTTCAATCTGGGCTTCGTCGCTCATTGTCCATTCGATGAAGCGCCAGGCTTCTTCCACGTGTTCCGAACCGCTTGCTATCGCAATGACATCGCCGCCGCCAAAGGAAGCCGCGCCACCCTCTTTGCCCGGGATATGGAAGACGTCGAAGTTCAAATCGGGATGATCGTTCGTGAAGAGCGGGATCGCAAAGTTGCCCATGCCGGCCATGCCGATATTGCCGCCGGTGAAAGCGCTCACGAAGTTGCTGCCGTTGTCGATGCTGGCGCCCTCGGGGACGAGCCCCTCTTCCCAGATCGTATTGTAGAAGGCGAGCGCGTCGCGCACGATCGGGTCGCTCGTGATGGTCGCTTCGGAGTAGTCGTCGCTTAGCACATCGCCGCCGCTAGCCCAAATAAAGGGCAGGAAGGTGAAGGCGTTGCAGCCGGCGCAGTTCATCGAGAACCAATAGCCGTAGATGTCGTCGCCCAAGGCGTCGATGGCGCGCATCGCATCCAGCATCTCTCCCCAGGTTGAGGGCGGATTATCTGGGTCCAGACCAGCCTGCTCGAAGAGGTCGATGTTGTAGACGATGAAAGAACCGTCTACTCCCGTTGGCACCGCGTAATTGCGTCCCTCGTACCGGCCCAGTTCCATGTGCGCTGGCGTCAAGGTGTCGGCGTAGGGCAGTTCTTTGACGAAATCGGTGATATCGACCAGTTGGCCGGCGGCCGCGAAGGCCGGTGTGTAAATCAAATCAATGCTGGCGATATCGGGCGGTTCGCCCGCGGCGATGGCGGCGCCCATCTTGGTGACGAATTCCGCGGACGGGATAATAGTCAACTCGATCTGGCTGTCGTTGTTGGCGTTCCACTCATCGACCATCGCCTGCGTCTGGAAGGGGATGGACCGAACCCACATCGTCATGTTGATTTGATCGTCCTGGGCGGCGAGCGGCAGGCTGCCTAAAACGAGAACAAAGGCGACCGCGAGTAGAAGAGTTTTGCGATAAATCATGCTAGTAGATCCTTTCTGAACTTAACGAAAATCATCGCTTGGCAAGGCAAAGCCGTCGGCCTTTCTTCCCCGTGATCAATAGCCACAGCAGATGTGAAGAGGCCGGCGCCGACATGCCCGGGAGCGAGACTGCGCTAGTTTACTTCACATGCGTACCGATTGCCAACTTGCGTTATCGGTTTGCTTATCAGCTTGCCGTCTTGGGGAAAGAGCGTCCGCCAGCGGACAGGAGGCGGGCGCCCAAAGCATTTGCCGCTAGCCTTCGGCAATGATCTGCGTGAAGCGTTCTTGCGCCACTTCCAGCGCGCCCTCAAAGCAAGTTCGGCGGAACACCCAATTGACGGAAAGCGGCGCAAGCGGCATCGACATGCGCCTTGCCGCCGGTCAGCGAGATTTGCAGGTGCCCGGGTATCAGCGCGTCAAAGTCGTAGGGCTCCAGCTTGAACATGCTGTCGGCGTAGGCGTCGATGCGGCAGTCATGGATATTCTGCCAGACGACCTTGCCGCCCCAGAATACGAGATCGGCGCCGAGCAGATAGACGCGGTCTCCCCCGCGCATGATGAAGCTGAGGTGGCCGTCGCAATGCCCCGGCGTCTCGAAGGTCTCCAATTCCAGGTTGCCGACCTTGACCTTGTCGCCTTCCACCAATTCCACATCGACCGGGCAGGGCGGCAGGAAAAAGTCTTCCGGGTAGAAATTGGCCGCTTTGGCGACATCGAGCGCGACCGCCTTCTCATCAGCCTCGCGGATGACCGGCGCCGAAAACGCTGAAGCGATCACTTCGACATCAAGCCGCTTTTGCGCTTCGGCTGCGGCGCCGATATGATCGCAATGATAATGGGTCAGGATCAGCTTGCGAATCTTGCCGGGGTCGAGCCCGTCATCACGGATGTTGTCGAGGATCGTGTCGAAGTCCCGATCCATGCCCATGCCGGGATCGACCAGCGCCAACTCATCGCCGCTATTGAGCACGAAGACGTGACAGTCAAGATAGCCGGACAGCCCGAATCCAAAGTAGCCGCCGCCGACAACATGCAAGTCGCTCGTCAGTTTCATGAGATTGCTCCAGAATAAAACTTCCGCATATAAGTAGAACGAACTCGCGAGCCGTCGTCAAGGAAACTCGCTGCGCGGAAGTGTATCCTTTTCGGTTGAAACACAAAAAGCTTTACCACCGAGGACACCGAGAAAAGCGAGAGCGCCGAGAATTGTCTGCGAAATATGCCACTTCCTGAGTGTCCTTCGCGCCTTTGTGGTGAAGTTGAATTTGGCTCATTTGAATTTCAACCGAATTCGACACACTACCCGAATCCCACCTTTTTGGCAGACCTCGCAACATTGGATATACTCAGGTGGGCGCGGCTCGTCGAGCGCGCCGGTTGATGCAGCTTTGAATTGCCGAGATAGAATTCTTGCGGAAAGGACGGTTTATGAGCGCAAAGAGACAATACCCCGAGTGGATGGGCAAGATGCGGGCTTTAAACGCCGCGGAAATAAAGGAGTTTCTCGATGGCCCCGTGGTTGCCCGGGTCGCCACTGTAGACAGTAAAGGTGATCCGTATGTCACACCCGTTTGGCAGGAGTGGGATGGCGAGAATATGTGGATCATCCCGCGGGCGAAGACGGTGTTCGCCCAGCATCTGCTGCGTCATCCGCGCTGTTCGGTGTCCTGCGCCAAAGATACCAGCCCCTACACCAGGGTGTTGCTCCGGGGCCCGGCGGAGGTGGTGGAGGGACCGGCGCTGATGCACGGCGAATGGCTGGAGATCGGCCGGCGGATGTCGACTCGTTACTTGGGCGAACGCGGACCCGAGTATCTGGAGCCTTCAAGAGTACGCCCGCGTTATCTGGTCAAGATCACGCCGGAAAAGACGATTTCCTGGGAAGGCGT
>JAPOYT010000175.1 GCA_026706445.1 Chloroflexota bacterium
AAAATCGATCGATCGATGGCTGTCATTTTCCCTCCATCGTGTCAACGCGGGCGCATTGCCCGCTTTCTGGCATCGCAGACAATCCAGCCTAGCGCCAGTGCAGTTCGCACATGCACAATGCAGAAGGCATGTCGGCATCGCACATTGAAATCATACGCGTTCTGTCGCCAGCCGTTACGCTTCCAACGCGAAGCTCTCGCCATCGACATCGGCTGAGAACTTCAAGCCACCGCCACGTTTGCGACTGGAACTGACGCGCACTTCGGTGCCTTCCGGCGGATTCGCCCGCAGCAGGAAGTCCGCGAGCGGCTCGCGCAGGTTGCGGCGCAGGATCCGCCGTAATGGACGCGCGCCGAATTCCGGCTCATCGTTTTGCGCGAGCAGCCAATTCTTGGCGCCCTGGGTAAAGGTCAGCGTTAATCCACGCTCTTTCGCCAGCTTGTTTTCCTTCTCGATCAACAGGTCGAGAATCAGCACAAAGTCCTCATCACTCAGCGCATTGAAGAGGATCACCTCATCGAGCCGATTGATGAATTCGGGCCGCAGGAATTCCAGCACTTCTTCCATGATCATCTCGCGCAGGTCTTCGGTGATATGGCGCACCATCAGATGCTCGGAGCCGATATTGCTGGTCAGTATCACTACCGCCTCGCTGAAACGCGCGATATTGCCGCGGCCGTCGGTCAGCCTTCCCTCCTCCATCACTTGCAAAAGAACATCCATAATGCGCGGATGCGCCTTTTCGATTTCGTCAAGCAACACGATGGTATAAGGCTGCTGGCGAATGCGCTCAGTGAGTTGTCCGCCTTCGTCGCTGCCGACATAACCCACCGCCGAGCCAATCAAGCGGTTGATGCTGCTTTCGTCTTTGTATTCGCTCATATCCAGCGGGAACAGGTTTTCCTCGCTGCCGAACATGAAGTCAGCCAATACGCGCGCCAACTCCGTCTTGCCGATGCCAGTCGGCCCCAGGAATAGAAAGGCGCCGATGGGACGGCGCGGATCCTTCAAGCCAACGCGGGCTGTCTTGATGGCGCGGCTGACCGATTGGACCGCCTCTTCCTGGCCGATCAGGCGCAAGCGCAGGTGGTCTTCCATATTGGCGTAGCGCAGCCGCTCGTCAGCCCCCAGCTTGGTCACCGGGATTCCGGTCATCTGGCTGGTCACCAGCGCCACATCTTCCACATCGAGCGAGGCGTCATTATTCTCCGGTCGGAAAGCCAGGTCGTCTTGTTTGCCCATGTTGACCAGCGCCGCCGTGCGGTGAAGCAGTTGCTCGGCGCTGAGCGGCAGCGGGCTTATCGTCAAGAAGCGCTGCGCCATGCGCGCCGCCATCTTCAGCGCTTCATGATCGACCGCGATTTCGTAATCCGATTCCAGATGCGGCGAGAGCGTTTCCAGGATTTCTACGGTCTCATCGAGCGATGGCTCGTCCACGCGAATGACCTGACTGTTTTCTATAACTGCGCTGACGCCTTTGATGCGCTCTTCAAACTCCTGCACGCTCGTCGTGCAGATGATGACCGGGTCATCGCTAAGAAAGGCTTTCTGCACCAGCGAAGTCGCCTTGTTGAAGTCGGCTTTGATGGGACCGCCGAAGAAGCGATGAATCAGCGGCAGGAACAAGATGCCGCGCCGGGCCGCGCTCATACCGGCGCGAAAAGCCTCCTGGTCGCCATCCAGCAGCGCCGTCTCGCTGATCTGCACCAGGTTGGACAAGCCCGCTGGACCCTTTTCCTCCGCCATCAGTAAAGCCAGGCTGTAGGCCAGGGTGCGCTTCCCGACGCCATCGGGACCTACGAGAACGATATGCCGGTTCACTGACTGCGTTAGCACGTTGATCATGTTGCGCAGCAGGTCTTCGCGGAAATGCACCGCGCGCAGCAATCCCCGTTTCGCCCGCTTGACGAAATCAACGGTCGTGCTGTCTTCGCGCGCCGGGATGATCTTGCTGGCGTCGCTGTAAGCGTCTTGTATCGCCTTGGGCGTGATGCTGAATTGACGCAGTATGCCGCCGGTGCTCACCGATGATTCCGCCAGCACCGCCAAGGCGTGATCGGTATCGATCTTCTGTTCGTTCATGGAATTGGCGACAGTAAGCCCGTCGTCCAACAAGACTATGCATTGCCGGCTAAGCGACACCTTGCGATTGCCTATCGCGACAAAGTCCAGGCTGCCGTCGGGATCCCGCCGTGATTGCGCGGCCGTGTTGACCTGCCGCTCCAAGCGATCGAGGTCGACGCCGCGCGATGTTTCAAACTCCTTCAACATGCGCCAAGCCGCCGTATTCTCTCGCCGCAGCAGGGCGAGCAAAACCATTTCCGGCATGATCGACGACTTGCGGAATTGTTTCAACATCGGCGCCGCGTCGTTCAATACGGCATCCATATCCTTTGAGAGCAGGTCGGGATTAAGCGTTGACATCTACCAGTAAAATCCTCTGCGTTATCAAGCCTCAAGCCTTGTCAAGGCGCAGTGTCATTATAGCTTAGTACGCGGCGGCGCGACTAGATTATCTCGCGCCCGCCGTATGAATATCATCAGAATTTACAGGACCGTAACTCCTTGGCAGGGGCGCATGCGCGCGCGAACTTGCTCCGGCAAACATCATCGGCGAAATGCGCCCCGCGAGCGCCGCTTGCAGGCTAAAACTCGTTCTTTTGAATGAACATGAAGTGCAGAAAGTTGAACAGGTCTTCACCAGTGAGCAGCCGCGGTCGGGCGCGGTCTTCAATGATGCCGGGAAACAACTCCACCGCGAGAAGACGTCCATCGTAGATGTACAGCGTATCAAGGAAAAAACGGCGGTTGCCCCAAGGCAGCTGGTCGAAGAACAGATTGCCCAAGCCATAGTGGATGAAAGCGGTCTCGCCACGCCGTGTCGTGTAGAATTCAAATGTCATCGGCTTGTGTTCAGCCGTGCCAATCACGATATCGGCGCCCCATTCCGCGTAAGTTTGGAAATCGAGGCGCTGCTGCCGCACTGGCTGAAACGCTTCGAATTCACGATACTGCACGGTCATCAGCACCAGATCAACTTCAGCCGCCAATAGCGCCAAAGCCTCGCGCAGCCAACTACCGCGGCAATAGGCGTTCCCAGGTCGCGCGCCGCCAAGCGCTTCCGCATCGTCATTGGCGAAGGCGTAGTAGGGTCCGATATTGTTGCAAGCCAGCCAGCCGATTCGTGAACCGTTGCGCTCCAAAATCAGCGGCTGCCGCGCCTCGGCAAGATTCCGCCCGCCGCCGACCAAGCTATATCCCCGTTCCTCAAAATGTGCCAGCGTATTCTCGAATGCCGCATAGCCGAAGTCGTTGATGTGATTGCCGGTCAAATCGACCACATCGACACCCAGCAAATCGAAGAGGCGCGCGTGATCCCGCATCATGCACATACTGTTGCTTCCGCCTAGCGGCGCGCCCGAGTGCTGCGGGCAGGTCGGCGCGATCGAAGCTTCGTGCGTGATTTGGAAATAATCCGCCCGGCGGACGTAATCGCGAATGCCGCTCGCCGCCTGTTCCACGCCAATCGCTTCAACTGCCGGCAGTGTGTGACGGGCGAGCGCTGTCGTGCCCGATAGCGTGATTCGCGTCAAGTTTTCACTTGAGAAATTGGGGTTCTCACTAGCGAATACCAGCGGATAACGCGCCAGTTGATCCACGACAGGCGCGTCATCGACCCAAAGCGGACGCAGCCGCAGCCGCAGCTGGTCAAAGGGCATGAGCGTGAATTTCCGCTTCTCCCGCCAAAGGGCGAAGAACAGCTTGCCATCAGGGACAATTTCAATACCTGGATGCAAGTCAATGCCCTGCCGCCACAATCTGTTTGCGTTCGATTCACTGAGGATAAGCCGCTGCTCAAGCGCGCCAGTTAGCATCGCTCTGAGATCAGCCGAGTCTATGGAAGTCAGCAAGGCGCCGAAACCAGCCGCCGGCAGCCATAGTTCGACGCCGCCTTGCTCATTTTCTGGCGTCGCCACCTTCTTTTGCCAATCTTCCCCAGTAAATGCTCCAGCGTAAAAGTCTACGTAATCGTCGACGAATTGGCGCCAGGACGCCTCGCTATGATCGCCACCGGCATACACAATATATTCATGCGGCACGTTCCCGCCCCGCAAGATCACGCGCATCCTATCGATCCCGCCAGCCGCGTGATCGTCCGTGCCTCGATCCATCCACAGCCTCAAGTGCGTGTCGTCGTTTATGCTCTGCGCCAAGTCCAGCGGGTTGTAGGCCGGCTCGGCGTGATTGGCATCGAAAAACGGGCTGTGCCCGCCGATAGCGACAAAACTGTTCGGAAAGCGAAGGCCCAGATGATAAGCCCAGAAGCCGCCGCGCGAGATGCCGCCAAGGGCTCGCCTGCCATCCGTGCGGTAGCGTTCGTCGACTTGAACCAGCAGATCAAGCAGGATCGCGTCATAGCTGAGGCCGTTGAAGTGATTCTGGTTGGCGAGCGAACCGCCATAGGGCATCAATACGATCATTGTCGGCGCGCTGCCTTCGTGGATGCGGGCCTCAAGCGCGTTCAAAAAACCCAAGCGCGCCCACTGGCTGTCGTCCGCGTTGGAGCCATGCAGGAGCATGAGCAAGGGATACGATTGGTCTGTCGCCCGATAACAGGGTGGAAGATAAATGGTGTACTTGCGCTCATGCTCGGAAACGCCGCTTAGATAGGTTTCCCTCGTGATCGTGCCCGCTTCGTCACATTCGATTGCCTGCGCCGAAAGGCCGGGAGGCGGCATGAAAGCCACAATCGCCAAGACGACAACTACCAATGCCAGTAGATGCAAATCGCCCCCATTAACTGTACTGTTGTTGCGGCATTGCGGCGAAGGAGCGCAAGCGGCGCCTGGAATGGGAGAGGCGGATCAACTCTCTTCCGAGATTTCGCCAAGCCGATAGCCAATGCCGCGAACGTTGACGATCAACTCAATGTCCTCCAGGCTCTTCAGCTTGCGTCGCAGGTTGCTGACATGCGGTCGAATGACTTCACGCGCCTCCGCCTCTTCCGCCTGATAACCCCGAACTTCGCGCACTAGCTCGTGGCAGGATACGACGCGACTGCGATTTGCCGCCAGGTAAAGCAGCAGGTCAAACTCGGTCGGCGTCAACCCGACAGACTCGGTACCGGCTTGAATCTCATATCTGCCTGGGTGAACGGTATAGGGACCGA
Source organism: Chloroflexota bacterium (assembly GCA_026706445.1). Taxonomy (GTDB): domain Bacteria; phylum Chloroflexota; class Anaerolineae; order Aggregatilineales; family Phototrophicaceae; genus UBA6055. The sequence continues at coordinate 5,171 of JAPOYT010000175.1, forward strand.
GTTCGATGGCATTGCCACGCGGCGGCAGTCGTTCACGAATTCTGGGCGCGCCCGACTCTGCGTCAGGGTCGCCAGCGCCGACAGAATCGGACACTTCACGCGCCAATTCGGACACACTTCGCTCGATCGCATCCAGGAGTCGGCGCCTGCGCACCAGGCTCCGCGCGTTTTCAATGCCCCGCTCTACGCTCTCGCGCAGATCTTCGCTGGAGCAAGGCTTGATCAAGTAATCCTGCGCGCCGTAGCGCAGCGCCTGAATCACTGTCTCGACCTCAGCCTCCTCGCTCATCAGCACAACCATAGCATCGGGCGACTGCATCTTGATTCCTTGCAGCACCGCGATGCCATCCATATCCGGCAGATCGCAGTCGCATAGGACCAAGTCGAAGTCACTTTTGTCGTACCGTTCAAGAGCGGATTCGCCGCTATCCGCCTCGCTTACCAGGTAACCGACCCGCTGCAAGGCTTTGCTAATGGTATAGCGATTGACGCCATCGCCGTCTACGAGCAGCAGTCGCATAAGCTGTCTCTCAGCCATTTTGGACACCGGGTCCGGATCAGAAGCCTATATCAAATTATATCTGAATCGATACCATCGTGAAATCAGAATAACCCTGACTTCACTCGCCAAATAGGCGGTCATGCCAGCCACAATTTCAGGGTGTTGGCTTCGCATAATTCAATGCCTGAGCTATCCGCCAGATGCCAAGTCGCGCCGACGCAGATAGCGATGACGGCGTTTTCTGCGCAGACCATCGGGATGCGAGAGCGAATGTCGCGCGGAATCTTGCGGTCAATCATCCAGTCCTTGATTTTGCGTGAATGCCCGCCCATGCCCTTGGGCTTGAAGCGGTCGCCCGGGCGCCGTGTCCGCAGGCGCAATTCGATTCCGGATGGTAGCGGCAGGCTTTCGCCGCCCTTAGGCGACAATCGTTCTGCCGAAAGGCCAACCGTCAAGCCATGAAAGCGCAAAGGAGAACCGGCGAGGATCGGCTTGTCCGTATCGGCTGGAATCAAGCGGTATGTTTCGCAGGCGCCTTGGGCGCCCTTACGCTCAATGTGTACTTCGTCATAATCCATGCGCATCTGCGTCACAGCGTTCATATCGCGACGATCTCCGCTGTTGGCGCCTTGCGCCCACACAATGAGGTCAAGGGTCAGCGCATAAGACAAAACAGTCGACTCGACGGATATTTCGCCAAATGCCCGACGGACAAGTCGCCGCTGCAAGGCGGGATGCAGCGCAGCGAAGTCATCTTTTCCGATGCTCCAGCGCGCCGCCGAAACGGTAAGCATGGGCATAACCGCCTCGTCGAAATGCGACGCCAGAAAGTCTTCATCCATCGCCGCAGTTTCTGACAAGCGGTCAAAGGCGTCCAAGAAATTGGGGTTGAGGCGCTGCAAGCGGCTGATGACTTCATGACGGACGAAGTTTCGGCGGTAGCCAATGTCGTCATTGCTGGCATCATCGCGATACGGAAGTTTGTGGCGCAGGCAATATGCCTCCAACTGGCGCTTGGAGACGCGTAGCAGCGGGCGCACCAAACGAATGCCCTTGTGAGCCGGCATTTCGCTGACGACCTGCATGCCACGCAAGCCGCGCGTACCGCTGCCCCGAATCATGTTCATCAATATGGTCTCCGCCTGGTCCAGCTCATGGTGGCCGGTGGCGACGCATTTGCTCCCATGCGCGCGCGCTACCCGCGCCAAAAAAGCGTATCGCGCGCGCCGCGCCGCTTCCTCGACGCCGATGCCCCACTCCTTCGCAAGCCGCGGCACATCGGCTTGATCCACTGTGAAGGGTATATTCCAGCGCGTCGCCAGGCGGGCGACAAAGTCTAAATCCTGCCGGCCAGCCTCGGCTCTAATCCTGTGATTGAGCGAGGCGACATGCAGACGAATTCCTAATTCATCCTTCAGGCGATCCAATATATGAAGCAGCGCCACTGAGTCGCCACCGCCTGAAACCGCAACGATGGCAAGCTCTCCCGCAGCGAAAGCATTATGTAATTTGAGAGCGCGCAGGACTGTATCCAATTTCATTTTGCGTATATTGGCGAAATCGCCTCAACTGCGCTTCATAAGTCAATCATAACCTCGTAGTCACATCTTGTGAACGATGCGCAAATCGGTGCTATATTTGATAAAAGTGAAACGGTTAATCGCTTGCGTTGGCGTAACGTTGAGCGCAGTTAATATTCGTTAATGTTGGACTATGATATAATGCGCGGCGGACGCGTTACGTCGAGGAACCATTCGTGCTAAGTCCCCTTGATTTCCTGTTCGGGCTATTTTCTCTCGACATTGGCATCGACTTGGGTACAGCGTATACCTTGGTTTACGTACGCGGCAAAGGCATCGTAATTAACGAACCGTCATTCGTGGCAATTGACCGCAAGTCCAGAGCGCCTATCGAAGTCGGCGCGCGCGCCAAAGAAATGTGGAGCAAGAACCCGAAAGACATCCTCATCGTGCGCCCACTGCGAGACGGCGTCATAAGCGAATTCGAAATTACCGCCCGTATGTTGGATTATCTGATCAAGAAAGCGCATGAGCAGAGTTGGGTGCCGGTGCCCAGGCCCCGCGTAGTCGTTGGGATTCCTAGCGGCGTCACCGAAGTAGAAAAGCGCGCCGTCATCGAGGCGACCTTGGACGCGGGCGCGCGCGAAGCCCACCTGATTGAAGAGCCGGTGGCAGCCGCCATCGGCGCGAACCTGCCGGTGCTGGAAACTCGGGGCAGCATGGTGGTTGACATCGGCGGCGGAACGACCGAAGTCGCGCTCTTCTCTTTGGGCGGCATCGTCATCAGCCGCTCGATACGCGTAGCCGGCGACGAAATGGACGAAGACATCGTCCAGCATCTGCGAAACAAGCATAATCTGCTCATTGGCGAGCCTACCGCGGAAAAGGCGAAGATTGATATCGGCTCTGCCTTTCCCTTGCCACAGGAGCGCACCTACATGGTCAAAGGCCGCAACCTGACGTCCGGATTGCCCGATTCGGTCGAGGTCAGCTCAATTGAAATCCGCGAGGCAATTGGCGGCTCCGTAAACATCATCATCGATACGGTCAAGGACGCGCTTGACGATACGCCACCCGAACTGGTCGCCGATCTGATGGAGAGCGGCATTACGATCGCTGGCGGCGGCGGGCAGCTGCGGGGCCTCGGCGAGCGCCTGCAAGAAGAAGTCAACATCCGTTCCTGGCTCGCTGATGATGCCATGACCTGCGTCGCCCGCGGCGCCGGGCGCGTGCTGGAAGATTACAACAACTTGCGCCGCCTGCTGACTGGACCGGAGCGCGGCAGCACGCGCCACTGATTCGCCCTTCTATTCTCCCGGCGCAGCCAGCGGCGATTTGGCGGCATAAACAGCGCGTCTTCCGCATCAGTTCAACCTTCCAATGGTTGCGCGCAATCTGTGATAACATTAGGCAGAACGCGCTATTAAAAGGTTGATAGTTTGCGTAATCTCCGACAACCCAGTCGAGTACTGGCGCTGTTACTGACGCTGAGCCTTTGCGGCGCTTTGGTCCTGCTCAGCCTCATCGGCGCATTGACGCCGGTAGAAGGTGTGGTAGCCGCTCCGCTAAATGGCTTGTCAGGTTTGTTCAATCGCGTCTCGTTATCGCTTAGCGCGGCATTCGAAGATCTCAACAACCTGGGCCATCTGCGCGAGCGAATCGCCCTGCTCGAAGAACAGCTCGCCCGCCGTCAAGTCGAAACCATTGAACTGCGCGAGGCCGCCAGCGATTACGTCCGATTGAGGAGCCTGCTCGCTTATACATCGCCACTGGAAGACCAGGAATTCTTGCCCGCCGATGTGATCGCCATTGAGCAGACCGGGATCGCCCGCAACATAATTATCAACCGTGGCGCGCGCGATGGCATCGCCGTTGGCATGCCGGTGACGACAGAATTGGGATTGGTCGGCCGAATCATTCTCGTCAGCGCCAACGCGGCGCAGGTGCAGCTCATCAACGACGAGAACAGCGCCGTCAGCTCTCGCTTGCAAACCACACGCGCTCACGGCAGCATCATCGGCCAGGCTTCGGGCGTACTGCGGCTGACCATGGTCGATCTGGACGAAGTGATCACGCAAGGCGATCTTGTCATCACCTCTGGGCTGGGGGGCAATTTTCCGCCGGATATCGTTGTCGGCCAAGTGACGAGCGTACGGCAATTCGAATTCGAACTATTCCAGGAAGCGGAAGTGCGCAGTCTCTTCGACTTTGACACGCTTGAGTTGGTGCTGGTCATCACCAGCTTTGAGCCGATCGACCTGACCGTATTCGAAGGGACGGGCGGAAACTGATATGGGCCGCTACTTGTCCATCGCAATCCTTGGTCTGGCGGCGGCGCTTTCAGCCAGCTTTGCGCCACAACTCATCGCTTTCGCAGAAGCCCTGCTTAGCAGCATTACACCCTTTCACATCAACTCGCGCGGGCAACCCGGCCTGGTCATGCTGCTGGTGATCTGCTGGTCAGTCCGCTCGAGCCTGGGCGATGCCTTCGTTTGGGCGCTGGTCGGCGGAATCATGCTTGATCTGTTGTCAATTCTGCCAATCGGCACATCCTCAGCGGCGCTGGTTCTCGTTGTCTTCGTCGTCAACGGGGTCGCGCGGCAACTGTCGCGACTGCGCTTTCTTTTTCTCCTAGCCATCACAGCCTTCGCAACCGTTTTCATTACGGCTTTCACCGTCCTCGCCCTGTTTCTGTTGGGCCACACTTATGATATTGCTTCGCTGATCGGCCTATTGCTTCTGCCGACGATGATTTACAACCTGATCGCTGTATTACCGGTGTACGCATTCGTTCGCCTTCTTCAGCGCCGACTGGAAGGCGGGCTGCAAATCGCCCCGCACAGTCTAACGCTCGGCACGGAAATTGGCGGTCAAGAATGAAATCCAACCGGCTGATCCCCTTTCAAACCTGGCGCCTAACTTTTTTTCAGGCGGTTATCTTTGCCGTATTCTTGATATTCGGCATCCGCATGTACGAACTGCAGGTTGTGCGTCAAGCTGAGTTCCAGGCAGCCGCCGACGAGAATCGACTGAGCGAGCTTCCCATCCCGGCGCGGCGCGGCGCCATCTTCGACCGCAACGACCAGCGACTGGCTTTCAACGTTCCCGCCTACAATGTCACTGTCATACCAGCCCAACTGCCCGCTGATGAGGCGGGGGAACTGGAGGTATTCAACCGTCTGTCCGCCTTGGTCGGCGTGCCGCCAACGCGCGAAATCGCTGAACAGTCGGGCCAATTGGTCCGCAGCATCCAGGACCTGGTCGAAGAAGGGGAAGGCATTGAACCCTTCAGTCCGGTCATTGTCGCCATCGACGTCCCGCAATTGGTTGCGATGCAGATCCTGGAAGAACGAATCTATATGTCAGGTGTTGATGTGGAGCCGGTCGCTGTACGTGAATATCCGACGGGCGCTTTAACGACGCATATTATCGGATACATGGGTCCCATCCCGGCGGAAGAGGCGACGGAATTAAGAGCGCTCGGCTACAATGCAGCTTTTGACCGCATAGGATATGAAGGCATTGAGCGCTACCTGGAGGCGCGCCTCGCGGGACGGCGCGGGCAGACGCGACGCGAAATTGATGTCGCCGGCGAAGTCGTAAAAGTAATTGAGCAAGATGACCCCGTGCCCGGGCAAAACGTGAGGCTGACGATCGACATAGACCTGCAGGCTTTCGCGCGGCAGGCGCTGATTGATCAGCTGGAAGAACTCAACACGACTGCCGGGCGCACAATCTCGCAGCAAGGCGTCGTCATTGCTATGGATCCGCGCACGGGCGAAGTGCTGGCGCTGGTCAGTTACCCCAGCTACGATAATTCGCGTTTCGCCCGCGCAATAGATGTCGAGTATTTCCTCGAGATCGCAGCCGACCCGCTGTTTCCCCTATTGGACAAGACCATTAAAGGCCAGTATCCGCCCGGATCGGTCTGGAAAGTGATCACCGCGGCCGCCGTCTTGGAAGAAAATGTAATTGATCCAAACTCGCTGCTGCTGGACGAGGGGCAGCTTCTAGTCGAGAACCGCTACGCGCCTTTGGACCGCGCCGCCGCCCAACGCTTTGTTTGCTGGCTGCGCAGCGGGCACGGACGCGTGGATATGATACGGGGCATCGCCTGGAGCTGCGATGTTTATTTCTATCAGATCGGCGGCGGCAATCCGAATCTTTCGGCACAGACAATACGCCCCGGCGGCCTCGGCATCGACGATCTGTTTCGTTACGGCACCGCATTCGGGATTGGCAGCGAGCTAGGCATCGAATTGCCCTTCGAAAACCCCAACCGCATGCCCGATCCGGATTGGAAGCGGCGCAATCAAGGCGAGAGCTGGTCTACTGGCGATACATACAACGCGGCCTTCGGGCAAGGCTACGTCAACGTAACGCCACTGCAACTGATAGCGTCGGTCGCCGCTTCCATAAACGGTGGCGTCCTCTATCAGCCGACGGTCATCCGCGAATTCCTCGATGAAGAACGTCAAGTCATCGACGGCTTCCAGCCAAAGGTATTGCGTACGATCAATCGAGACATGATGACAGCGGGCGACGAACTGACCTTGCTGCTGCTGGAAGATATGCTGATGAAAGGCGAGTCAAGCCTGGCTTGTGTCTGCGAACCAAATTCGCAGTGGTTTGATCCTTATCGCTGCGATCCAGAAGGGTATCGGAATACGGCCGATCTGAATCCGGATCCGGGAATCGAAGACTTGCAGACTTACCGCATTCACATCCCGCTGAATTACAGCTTTAATGGGTCTGTGTGTCAGCCGGTTAGGTTCCGCACGGTGAATTCGCCCTATATTCCACCGTTCGTTTCCGATGCGACGCTCGATCTCGTGCGCGACGGTATGCGGGAGGCGGTAATCGGCGAGGGTGGCACAGCGCAGCCAGCCGATCTCCCTTTTATTGAGGTCGCTGGAAAGACGGGTACAGCGGAATACTGCGATGACAACGCTTGGGCGCTCAATCTCTGCGTTCCGGGCCAGTGGCCCGCGCACGCCTGGTACACCGGCTACGCGCCTTACGATGATCCAGAAGTCATCATTATCGCTTTTGTATACAATGGCGGCGAAGGTTCGCAGGTCGCTTTGCCGATTGTGCGGCGGACGATGGAAGAGTATTACCGACTGAAAGTCGATCGCGACGGTTTGCCATTGCAGTCCTCCGCTAGCGCCAGCGAGGCTTAGGGTGCAGCCGATCTCGACCGAGCAGCGCGAGTTGATTCGGCAGTGGAGCCCCGCGGTCTTCGCCGCCGCAACTGCCTGGCTGCTGATGCTGATCGTCGGCGAAACGCCGGTCGCGCGCGCGTCGGGGCTTTCGCTCGCAATACTGGGCGTGACGGCGGGAATGCGTCAAATGGGCTTCGTCGCGTCTATCGGCGGCGGCCTTACCTTAGCGCTCTGCCCGCTGTTTTGGTCGCAAACGGGCGGCGGCCAAACCCAACCCGCGACGATCGTTTTCGCCGCTTGCGTTGCCGCGCTCGCGATGCTGCTGGCGACTCGCTTGCTCAAGCGCAGCGACCTCGGTATCGGCTTGGGCATTGTCTTCTTTCTCTTCATATTCTGGAACCAGATCGGGACTGCGCAGAGTCTACGGCTCACAGGGCTGGTAACCGCCTGGCTGCTATACCTGACGGTCGACATGATCTTGCTTGCCAACCCGCGACCCGGCATCAAACCGGCGCGCAATCCCAAGCCTTGGCATACACTTGGCATGCTCTTTCTCTTCACCATCGGCGCCATCAATGATCCGCTGGTGACTTTGCTCGCCCCCGCTCTTTTGCTGGCGCTTTTTCTGTCGTACGCCAAGTTGAACGCAATGTATTGGCTCGCCATGTTTGCCGCAATTGCGATAGGCGGCCTCTTGCTCGCACGAGTCTACTTGCAGCCGGAGCCGTCCCCGCTGGATATCTGGGGCTGGCGCGACGCCGCGAGCTGGATCGAGCTGGGGCAACTGGTGATTGCCCAATTCAGCGTGTTTGGCATCATCCTAGGCGTCATCGGTTTGGCGCGACTGTCTCGCTGGTATCCGCCGCTCGGAACCGTAACCATGATCGCCTACGCTGCGTACGTATTCTTCGGATTAACATACAACGGCAGCCACCGCGAGATCCTGCTTATTCCTCTCATCATCATTCAAGTCATGTGGATGACTTACGCCGTCAATACCCTGGGCCAATGGGTGAACAAGTCATTTTCCGACGAGTCCGGCCGCTGGATTCACATCATCTCGCTGCTCTATTTTGCGCTCCCCGCGATCCTGCTGCTTGATATCTTGAGAGCCTGAATTCGCCCCGTTTTGGCGCCGGGCGCCGACAGAGAAAACTCACTGCAAGGCTGAGGCCAATTGAACGGCTTTTCATTGGCAAAGACCTAAGCGCGCTTCGGGAAAACGAGTATATTTAACTTATCGCAGATTGCGCCGCGCCTCACGAAAGTGACTGTCATCCGTCATGCAGGAAGAACTAATCGCGATAAAGGGCGTTAACGACGGCCTGCTCATATCGCTCAGTACCACGGAAAACTGGCAATCAGTAACAGATCAGCTTGCGGCGCGCATTGACGAGCAGGCGGAATTTTACGCTGGCGCCAATATCACGGTTGAGCTCGGCGAGCGGCCCGTGCCGAAATACGAGCTCAGTTCGCTAAGAGCCTTGCTCGAGCGTCGTGGCTTAAAGCTGTCCCTGGTACGTAGCGAGAGCGACACTACCCAGAAATCGGCGGAATCACTAGAGGTGCCTATCGAGAACCATGTTGATGTGGCGGCGCCGCAACAAACCGTGCGAGAGACGGCGCCCGTCACTTCGGAGGAGAGGGGCACACATGGTGTCTTGTTTCGCCGCACCCTTCGTTCGGGTCGGACGATACACAATGACGGGCATGTGATCGTCTTTGGCGATGTGAATCCTGGCGCCAAGGTCATCGCCGGGGGCGATATCGTGGTTTGGGGAAAACTGCGTGGCTACGTCCATGCGGGCGCCAACGGAAACGAGTCCGCCATCGTTTGCGCCTTGGAAATGAGCCCCAGCCAACTGCGGATTGCCGATTTCGTTGTAAGGTCGCCGGCGGGCAAGCGCAAGAAAATCATGCCGGAAGTCGCGCTCGTCCGCGACAATCAGATCATCGTGGAAGCCAGAGATTAGACCGAGAAAGGAAGCCGAATGGGGGGCAAAGTAGTAACGATTTCGTCGGGAAAAGGGGGCGTGGGCAAGACGACCGCCACAGCCAACCTTGGCATCTCCCTGGCGAGCCTGGGCAAGAAAGTGGTCGTCATTGATGCCGATATCGGTCTGCGCAATCTTGATGTCATTATGGGTTTGGAAAATCGCATCGTTTACGACCTGGTCGATATCGTCGAAGGCCGGAGCAAACTTCGTCAGGCGATGATCAAGCACAAGAAATTTGATGACTTGTTCCTCATCCCCGCCGCGCAAACGCGCGACAAGATGGCGGTCAGCCCCGAAGACATGGTCAAGCTGGCGAATGAGCTGCGCGAAGATTTCGATTATATCTTGATCGATTCTCCCGCCGGTATCGAGCGAGGCTTTCGCAACGCGCTGGAACCAGCCGATGAAGTCTTGATCGTGACCAATCCCGAGGTGTCGGCCGTGCGCGATGCCGACCGCATCATCGGCTTGATTGAAGCGGCCGACAAAGGACCGGGCCGGCTCATCATAAACCGCCTGAAAACCGAATTGGTGAAAAAGGGCGAGATGCTGTCTTCTGATGACGTCTTTGATATTCTCGGCTTGTCGATTGTGGGAATCATCCCCGAAGACGAGTTGGTGCTGTCCGCGTCAAACAGCGGAATTCCGGTCACGCTCAATATGCAGTCCAAAGCCGGCATGGCATTCAACAATGTCGCCAGGCGCGTCATCGGTGAAGACGTGCCCTTCATGAATCTTGACGAAAGCCGCGGCATTTTCCAGCGACTCGCCAAACTCCTTAATGGTCGGTAGGCCAAGCCAGAAGGTCACTCTGCGCAATTGCTACCAGCAAAGGAAAGCCACATGACAAACCTACTGAGCCGTTTGTTCGGTCGAGCGAAGAAAGGCAGCGGCGCCACTGCAAAGGACAGGCTGCGTTTTGTCCTTCAGCATGACCGCATTAACTTGCCGCCGGAACGCATGGAAGAGATGAAGAGCGAAATCCTCGCCGTCATCGTCAAGTACCTCGTGGTCGACAAAGACCGCGTGGAAATCGACCTGGAGCAGCGCGACCGCAGGCATAGCAAGCTCGTCGCCGAGATTCCGGTCGCCATTCATACACCGCCGTCTAATTCAAAGCAAATAACTGATTCAAGCGCTTTGGCGGATGTAGCCGAATCCAATGGCGCGAACAATGGCTCCGACGCCCAATCCGCCGAAGACGAGGCGGCGAAACCTGAGGCGCCCAAAGACGCGGTGGAAGCAAAGGCCGACGAGGGCGAGGACGAAGAAGACAAGAAGGCCTGAACCCAGTTCGTAGCTGGATTGGCCAAGCAATCGCGATGATCCTTTCGCGCAACCGCCGCCTGCCTGATTCCCACGGCGCACAATGAAACAGCGGCAATCTCAGTAAACCCTGTCTATTCAGCGCGCTTCCCCATATAATGCGATAAAGACTGGATGAGCGGAATCAGCCCGCATGGTTGAGAGCGTTGGCGCCTGGCGGCGGTTTGACTTTGTACTTTTCGCCGCTACCCTGGTCCTCGTCGGTTTCGGCATAATGATGATCGCCAGCGCGACGCAGGACGCCATCGACGATGACATCATCCGGCGCGTCCCTGACCAAATCAACTACGCAATCATCGGCTTCGTCGTCGTAATCGTCATGGCGGCAATTGATTATCGTCTGCTCGGCAGCTTGAGCCCTTGGCTCTATGCCGGAATGGTGATTCTCCTCGTCATGGTTGAATTCTTCGGCGTGGAGGGCGCCGGCGGCGCCACGCGCTGGCTGAACATCGGCATCCGCGTGCAGCCGTCCGAGATTGGCAAAATCTTGCTCATCATCACGCTTTCACAGTTTGTCGCCGAGCGCTATCTCGAACTTGGCAAGCTCTCCACCGTCATTCGCACCTTAATTTACATAGCGATCCCAGCCGCCCTGGTATTCCGCCAGCCGGATCTAGGCACAACCATTGTATTCCTGTTTATCTGGGCGGTGATCATCTGGTCGGCCGGCTTGCGCCTGCGCCACATTGCGCTATTCTTGCTTGCGCTTCTGGTAATCTTGCCGACCGTATTCCCGCTGCTGCCCGGTTATCAGCAATTGCGAGTGGAGACCTTCATCAACCCGGATCAAGATCCCGATGCCGCCTATAATATCAATCAGGCGCGGATCAGCATCGGCTCGGGCGGCATCCTGGGCAAGGGCTACGCGGTCGGCTCGCAGAACACGGGCCGCTTTCTTCGCGTACGCCACACTGACTTCATTTTCAGCGTCATCGCCCATGAATTCGGCATGGCTGGCGGCGTCGCGGTTCTGGCGATGTTTGCCCTTATCTTGTCGCGCATATTGAAAGGCGCCCGCGAAGCGAGCGATCCCTTGGGCAGCATGATCTGTTACGGCGTCGCCGCCATGATTTTCTTCCAGACGACCGTTTCAATCGGCATGAATCTCAACCTGATGCCCGTTACCGGCTTGACCCTGCCCTTTGTCAGCTCCGGCGGCACATCGCTTCTGTTCACGATGGTGGGCGTCGGCCTCGTAGAAAGCGTTATCGTTCGCCGCCGCCGCGTCATCATTTGAACAATAGAACCAAGCGTCCTAGTTCTGTCCGGCTCTACCAAGCACTGGAGCATTCAAATTGACCTCGCCATCCACGCGACCGGTACGCACGCGCTACGCCCCTAGCCCGACCGGACCGCAGCATATCGGCGGCATTCGAACAGCGCTTTTCGCCTGGCTATACGCCCGGCGTCACGGCGGCCAATTCATTCTGCGAATTGAAGACACCGACCAGAAGCGCACCGTACCCGGTTCCGTAGATTTGATCCTTCAGGCGCTGGACTGGCTGGGCATGGATATTGATGAGGGCCCGCGCGAGGGCGGCGAATTTGGACCCTACGTACAGTCGGAGCGCCTTGAAATGTACCAAACTTGGGCGGCCTGGCTGGTAGATCAGGACCGCGCCTACAAGTGTTTCGCTACGCCGGAAGAGCTCGCTGAAATGCGCAAGGCGGGCGCCGGCTACGATCGCCGATACCGGGATTTTCCGGCAGACCGCGCGTCTGAGCTAGAGGCGCAGGGCAAGCCTTGCGTCATACGCTTCAAGATGCCGCTTGGCGGAGTGACCATCGGCGACGATATGATCCGCGGACCGGTCGAATTCGACAACGAACAATTGCAGGATGCCGTCCTCTTGAAATCTGATGGCTACCCCACGTACCACCTCGCCCATATCGTTGACGACCGCCACATGCGGATTTCGCATGTCGCGCGCGCGATTGAATGGCTGCCATCTTTTCCGCTGCATATTCAAATCTGGCGGGCGCTCGGCTGGAAGATGCCCCAATACGCCCATCTGCCGGTGCTGCTCAACCCCAATGGCAAGGGCAAGCTGAGCAAGCGCAAGCAGCAGTTCGCCGACGCCGGTGGCAAGAGCGTGCCCGTACTGATGCACGAATTCATCGATGCCGGTTACCTGCCCAGCGCGGTGATGAATTTTTTGACCAATATCGGCTGGAATTACGGCGATGACGAGGAGATCTTCTCCACCGCGCAAGCCATGGAGCGCTTCGACCTCAAAGACGTCAGCCCGGCCAACAGCGCTTACCCGATTGCCAAACTTGATTGGCTCAACAGCCAGTACATAAAGCGCGCCTCGGTTGACGAATTGTGTCGGCTGCTGAAGCCCATACTGGAAGAGGCGGGCTATGCCGTCGACGAGGAACGACTTAAGCAAGTCGTCCCGCTGCTTCGGGTTCGTCTGAAGTCCACGCGCGATGTTGTGCCGATCGCTGGCTTCTTCTTTGCCGATTGGGCTTCGTTCAAAGCGCCGTCAGCCGATATATTGATCCAGCGCAAGATGAGCCGAGAGAGCACCGCCGCTGTGCTGCGCGGCGCGATTCCTGTGCTGCAGGCGCTCGAATCTTTCAGCCACGTTGCGCAGCACAGCGCAGTGACAGCCTACGCAAAATCGAGCGGCTTCAAGAATGGCCAGGTATTTGGCTCGCTGCGCGCAGCCGTAACCGGGCAGAAAGTATCGCCGCCAACATTCGAAACGATGGAAATCCTCGGCAAGCAGGAGTCGATACGCCGCATCAAACTCGCTTTGCAGTCAATAACGGGCTCGGAATCTTGACGCGGATATCAATATGGGCTTTCGCGAATGCTGCGCCGCAGGAGCCGGGAAGTGTATCGAAGTCGGTGGAAATTCTTTGAGCCATCCTCGAGATTATATCCCCAACCTCAAGTACGTATGATTTTGTAGGGGCGACTCTTGAGTCGCCCACTGTTAATTCGCC